>JAOADM010000195.1:0-6788 GCA_026417315.1 Limisphaera sp.
ATCCCCCGTAACGTGAACCGCCGTCGCTCCCTCCGCCACGGCGCGCCGTACCTGGTCGAATCCGTCCGCTCCCCCGAAGCGGACCTGCGCAATCCACTTCATCCGGCCCCCGTTCCTCCAGTGGTCGAACAACGGCCGGTTGTCATCCATGACCCACGAATTCAGGGTGTCGATGCCGTGACTCTCGGCCAGTTCCAGCGTCTGACGGATCTTGGCTTCGGTATGGTAGGCCCGCATCAAGTCCCGTACATACGCCAGGTCCCGCGCGTGCGCGTGGCCCGAGAGCAGGTTGCCCCCCAACATCAGCCGGCTGAACGAGCAGGAACCGATTCGCCCCTGAGGCAGCCGCTCCTCCTCATTCCCCTTGGATGCATCGCTGCCCTGCGAGCCGGAACCATTCGTCCCCGCGGCCGCTGTCAGCCACGGGGCCGCCACCGTGGCCAAAACGGCCGATTGCATGAAGGCGCGGCGGGAAAGCTTCTGTTTCATGAGTCCCGTTTAATTATACGCAGTAACATGTCAAGTGTTCTTTTCCAAGAACACCGCCCGTCGGATGCCGGCCACTCCGGACGTCGGAGAGAATGCCCGGGCGGGCCTCCGGCCGCCCGCGGTTTTCGGACGGCCTGGCCCCCGGGCGAAGCGCACGGACCGGTTGCATGCCGGAACCGCCGGACGCGTTCGAATCCGAGCCCACAGGAACGGTGACGAAACCGCCCCGAGCCAAATTGGCGTTGCCGGAACCCCGGCTTGGCCTACCTTGGGCGCCATGTTGCGAGCGGAAGACCTCTTCGACTTGAGCCAGACGGAGCATCGAGATCTGTTTCGTGACCTGGTGTATCCCTGGGACGCCTTGCGGCAGCTGGCGGAGTACATCGAGGCCCGGGTCCAGCCGATCCTGAAGAACCGATGCGACGGCGTCGCCTACATCGGGGACAAGGTGTACATCGGCGAGGGTACGCTGGTGGAGGACGGTGCGATGATCAAAGGCCCGGCCATCATTGGCCGCAATTGCCGCATCCGACACAACGCCTACATTCGGGAACATGTCCTCATTGGCGACAACTGCGTGGTGGGCAATGCCTGCGAACTGAAGCACTGTATTCTTTTCAACGGGGCCCAGGTGCCGCATTTCAACTACGTGGGCGACTCCATCCTGGGTCATCGCGCTCATCTGGGCGCCGGGGTCATCCTGTCCAACTTCCGCTCGCTGCCGGGCACCATCTGGGTCGAGGTGGAGGGAGAACGCATTGACACCGGCCTGCGCAAACTGGGAGCGCTGGTGGGGGACTTCGCCGAAGTCGGTTGTCAGGCCGTGCTGAATCCGGGCAGTATCCTCGGGCGTCGCGCCGTGGTTTATCCCTGCGTCAACTGGCGGGGTTATCTTCCGGCGGATCGGATCGCAAAGAACCGTGCGGCGATTGAAATCGTGGAGCGAAGGCCCGCGGAAGGTTGATGCGGTTGCATGGCGCCCCGGCCCTGGTTTCAGTGCCCAGGGCCGCTGGTCCCCGGTCGCGGTGAGCCCGGAAACGGCGGGGGACAAAGTGCCCATGGCGACCGGAACCCGAGGGGCGAGCGCATGCCTGCGCCCACGACCGCGTTACGCTCGCAGGGTCAGCCTCGCCCCGTAACCGGTCTTACTTCATAACCCGCAGCGAGCAGAGGGAAAAGCCCTGCCATGGGCGGCGCGCACATGAAAGGCCTCCATTCGACGAGTGTGGTCCCCCGGTAGCCTGACGCGTTGAAGACTTTCCGGCACCTCCGGAATCAGGAAGTGGCCCGTTCGAATCGGACAGCTTTCCCGCCCGTGGAGCCCTCGGAGTTCTTGCTACGCCGCCCGGGGCCGCTGTCCCGGCGGTGGAGAGTCCAACTTCGCCGCTGACAGAGCCTCATCGTCACCATCCTGCCACAGGACTTCGTACACGGCGATCGGCTCCCGAATGCCTTTGACCGTAACCGGAGGCAGGGGCCGACACCGCCGCGCCAGCGCCGGGTCGTGTCGAAGCAGATGTTCGTAGGTCACCTGACTGATGAGAATGCGTCCCTGCCCGGAAATGTTCTCCAACCGGCTGGCCAGATTCACCTCCCGACCGAACACGGTGTAATTGAGCAGGTGCTGATCCGATCCCATCAGTCCCACCGTTACCACGCCGGTGTGGATGCCGGTTCCCAGATGCAAGGGGGGCAGATGCGGCCGGGGCGGCAAACCGGTTTGGCGCCGTCTTTCATTCTCCATCTCACGGATGCGGTTCTCCGCCTCTCGACGTTCGTTCAACGCACGCACGGCGCGCTGCGCGTCGATCGCCGCCCGCACGCACGCGGCGGCGTGGTCCTTGCGGGCCGTCGGCGCCCCCCAGAACGCCATCACGCAATCGCCAATGTACTTGTCGAGCGTACCCTGGTGGCGCTTGATCACGTCGGCCACACAGGCCAGGTATTCGTTGACGGTGGTCAACGTCTCGCGGGCGCACTCGGCGTAGCAGGCTTCCGCTTCAGGACCGGACCACCCGCGCTCCCGAACCAGTGCCTCGGCCTCGGCCTGCGCGCGGTCGGTCAGCTCCGTAAACCCGCGGATGTCCGCAAAGAACACGGTGACCTCGCGACGCTGGCCGCCCAGGGACAATTCGCGCGCCCGGAGCAGCTCCTGCACCACATCCGGAGAAACAATCCGACTGAAGACGGATTTCACCCGCCGCTTTTCGCGCTGTTCGAACAGGGCCTGGTACGCCAGCAATACGCCATGGGTCAGCCCCAGCCCGCCCGCCACCGGGGCCACCAAGGGAAGCCAGAGCCGGTGCTCCTGATAGGCCCACGTCACCGCCGCGGTGTACAGCAGCCCGCCACCAAGCACCCCCAGGGGCGACCACGGCGGCCGCCCCAACAGGGTGATGGCCGCGGCCACCGCCACCGCGCCGGCCAACACCAAGAGATCCACCCCAAAACCGCTCCGCCGTACGAACCGGCCGGTGAGGATCGAGTGCGCCACATTCCAGTGTTTGCTCAGCAGGAAGGTCTCGCGCGCCAGCGGGGTGGCACCCAAATCGGTCAGGTCATTGCCGGTGGCCGTGGAACCGATGACCACCAACCGGCCCTTCCACAACCCGGGCTGGTCCATCGGCTCTCCTGCTTCCCGCGCCAGATCCTGACCCAGAACCTCGATGAAGTTGCGGGCCACCAGGCCGGGTTGATTCGGTTGAATGGTCCAGTCGATGAGAAAAAAGCCCTGCTGGTCCACCGGAATCACTCGCGTCACACCGGGTCCCCGCAAAACGATCCGACCGCCCTTCAAATCCACTTCGGCGGTCTCCAGGTCCAGTTGCAGGGCCCGGGCCGCCAACACGATCCCCATATGCCACACCCGGCGCTCCTCGAAAGGCCGGGCCCGCTCCGGCCAGCCCGCCGGCAGGGTATCGCCCAACAGATCGGACAAGGCAAAGCGGCCCTCCCGATCCAGGGAAATGGGCGGCAGCTCGGTGCCGTCAGGGAGCCTCAGCACAATCCGATCTGCTTCGATCCGTGCCTGCTGAAGATCCACGCCGAACTGGTCGGCGGCCTTCTGAAACAGCGGGTGCCAAACCCGGTACATTTGAAAGGCGCGCGCCCGACGGAGCACGCCGTCCATGTCCTTCTCGGCCGAGATGTCACCGATGGCAGCCGCATTGGTGGCCAGCAACGAATAGGGGAGCACACCGCGATCCGCGGCCAAGATGCCAATGCCGGTGCGATGCAGCTGCCAGGCGAAAAAGGCGTCGGATTCGACGAGCGCCATCTTGCGATCCTCCTCGTCGAACAACGCAGGACGCAGAAACTCGGGCAACCCCCGCCAAAAGGGGTCGTTCACCGCCGCCTGTCCGGCCGGCAACTTGACCGGCGCATGGTCATCCCGGGGATCGGCAAACAAGATGTCCAGCCCAACGGCAATCGCGCCCTGCGCATGCAACTCCCGGAGGACCCGGCCATAGAGGTGGCGGGGCCAGTAAAGGCCGAATCGGAATCTCGGATCGATCGCACCGCTTTTGAGAAGCCGGATGCTTTCGTCGTTGATGTCCACGAAGCCCAGGTTGGTCACCGCGGGCGGCGGAAAGCCCGCTGCCCAACGCACGCGCCAGTCGTAGGTCAGGGCCTCCACCCGTTCCAACGGGCCCCAGCGGAGCCGCAGCGGAACCGCCACGACCACCAAAACCAGGGCGGCCAAACCCGGCCCGATGCAATGTCGCCAATCGATTCTCACCCGCTGGAAAGCGCGAAGGCCAGGGCAACCGTTGCTGCTACCCTGGCCTTCGTTGGAGAGACTGACACTTCAGCCACGAGGATCAGCCGCCATTGCCACCGCCGCTACCGCCACCGCTGCTCCCGCTACCGGAGCTGCCCGTGGTGGGCGACACGAAGATGGTGGTTTGATCCTGCGTGTAAACCGTCGGTGGCGCCATCTCACCCGTGCCCACGGTTTGCGCTGCCGTGGACATCTCCTGCGCCAACGTGTCGGGCAGCGGCGTCAACTGCCCGGTCCGCACATCATACTGGTAGCCGGCGTGGATGACCTGGGTAATGACCCGACCGTCCTGGCCGACCACCGAGAGCACCACCGTACCCACCAGCACGCTCACGACGCCCTGGGCGTTGATGTGATAAATGGTCCCGCGGATGCCGGCCACGCCATTGGGAATCTTGACCTCATACCGGGAAGCCGCCGTCATCCGCTTCACCTTGCCGAAAATCGCGCCCGCACGCAGGTCGAGCACCGTTTCCCGGACCTCATCCATGCCCGTAGCCGTCGAGGTCAGCCGATCGATCGCCAGCGTGGTGTCCGAATAAAGCCGCACGGTGTCGGGCCCGGTGATGGGCTGGAAAATGACCTCTGCCGGCGGCAGAACCGTGATGCTCTCCGTAACCTGCGGGGCCAGCCGAATGGTGTCCTCGGGCCCCAGAACCAGGTCCACCATGGAGTTTGCCGCCGTCTGGATGACCGTGCCCGGAGAAAGCGTTTGACCCGTCTTCAACGTCTTCCACGTGGTCCCGTCCGTGGAATAACGAGCAGCCCCTTTAATGCGGGTGACCTTGGCGGTGAGATTCTTGGTTTCTGCAAACGCACTACCGGCAATGGCCAGGGCGGCAACGGCGACCAGGAAGCTTTTCATCCACGTGGCTGTTGTTTTCATAGGCTCTCCGAGACTGTACTGCTAGTGCTCTGTCAGTCGCCGCCACTTTAGGCTTAAGCACCGGTTTGTCAACAGGATAATTCAACGTCTGCGCGAAAAAACTTCGTTCGCACGCCGACAGCGCGAATTCCGGGGCGGTGCCAAGGGCCGCCCCCTCTGCTGGGCATCCAAACAAGATCGTCTCCTCATCTGACCCCGCCGCAGCCGGGGCGATCCGATTCAGGTCCGTTCCGTGCCGGCCCGCGTGAAATAGTTCCGCTGGCGTTCGGTAATGGGCCGTCCCAGCCGCTCCAGAACCTGCAGCATGTCCTCCCACACCTTTCGTTTTTCAACCAGGGATTGGTTCCGCAGCAAGTAGGCCGGGTGATACGTCGGCATCACGGGAATGCCCTCCCACTGTTGCCATTGCCCGCGCAGCCGGGTGATGCCGACGGTGCTTTTGCCCAGCAACCCCTCCACGGCCGTGGCGCCCAGGGCCACAATCACCTTGGGCCGGATGAGCAGCAGCTGCTCGCGCAGCCAGGGAAAACAGGTGGCCATCTCCGTGGGCGTGGGCTTGCGATTCCCACTGGTCTGACCCGGGGTATCCGGCCGGCACTTCAGGATGTTCGCGATATACACCTGCTCACGCGTGAAACCCATCGCCTGGATGATCTTCGTCAGCAACTGCCCCGCAGCCCCCACGAAGGGCTCGCCCTGCTCGTCTTCGTCCACTCCCGGCGCCTCGCCCACAAACACCAGCTCCGCCTCCGGGGAGCCCACGCCAAAGACCACGTTTTTGCGCGTGGCCGCCAAGTGGGGGCATTTCACGCACTGCAAAACGCGCTGACGCAGTTCGGCCAGGGCGGCGATGCGCGCCTCCCGGCTCAAACCCGCAGCCACGCCCGACACGGAAGCCGCGCCGGGGAACAGCTCTGGCGACAATTTGCTGGCGGGCGGCGCCACCGCAGCGTCCACCACCCCCCCAGCGGCCTCCGCCCCCTGTGTCCCCGTGACACCTTGGGTCCGGCTCGAAGTAGCCGCGGCCATCGACGGCGGGTTTGGGGCTTCTTTGGAAACGGCCGCCGGCCTGCTCGCTGTCACAGGGCGCGCCCGCGATTCGACCCGCGCCTCGGTGGGTAACGACTCCAACTGCTCCAGCAGCGCCGCAGCCCGGGCAGAAACACCCACATACAGCACACCCAGCGATCTCCGGCGCTCCAATTCGCTGATCAACGCGTCGAGCAATGCGATCCAACTGCCGTTCATTCGCCACCCCATGGTATTCTTCAAGGCGCTCGCGTACACCTCCAAAAGCGGGTACGAACGCAGGATCTTTGACTCGCTCCGGCCCCCCCGGGAAAAGCCCGACCGGCCATGGCGAATCCCCGGTCGCCGCGGCGTTCTGTGCGGGGTGCGCGCCGAGGCGAATGAACGACCGGACGTTCCCGGCAGGCACCCAATCCCGCCGGCGCCAAAGGCCTTTATTGAGCTGCAGTGCGCAAATCACACAGGCAAAACGGCGCCCGGCCCCTCCTTTCTCCCGACCTGCAGGCGTGCAGTTCGCCCGCGGGTTCATGTTTCCACGCAAGAGGTTGAAGGGCTGGAAAGCCGACCACCTCCAAGGGCAATCAGCGAGATTTCGGCTGAAGT
>JAOADM010000195.1:6798-7231 GCA_026417315.1 Limisphaera sp.
TGCCCGTAGTTGAAACCTCCCCCGGCCGCAGGCGCCGGTGCGGGAATTGCGGCCCGGGTTCCGCCATCCTCGGCGCGGCAGGGCGCACCGCTCCACGCGCGTTTCCCAATGCCCCGGAAACGCTTCGGCTGCCAACCCGACCTCCCCGGCCCTGCAGGAAACCTCCCTGCGGAGGGTTTGCACCGGCTCCGTTTCTGGACAACTAATGGGCGGGGATCACCTTTATCCTGCAAACCGCGGGTGGAGCACACATGAAAGGAAGACCTACGGCCAGCGGCGCCTCCGCCGGTTCTCCGGAAACCCCGGGAACCGGACCGATCGCTTTTAGCGAAACCAAGTTCTGGCGGCCATTGGGCAACGGGTGGCAACGGGTCTTCGGCAGCTTCAAGGGCTCCGGCTACAGCATCGAGTGGCATGACTTCCAGACCGCACG
>JAOADM010000196.1 GCA_026417315.1 Limisphaera sp.
ACACCCAGCCGCAACACCACCGCCGTGCCCATCACACGCCAACCTGCGGCCGAACGGAACCGACCCAGGTGATCCGCCACCACCGCCCCGATCAACAGCAGGGCCGTCGGAATGGCGCACTGGCCCAGCCAGTGCAACGCCGTGCGCACCGGCACGGGAATCCAGGCCTGGCCCTGCACACTGTTGAGCAGCAGCGCCACCACGATTGCCACCAACGGCGCATTCAGCAACCGTCGCCAGTCGATCCGACCCGTCCCGCGCGCCGCCAGCCCCAGTACGCCCAGCGTCCACAACGCCGTTTCCACCCCCACCATGAACAAAAACAAAACCCCCGTCGTGGCCTTGTCGAACAACAACACCGCCAGCGGAATCGGCACGTAGCCGTAATTGTAAATCCCCACCGTCACCGTGAACGTGCGCACGGCTGCCGACTCCCTCAACCCGTGAAGTCGTCGTGCGGCTGCGGCCACCGCCATCCCCAGCGCCACCGTGACAAACCCCGTCAGCGGCGCCCACACCAGATTGCGCCACTGGCCCAGTGCCGGATTCCCCAACGCCGAGTCCAGCACCAGACAGGGCACCAACAACTGAATCGTCACCCGCAACAGGCTTGCATCCGCTTCCTCCGTCAACCACTCCAGCCGCCGCACCGCAAAACCGCAACCGATGATCCCGAACACCGGCAGCACCGCCGCCAGAATCGTCGGATAGGGATTCATCCGGCCTTCGTGGTTTCAATCCTGCCGGCCTGATCCCGCGCCCCCGACAAACGTGGCGAGCACGGCCTCGAATTCCGCCCGTTGCAGCGCCCGCGCCGCCTGCCCCTCGGCCGATTCCTCGCGCCCCTGAAGCTCCGTGCACAAATCGACAAACGCGTACGGATCCCACCGTCCCCCGGGCAACAGCCGCCGGGCCCAGCCCGCCGTTCCATGACGCTCCAACACTGCACCTGCCTCCAGCCCCAGGCGCTCCAATGCGGGATGCGCCCCGGTCCGACGCCACCAGTATTTCGAGTTCCACGGGTCCGGTTCCCGCCGGTGCACGATCGCGTGCACAAGCGCCGCGTCGGCCGACGGGTCCGACTGCACCAGCTCATGCGCCGCGTTCCAGTGATCGTGCCACAACAACACCAGGGCACGAATGACCACACTGCGCCTCCTGGCCGCGGGTTCCGCTTCTTCCAAAGAAACCAACCGCGCCAGGATCTCGGATTCCGACCACGTGCCCGCACGCCGGTCCGGCCCCAGATGCGCCGGCGTCTCCGTGTTCAGCAATTCAAACCAGTCGGTGCTCATCCCTCGGCCCTCTCTTGCGTGCTTGTCTCTTCCGCCGGTTCGACAGGCGCGGGCCTTGCCTCTCCCAGCCGGCTTACCAGATCCTCGATGACCCAGTTGTCCCGCTCTGTCTCCAGCTGATCCGCCACGGCTCCGTGTTGCCAGACCGCAAACCGCATCGCCTGCAACGGATCGGCATGCGACCACGGTTGCGCCAACCAGCCTGCGATGTACCCCGCCAGCACATCCCCGCTGCCGCCCTGCGCCAAACCCGGATTGCCCGAGGAGTTCACATACACCGCACCCTCGTACCGACCCACCAGCGTTTGGTACCCTTTCAGCACCACCCATGCCCCGCCGAAGCGCTCCGACAATGCCCGCAATGCGCCCGCGCGATCCGCTTGCACCTGCGCGGCCGTGGTGCGCAGCATACGCGCCGCCTCCCCCGGATGAGGCGTCAGCACCCGAATGGCGCCTCGGGGCACCGGCTCCGGCGGCACCCAGTCCAGGGCACTCGCATCCACGATCACCGGCACCGGGGCATCGCGCCACAACCGCCTACACGCCTGCACGATTTCCGCCGGCACATCCGGCGCTGCCAGCCCGGGACCGATCAACACGGCCGAGTAGTTGCCCGGCAACGCATGCGCCGCCGACCACGGATGCACCATCACCGACTGCAATTGCGAAGCCACCGGGCCGTACACCGGCGCCGGCGTCAACAGCGTGATCAAGCCCGGCCGGGCCCGCTGCGCGCCCCGCGCCGCCAACACGGCCGCCCCGTGAAACCCCAAACTCCCCGCCACGATCGCCAGATGCCCGAACGTGCCCTTGTGCGCCATCGCCGGCCGGGCGGGCGGCCAGTCCTCGAAATCCTCCGGCAGGGTCCAAAGCCGGTCACTGGTCACAGGGCAGGGGACCAGCCCGATGTCCGGAATCACCTCCAACCGTCCCGTGAAGGCCGCGGCTTCCGTCCGCAGCAAACCTTGTTTGGGTGCCGCCAGCGTGAGCGTCCAGGCCGCCCGCACCGCCGCGCCCCAGGGTTCACCCCGATCCGCGTCCAGACCGGAGGGAACATCCACGGACACCACCCGGGCGCTCGCCGCATTCAAGCGCTCGATCAATGCACACCATGCGGCATCCAGGGGACGATTCAGTCCGATGCCGAACAGTCCATCCAGCACCCAGTGCGGCCGTCGCGCCAGCGCCGCTTCCAGCACCGACATGGCCGCGGCCGGATTCCGCACCTCCAGGACTTCAACGCGTCGATCCGTCAGGTGCGGCACCGCGGCGCGCGCGTCGTCCCCGTTGTGCCCCTTGCCGGCCAGCACAAGCACGCGGTCCCCGCGCCGGGTGCGCTCCCGCAGGCGCGCAGCTACGAGCGCGCCCACCCGCGCGATCACACCCGCCTCGGTGCGACCCGCTGCCCAACTGGCTTGTTCCCACTGGCGCATCTGCGCCACACTGACCACAGGCACCGGCATGGTTTTGACCTCTTTCCCGCGTGTTCCCGGGAATCTGGTTGGCCTGCACTCGGTTTTCCCGGACTCCAACCCGGCAATGCCCGCGCCCCTGGAGAGGCTTCGCCCGGCAACGCGATTGGGCCTCTTGCCTCGAATCCAACGCGCGCGGTGTATCGCTCCCGCTTTGTACCGGGCCCGGAGTGGAGAAACAAGGTCGCGTTGGTCCGCCTTTCCCGGGTCACGGAGAAAGGCTCGAGCAGTTGCTTGGGCCACGATCCTGTTCGGCCCGATGCTCCTGCGGACGGGGGAGGGCGGGATGAAACCCGGCGTAGAGCCCAACCGCGGGCGATCCAGAGGGCGGTATCCCGGTGATCAGCCTCGATGCCCCGCCTGCGGGCCGGGGTCCTGTGTCGCACCGGGGTGGACTCCAGCGTGCGACACGATTTCGGCTCGGTGCAGGACGATTCCCACGCGGCGTTTCCTGCGTTTCTGTGGGCTCGCCGGGATCCTGCCTACACGCGGGTCCCGGGTCGACCCCTACCTGCCGCCCGGCCCGGAACGGCTCGGAAAGCTCCGTGGATCGGGCCGCCGATTGGGTCCGTGAGGGCCGAGAGGCAGGCGATACCCTCAGCTTTTTGACATCCCCGAGGGTGCCCGGCACAATCAAGATGACGATGAATGTCTGGCAGGCATATGAGGAACTGAAAGAGGCGCTGGGCCCGGAGGCTTCCCGGAAGGTGGCCATGGTGCTGGATGCGCTGGCGCAGGAGCACGTGCGCTCGGAGGTTCGGGAAGTAATCGATCCGCTCCAGGTGGCGCTGCGACAGCTTGCCGAGGCACAGGTGCGCACCGAGCAGGCAATCCAACGCCTCGGCGAGCGAATCGAGGCCCTGGCCGAAGCCCAGCGGCGGACCGACGAACGCCTGGAAGCCCTCGCCCATCGGGTCGAGCAGCTGGCCGAGGCGCAACGCCGGACGGAGGAAGCGCTGCAGGCGCTGTCGCGGCGGCTGGACGACACGAATCGGCAGGTGGGCGGGCTGGCGATGACAATCGGCTATACGCTGGAGAACGCGGCTTACCAGGCGCTTCCGCCGCTGTTGGAGAAGGATCATGGGCTGCGGCTGCGGGAGCGGCTGCGCCGGGATTTCGTGTTGGATACACGCGGCATACCGCTGGAGGTGAACATTCTGGGGCGCGGGGAGCGACAGGGTCAGCAGGTGTGGGTGGTGGGAGAGAGCAAGGCGCAGTTGTCGCGACAGGACGTGGACCGGTTCGTGGAGCGGCGACTGGGTCGGCTGGGCGAGCTGTTGGGGGGCCCGGTGTTCGGGGTGTTGGTGGCGCACATGGAAAGCGAGCCCGGGGTGCGGGACTACGCGCGCTCCAAGGGCGTGGCAGTGTACTTGTCCTACGAGTTCGACGCTTGAGGGCGGACCGGGTTGCCCGGTCGTTGGGACAGCCATCGGCGGTCGTGAGCAGGGCCGCGCGAGTACCATGGGCCGGTGCAGACCCTGCCTCCGAACTGTCCGGCTCGGCGCGCGTCATCCCGCAGGCATGCGAAGCCGGCAGCCCGACCTGCTTGGCCTTCTGAATCCCCGAAGCAAAGCAGCCCGGATCGGTGTCCGGGAGCCCGGGGATGGGACCGAACACGCCACGGAACAGTCCGAGCAACTGGACTCGCGGCACAGAGCAGGGCAGGAGGAAGCCTCCCCCGTGGGCGGGGCTGAGAGCCCGCCATGGTCGTCCGGATTCTCCAGCCGGCCTTTTGCGCCGCGGAGACTGGCTGCGACGGCGGGAACTTTCGGATCCGGCGGGCCGAGCGCGGTCTGCCCAATACTTGTATTCTTCTGCATGCTCCGTGGGCTCCGACTCGTAGCCGCCGACGTGAGTCGGCGGATCCCTCTCTCTCTCATCTGCGTGTTCTGTGTGATCTGTGGGCCTTCACTCGTAGCCACCGACGTGAGTCAGTGGACCACTCTCCTATCTGCGTATTCTGTGTGTTCTGTGGGCTTTCTTCTGCGTGCTCCGTGGGCTTTTCCTCGTAGCCGCCGACGTGAGTCGGCGGATCCCTCTCTCTCATCTGCGTGTTCTGTGTGATCTGCGGGCTTTCACTCGTAGCCACCGACGTTAGTCAATGGACCACTCTCCTATCTGCGTATTCCGTGTGTTCTGTGGGCTTTCTTCTGCGTGCTCCGTGGGCTTTTCCTCGTAGCCGCCGACATGAGTCGGCGGATCTCAATGTTGTTGGCCCCGACGTCAGTCGGCGGATCCCTCTCTCTCATCTGCGTGTCCTGCGTGATCTGCGGGCTTTCACTCGTAGCCACCGACGGGAGTCGGTGGATCATCTCCAATCTGTGTCTTCTGCGTGTTCCGTGGGGTTTTCCTCGTAGCCGCCGACGTGAGTCGGCGGATCCCTCTCTCTCTCATCTGCGTGTTCTGCGTGATCTGCGGGCTTTCACTCGTAGCCACCGACGTCAGTCGGTGGATCATCTCCTATCGGTGTATTCTGCGTGTTCCGTGGGCTTTCTTCCGCGTGCTCCGTGGGACCAACCGCCTTCGGTGGGCTCTTTCGGCAGAATCGTCGTCTCCTGCGGATGATTCCCCTCTGTGGGCTTCACAAAGTTTCGGCCCCGGCATCCACGCCGGGATCCAAGCCCCGGGGAATCCCCGGGGGCACTGTCCGCCCGAAATCGCGTCAAAACCCCTGATTTTGGCCGTTTTTCACCATTTCTTGTCCCCACTCCAACGCCAAAACACCTCCGGCCGGCATCCGTAATCCACCGGACAACCCACGGCAATTCCCCAGGGCAAAGATCCGGGACCCGCCCTGATTGTCGGATTCTTCTCTTCTGCAATAGTGGTCGCGTGCATCGACGCAGAGGCGTGCGTCACGCGGGCACGCCCTGCCGGTCGATGCCGCAAACCAGGCATCCCGATGTGGGATGGTGCACGGCGGTTCGACCGGTCTTCGGGCCGCCGACACAAGGGCGAAAGCCTCGGGATGCACGTCCGGTCCGCCGGACACAAACGGGAACGGAGCCAATCGAAATGATCATGGTGGAGCGAACGGAATCCATGGCCCTGAGCCTGGAGCAGGAGCGGATCGAGTCGCCGCCCCTGCCCGCGTGGAAGCGTCTGCTGGACCTTCTGTGCATCGTGGCGAGCCTGCCGGTCACCCTCCCCCTGGGACTGGCCATCGCCGCCTACATCAAACTCACCTCACCCGGACCGGTCCTGTTCCGCCAGGAACGGATCGGGTACCGCGGCCGCCGATTCTGGTGCCTGAAATTCCGCACCATGCGGGTGGACGCCGACACCTCGTGTCATCGGCAACACCTGCAGCAGCTCATGCGGAGCGATGCGCCGATGATCAAACTGGATGTCAAGGGCGATCCCCGGCTCATCCGCGGGGGTGCCTTCCTGCGGGCCACCGGCCTGGACGAGCTGCCCCAGCTCATCAACGTGTTGCGTGGCGAAATGAGCCTGGTCGGCCCGCGCCCGTGCCTGCCCTACGAGTACGAGCAATACGATGCCTGGGCGCGCCAACGCTGCGAAGCCGTCCCGGGCCTCACCGGACTCTGGCAGGTCAGCGGCAAAAACCACACCACCTTCCGCCGGATGATCGAACTCGACATCCAGTACGCGCGAACCAAATCGCTCTGGCTGGACCTCCGTATCATGGGGAAAACCTTCTAGGCCATGGCGGCGCAGGCGCGTGAGACCCGCGCCGCTGTCCGCACCCCGGCGTCGTCATCCCCGACGACGCCGGCCGTTCCCGCCGCGAACGGTGCCGCCAAGGCCGCCTAAACTCTTCCGGCTCTTCAGCCGATTAACCAGCCATGGCAAAGCCTCTGACCGTTGGCGTGGTCGGATGCGGATATTGGGGTCCCAACCTCATCCGCAACTTCCGACAACTGCCGGATTGCCGGCTCAAATCCATCTGCGATGTCAGCCCGGAACGACTGGCGCACATGCGCCGGCTCTATCCGGAAGTCCAGGGCACGCAGAGTTTCGACGAGATGGTGCAGGACCCCGAACTGGACGCCCTCGCCATCGCCACCCCCGTGCGGTTCCATTACCCCATGGCCCGCGCCAGCCTCCTGGCCGGCAAACACACCTTCATCGAAAAACCGATGGCCACCAACGTGGCCGAATGCGAGGAACTCATCCAGCTGGCCGAGGAACGCGGCCTGATCCTCATGGTGGGCCACACGTTCCTCTTCTCCCCCGCGGTCCGCAAAATCAAGGAGATCATCAGCCGCGGCGACATCGGCCCGCTCCACTACATCGCCGCCCGCCGACTCAATCTGGGCCTGTTCCAGAAAGACATCAACGTCACATGGGATCTCGCCCCGCACGACCTCTCCATCATCCTCTACATCATGGAGAGCCTCCCTAGGACGGTCGCCTGCTGGGGCAACGCCCACATCACCCCGGGCATCGAAGACGTCACCAGTCTGCATCTGACCTT
>JAOADM010000197.1 GCA_026417315.1 Limisphaera sp.
GTCCGGCCACGGCACCGGCGCCGCCCACGCCCGCCAGCCCACCGGCACCGCCGGCCGCGGTCTGGCCGGTGCTCAATCCCACGACGACAGATTTGATGTCCACCAGATTCACCTGGGCCTGGCGACCGCTGAGGGTGGTGACCTCGGGTGCCGTGAGAAGCTCCACGCCTTTCCGTTGTTCCAATGCCTGAATGGCCAGCCGGAACTGCGGATCCGTCAAGATTCCCGTGAGGGTGAAGACCGAGGGCGCGTTCAGCTCATTTCTCAGGCCGGAGGTAAGTCGGGCATCGGAAGCCGCAGGCAGGATCAGCGTGTTGATGTCCGTGGGAACCGCCTGGCCCGGTTGCCCTCCGACTCCGGGTTGTTGCCCCACGCCGGGTTGTTGGCCCGCGCCGGCACCCGCCTGACCTGCCAGGCCGCCGGGGATAAACACGCCGGGGAACGTGCCAGCGGGATTGGCCTGACTGGGCGAACCGGCGTACGAGGGTGCGGTACCGCCTTGCAAACCGATCCGGCCGCCGCCCATGAGCCAGTTACCCAGGTACCAATCGAAGCCCAGGGCACGGGAGTCTTCCTGCGAAATATCGATGAACTTGGTCCGGATGTTGACCTGGGGCGGGGCCTCGTTGAGCACCTGAATGGCGGCCTGGATGATGTCGAGATCCTCGGGCGTGGCCCGCACGATCAGTCGGCCGGCGCGATCGTTCCAGAAGACCGCCTTGGGCGGGTTCAGGTCCACGCCCAGGGTCAGGAAGTAATCGCGGACCGCCGCGCTCACATCGGCCGTGGAGTTGGTGCGGGTAATGAACCGGAGGCCACCGCCGCCGGCACCGGCCTGGCCGCCCCCTCCACCCACGCCACCAAAGCCGCCTCCGAAGCTCACTCCGCCGGCCACGTTGACGCGCGGCACCACCGTACCCAGGGTCATGCCTCCGCCGCCCCCGCCGAATCCACCGCCGAACCCGCCGCCGAATCCGCCGCCCCCAAACGCGCCGCCGCCGCCCCCGCCGGTCGAGGTGGCGAATGCGCCGAACTGCGTCCCTTCCACCGATTCGAGGCCCTGATAGAAGGTGTTCGGGTCAACCTTGAACACGCGCGTCTCCAGGCGCAGCGGCTCCTGACCGCGCAGCGAGAAGACCACCGCGTATTCCTCGATGGAGTATTTGATGGGGCGCTCGGCCACGCGGACGATGGCATCGAGCACATCGGCCAGCCGTACATCCGTCAGCGGCGGGGCGATCTTGATCGAGACCTGCCCCACGTCCACCTGCTCGGTCGGCGGAGCGGCCGGTGTGATGGGCAGGCCGGTCGTGGGATCGATCACCGGTGCCCCCGCCAAAGGTTGGCCCAGCAGTCCGGCCGTAGAGCTCTGCTCGGGAATGGGATTGATGAGGAAGTTGACGCCCCGTTTATCCGGATCGCGCCGCTTGGATTCCTCGTAGAGATGGCGAATGACCTCCTCCAGAGGGAGCCCGTCATAGGAAACGGTTTCCAATCGAATGCGGTCCAGCTTGCTGATGATGGCCTGCCGGCCGCGGCCCACGTGCACCAGGTTGGTGCGGGCGTAGGGGTTGGGGACGGGCAGTTTCTCGCGGGTGGCTTTCGTTTCCCAGGCTTGTTCAATTTCAACCAGCGCCGACTTGGCCTGGGCTTCCCGTTGCCGGGCCGCTTGGCGATATCGCGCATCTTTGACCAAATCCAGATAGTAGGGAGCCGCACGGTTCTCGGGGTCCAGTCGCAGGGCCTGGTTCAGCTTGGCCTCGGCCTCGTCGAGCTTGCCCAGCTCCCAGAGCAGGACGCCGTCCCGGACCAGTTTGGCGGCCTCGGTCTTTTCCTTTTGCACCTCGGGCACGCGCTGGAGCGTCTCCTCGTTGGGCGTTCGCGGGTATTGTGCTGCGAGAGCCGCGTCGTTGGCCTGCTTAAACCGAAGCGCCTCCTGGTCCCCGGGATTGACTTTCAGCACCCGGGTGACCTGGACATCCGCCTCTTTCAGATCGCCGCGCTTTTGCGCTTCGCGGGCCAGGGTCATGCGAACCCTGGTCAGGCCCTGCACGGTCTCCTCGGTTTCCGCGGGGATGCCCGACCCGATTCTCTGGACCAGCGCCCAGGCGTCTTCATACAGGCGTGCTGCGGTGGCCAGGTCCTTGCGGGCCTCTGCGTTTTTTGCTTCGGCGAGCTTTTGGCGCAACTGAACGGTGTTGGCCTGGCGGTAAACAGCCTCCTGCGCGGCCACCGCCGCGGGGTCGGAAGCCGGCTGCGCCATGCCACCGGCCACCGTCGCGACCAGGATTGCAAAACAGCATCGGGTCATGTGGACGTGAGTCATAACTGGCTTGCCTCAAAGCGTCGGCCCACCGACTGGCGGTTTTCTGTCAGGGATCATCCTTCGGTTCGCTTTCTGATGGTGGTCTTCTTCCCCGTCAGGCGGTGGGAAACTACAACTTCGTTTTCGGTGATGGCAACGATATTGTACGCCTCGCCCCCCAGGGTGAGCGTGTCACCCACGCGCCGGCCGGTGAAGGAGCGCTTCTCCGGATCGTAGCGAATGTCGGCCAGGTATCCTTCAACCCGCCGATAGGGCTCTTCCTTGCTGAGGCTGATGCGCTCGCCCGACCCGCTGAGTTCCAGGATCAACGCCGTCGGGTTGTCCGGAGGCCCCTGAACTTCGCGCAGCGTGAACAGATCCTCCTTTTTCTCGTTCAAGCGCACAAAGGTTTGACGTTTCCGACGCGCCGCGGGCGTGGGTGCGGCCTGGCGCTCGATGCCGATGAGATACCCGGAAGGCACGCCGTCCGTAACCGGGCCGATCGAATCCAGCGTCAGAATCAGATACAACGGTGTTGTGCTGACGAGCACGGCCGCCTCCGGACCCACTTCGGTGCCTTTCTCGAGCTTGATCAGGCGGCCATCCGGAGTGCGCTGCCACTGGACCGGGTTGAAGAGATTATGGGGCCGGCCGAAATCGGCGTTCAGCGGCGCTTCCAGTCGCTGGATGACCGCTTCGTGAGGCGTCAGGTCCAGCGGCGGCAAAGGCTTGATGGGACGACGCAGGATGCTGTTGCGCTGGTTTTCCAGTTCGCTCCGGGTTTGCGAAATCAGGATGGGCACTGCGGCCACCGCGCCGATGGCCACCACCAGCACCACGCCCAAAATGAGCTTCTCGTAATGTTTTTTCAGCCAGTCCATCAGCGTCGGGTCTCCCGGGGCAAAAGTTTCACCACGTGCAACAACATGGTGACCCGGAGTGGCTTTTCATCCAACACAGTCTGCGGGCCGCCGCGTCCTGCTCCGCCCCCGGCCGGAATCGTTCCTGCGCCAGCGGTTCCGGGCACGGTTCCCGGCACACCCATGGCGGGAGGAAATGCCGGTGGCGTCAGCGCCGGCTGTCCGGATCCCAATGGGCGATACGGGATGCCGCCCGCGCCCGGGGCACCGGGACCCACGCCGCCTTCCGGTGCGTAACGCCGGGCCACGTACGGATCGACGCCTCCCCCGCCGGGCCGGATACCGTATCGACGTGCATAAACCGAGGCGGGATCGCTGCCGGTGGGAGGCGGCGGCGCATAACGGGGAAACGCCGGGGTCACCGGGGGTGCTTCGGCCTCCGGCAAACCCGCCCCCGGCGGCAGGCCGTACCGCTGCTGATAAAAATCTTGCAGCTCGCCGGGTGGCCCCACCTGCGGTCCCAGGCCCGCCGGTTCCACGTCCACCGCCTTGACCAGGATGCAGTAGGGCGAGCTGTGGAAGCCGTTGAGCACGGCGGCCAGTTCGGGGCTGAAGCAGCGGAAGGTCACTTCATAGGGTGTCAAAATCGCCAGGTCGTTCGTTACGGAGCGTTGTTCCAGGTAATCGGAGGCCGGCCCCTTGTAGTCGTCGGTGGAAATCCGTTCCCGACGCAGGTTATCGAGGCTGTTGATCTTGGCGGCAAACAGAATGTCACAGATGGCCTTGACCTCGCCCAACTGCACGGCCAGTCGATCGAGGCTCCCGGGGGCAAAGCGCATGAGGTTTTTCTGCGCCTCGAACGAGAAACTGTATTCGGCGGGCAACTGGACCCCCACGGATTCGGCGGTGCGGCGCAATTCGTCCAAAGTGCGCCACAGTTGCGGGGTGAACAGTTCGGCGGTGACGCGGTTGGTCCCGGTGACCTGGGGGATGGGCGGCGGGGCGGCAAAGTATCGGGAGGTGCGCTGGAGAAACTCGCGCAACTGGGCCTGTTGATTCCGGGCGGCCTGGATGTTGTTGACCCGCTCCGTACCCGGATTCGGGTCCAGGTTGTACAGCCGGTTCAGCTCCTGGTATTGGGCGGTCAGTTGTTCGAAGATCTGATTCTTCTGCCGCAGACTCGAGTAAAGGTAGAAACTCGCCAGTCCCAGCAGCACCAGCGCCACCGCGCTGCTGATCACGAAAAAGAGATTGCGTTTGACCCAGTCCATGTTACGGGCGGGCGAAAAGCGGGGCCAAACTCCGGCAAGAGGGCCGGGGCGAAACAGAAGAGGACCGATGGGGGGTCGACATCATGCGGAGTTCAGTAGATGCGCATGGGCCGCTTGAGCTTGAGACTGATCCCAAAGGTGTAGGTGCCGGTCTGCTCGTCCGGCTGAATGGTGCCTTCGAACTGGGTCCCCTCGGCGCTTACCAGGGGACTCTTTTGCAACTCCTGCAACACGGCGATCGCCAGTTCGGTGTTGGCCGAGGGCGAGACCCGACTCAGGTCCACCGCCCGGCAGTACAGGGTCACGGTGGCGATTTCGTTGGTGTTTTGGGTCGAGGCAGCCGTTGTTCCTTCGGCTCCCGGCATCTCCGGCTGGGGCGTCTCGGGCTCCGCCGGCATGGGAGGAGCCTCCGGATTCAGCGGTGTCGCCGGCGCTGCGGGTGCGCCCGGCATGGTGATGCCGTATCGTTTCCGGTAGTACTCGGCGATTTCCGGATTCCAGCCCGTGGTGGTTTGCTGCGCGGCAGCCGCGCCGGTATCACCCTCCGCCGGGGTTTCCAACGAGGCGGGCTGTCGCGAAGCCAGGTTGGCCGTGATAAAGCGCTCGACCCAGACCCCCGTGTCCACGCCCAGGCGACGCCTGGTGTTGTCCTCCACGGTCATGAATACGCGCCGCAACTCCATCATCACATCCGCCCAGTAATACCGCTGCTCCATCCAGGAGCTGATCTGCGCGGTGTCTTCCTGGAGCCGACGCAGCTCGGCATACGCGCGTTTGAACTGTTGTTCGCGGGCCTGCAGCGGCTGAACGTCGGCGCTGACTTTCTTCAAGTCCTCCTCCATGACCCGTGCCAGGCGCGAGAACAGGAAGCCCACCGCCGCCACGATTACCACCAGGCTGTACACCGACGCGATGAAGTACGGCTTTTTCTGGTTGAAACTCTGCCAGCGCAACGTGCTGGGCGGCATCAGGTTCAGCTCCACCGGGCACCGCACCACGTTCCGCAGCCCCAACCCCACCAGTTCGCCCATCGCATGGGCCACCTTGGCCAGTTCCTCCAGATTGATCGAGGGATCGATCTCCACCGCCCGCAGCGGGTTGAAGTACTCCACCGGGACGTTGAGTTTCTCGGCGAAAAACTGCGCCGTGTACGGCATGATGGAGGCGCCCCCCGCCAGATACAGTCGTTGAGGCGCCGACCCACCCTGCTGGCCCCGGTAGAACTGAATGGTCTGATTGACCTGGATGTGCAGCCGGGTCATGAACTGCCGCGCGATCTTGGCGATGGCCGCCTGCTGCGGATTCTCCGGCTCCTCGTAGGCGCCGCCCAGGCTCACAAACCCCTCGGCAATCTTGAGCCGCTCGGCCTGGTCGAACTTCAGCTTCGATTCCTGGGCGAAATCCTGCGTAATGGCGTTGGCCCCCAGGTTGATGCTCCGGGCAAAGACCTTCCCCTTCTCGAAAAACAGGAGGTTGCTGGTCTTGGCGCCGATGTCCAACAACATCGTGCACTCCTCCACATCGCCGTAGTTGTAGCGGAACGCGTTGCAGAGAGCCGCCGGGGAAACGTCCGTCAGCATCAAATTCAACCCGGCGGTCTCGGCGATGCGGAACAGGCCTTCCACGATGTCCGACTTGATCGCCACCAGCAGCACTTCCAATTCGCCCGCCGGGGTGGTGCCCAGGATCTGATAATCCCACACCACCTCCTGCAGGGGGAACGGCACGTTCTGCTGTGCCTCGAACTGGATGATCTGACTGACTTTGCCGGTGTCGACCGGCGGAAGTTTCACGAATTTCGAGAAGACATGAAAGCCGGGGGCGCAGACGTTCAGGTCACGGGCCTTGATCTGCTTTTCCGCCAGGATTTCCTGAAGGGCCTTGAGACTGACCTGCTCACGGGAGGATTCCTGGGAGCCCTGGAGGCCGAGAGGACGGAAGCCGAACTGCTTCAGGCGCAACCCACCGGAGTCGCTGGCCTCGAACTCCGCCAGTTTCAGGGTGCCGGCCCCGAAGTCCACCGCCAGGAATGACTTTCCGCTTCGCATTACGCCCAGTCCTTGTCAGCGCTCCACCATAATCCTCGGCCCGGACACTTGCCAAGTCTTGAAAACGGCCGGGGTGGATTAAAGAAAACGGCGATGATGGTCAACCAAAAATCGCGAGCCCGAGAGAAGCGCCGCGCAACGACCTGCGCCCGCGCGCACGTGCACAGCTCATCGCCCCCAGCCCCCGAGGACCTCAGAGGACCCACTCCCGAGGCCGCTCTGCCAAGGACGCCGGTCAGGAAGAACGACCCGGACACGCGGAGGAGAGGCACACCGAGCCGCAGAGACCGCCCGGCGCCGAGGATCGCCGACGCCCGGGCCGGCCGCTGACGGAAAAGAGAGAGGCACAAGCCGGTTGTCGCCGACAAACCGTCCCCAAGGGCCGATCCCGGTGGCCGCCGATGGAAGTCGGCGAAACCCAACCCGGTAGCCGCCGATAGGGATCGTTGGATTCCCCCATGGTCCACCGCGTTCCCGCGGTGGCTACGAAGTTGGCCGATGGCCCGCCGGATCGGGAAGCTTGTCCGCCGCCTCACGGCGGCGGCTACTGTTGCCATCCGTAGCCACCGACGGAAGTCGGTGGACCGACTGGTGAACCACTGCGTTCCTTTACGAGACACCCGGGGAGCAGTCAGGCATTTCTCGGATCCCGGGTCGGCCGCATGAGGAAAGGCGG
>JAOADM010000198.1 GCA_026417315.1 Limisphaera sp.
AGCCAGGGTCATCCTCCGCGGCCGCGACCCGCTCTATCTCAACGCCAAAACCCACCTGGCCGCGTTCCGCGAGCTGCTCAACGTCTCCCAGCTGGAAATCAAAACCGAAGGCGACGGCGTCGTGCCCGTCCAGGTGGTCCGCGCCTCGGGCGAAAAATGCGAACGTTGCTGGCATTGGGAGACCGACGTTGGCACCCATCCCGAACATCCCACCCTCTGCGGCCGCTGCGTCGCGGCCGTCGAAGCCCTCCGCCCAAACTCGCCGGCCCCGCCGCGCGCCTGACCCCACGCGCGCGCCGCCTCCGCCCCGGCCCCGCCGGATCGCAGCCTTGGACAGTCACCCCGGCTTTGCCTACACTGCCTGATCGCCATGGCCGTTCAAAACCGCATTGTCAAAGTGCAGAAGCGAAACCGGGCCCTGGTCACCTTCGACCCTGACCGGATCCGGAATGCCATCTACCGCGCCGCCCGGTCCATCGGCGGCTTCCGCCAGGACTATCTGCCCCACATCAACGGGCGCTTGTTCGAGGCCTGTCCCACGGACGAAGAACTGGCCGATTTTCTGGCCGACGCCGTGATCGTCTGCCTCAACAGCGATCCGCATCACCTCATCACCAACTTTCCCCCCACGATCGAAGAAATCCAGGACGACGTGCTGCACGTGCTGCGCAGCTACGGCTTCCAAAACACCGCCGATGCCTATGCCTGCTACCGTTGGGGCCGTCACTGGCTGCGCGAGGGCGCCATCCGGCCCGACCAATTCATGGGCAACGGTTTCCCCGCGAACATCCTGGAGCGCGAACTGGAGTGGGCCCGCTCTCTCGGCTGCCACACCGTCGCCGGCCTCAACGAACTGACCCGCACCGGCCGCTGGGCCCCCGTCGTCGATGCCGCCCTGGCCCGCTACGAGGCCAGCCTCGATGAAGCCGCCCGCAAGGTCATGGCCCGCCTCAACGCCGGCGATCCTCTCCGCCTGCTCTGGGTCAGCGGCCCCAGCTCCTCCGGCAAAACCACCACCACCGTCAAGCTCACCCGGCGCCTGGAACGCGAAGGCCTGCGCTTCCTCATGCTCAACCTCGACGACTACTTCTGGTCCCTGGTCGAGCACCCCGCCGACTGGATCAACGATCGCAACTACGAAACGCCCGAGGCCCTCGACCTCCAACTGCTCAACCGGCATCTCCAGGACCTCCTCGAGGGCCGCACCATCGAAAAGCCCATCTACAGCTTCAAGGAGGGCCGACGCATCGGCACCAAACCCGTCCGACGCGAACCCGACCAGATCCTCCTGCTCGACTGCCTCCACGGCTTCTACCCGCCCATCACCGAGGGCATCGACCCCCGCGCCCAGTTCCGCATCTACATCGAAACCCTCCACCCGCTCTTCGAAGGCGACGGCTCCTCCGGCCGGCTCACCCGCTTCACCGACGTGCGGCTCGTCCGCCGCATGCTCCGCGACATGAAACACCGCGCCCACCGGCCCCTCCTCACCCTCCTCCACTGGCACTACGTCCGCGCCGGCGAACTCTTCAGCATCATCCCCCTCATGGGCCTGGCCGATCACATCGTCAACGGGGGATTCCCGTTCGACTGGCCCCTGCTGCAACCCTGGTTCCTCGGGCCCCCGGCCCTCTGGCCCCGCCCCGAGGAACTCGCCCCCTACGCCGGCTTCCTGGATGCCCGCATCCGCTACGAGCGCGTCCACGCCCTCCTCCAAAGCGTCGAACCCATCCCCTTTGAGCTGGCCGACCGCCTCATCCCGGGCGATGCCCTCGTGCGCGAGTTCATCGGCGGCAGCACCCTCGCCATCCCCCACAATGAATAATCCCACGCGCTCCTCCCCTCCCCGGCTCCCCGACGCCCCCCCGGCCCCTCCGGACTCCTTGCTCTACGACCCGCCGTCCATCCTCGAACGCATCGACCCTGGCCGCCTTTTCCCCAAACCCCAGCCCCTGGAGGTGGAACTGGGCTGCGGCGATGCCTCCTTCCTCGTCGAATACGCCGCCCAACATCCCGACCGCAATTTCCTCGGCATCGAACGCCTCCTCGGCCGCATCCGCAAACTCGACAAGAAAGGCCGCCGCCTCGGCCTCACCAACCTCCGCGGCATCCGCATCGAGTGCGCCTACTTCCTCGAATACCTCCTGCCCCCCGGCTCGGTCACCGTCTTCCACATCTACTTCCCCGATCCCTGGCCCAAGAAAAAACATCGCCGCCATCGCCTCATCAACGCACGGTTCCCCTCCCTCGCCTACAACGCCCTGCAGCCCGGGGGGCGCATTTACATCCGCACCGACGATCCCGATTACTTCGCCCAAATCCGCGAGGTCTTCGCCGCCGCGCCCGTCTTCCAGCCCATCCCCACGCCCCCCGAATTGGCCGCCCTGCTCACCGACTTCGAGCGCGAGTTCCGCGCCCGCGGAATCCCCACCCTTTACGCCGCGTACGAACGAACCTAGCCCCGCAGAACCCGCCCCGGCTCCCCGACACAAGCTCCGCCGCTGGCGCGACGCTGCCGATCGCACAACCCGAAAACCCGACCTCCCGGTCCCGGGACCACCCGCTTCGCCCCCCTCGGGAGCCGCCCGCGCCCACCCCGGCCGGGCTTGTTTTTTGACCCCGAGCGGCCTACGTTGACCGCATGAAGCACGGGGTCGTGCCAGTGCAAATCCGCGGCCTTTGGCCCAATCAGAGCGGATGTGCCCTTTTCATCGGCAACGAGGAAAAGGTGTTCATCATCAACGTGGACCCCTGGATGGGCAAAACCATCAGTGACTTCATCCATCAACGCGTACCCGAACGGCCCCTCACCCATCACCTCATGCTCAGCATTTTCAAGGGGTTCGGCATCCGCGTCGAACGCATCGTCATCACCGAGCTCAAGAACCAGACCTTCTACGCGCGCCTCATCCTCCAGGAAGAAAACGAACTGGGCCGGAAACTGGTGGAACTGGACGCGCGGCCCAGCGATTGCCTCGCCCTGGCCGTGGCCCTCAAGGCGCCCATGTACGTCACCCAGAGCCTGTTCGACCAAATGGAGGACATGAGCGAGCACCTCCAGCGCATCAACGAACAGGACGAGACCGAATACCCCGTCCCTCCGCCGTATCCTGCCCGAACCCCATGCCCTCCGCCCCGCCTGCGGACGTCCCCGTCGTCCTTGTCTGCGGCGACGACGAAGCCGCTGTCAAAGAACGCGCACGTGAGCTCTTCGCCCGGTGGGGCGGTGGACAACAGCTCGGCGACGAAATCCTCGACGGCGCCGTGGGCACCGTCGCTGACGCACTGGCCGTGCTCGAACGGCTCGAAGAAGCCCTCCAAACCCTGCCCCTGCCCGGCGCCACCAAGATCGTCTGGTTGCGCAACTGCTCCTTCCTGGGCGGCGAACGACCCGGCGATTCCCCCGCCGTCACCGAAGCCCTGAGCCGCCTGGCCGAACAACTCCGCCGCTTCGACTGGCGCGGCGTGCGCCTCCTCATCAGCGCCGGCAAGGTCGACCGCCGACGCAGTCTCTACAAGGTCATCGCATACATCGGACACATTGAAACCCCCGCCGGATGGTCCCCCGACGGCCGCGACTGGCCCGAACAAGCCGCCCTGTGGGCCCGCACCCGATTGCGCCAGGCTGGATTCGACATCGAAGAAGACGCCCTGACCCGGCTGGTCACCAGCGTCGGCCCCTCCCCCGCACTCCTCCGCAGCGAACTCGAAAAACTCCAGCTCTTCGTCGCACCCCGGAAACGCATCCAACTCGACGACGTCGCCACCATCTGCGTCCACAACCGCACCGCGCAGGCCTTTGCCCTGGCCGACGCCCTCGGCGCACGCGACCTGAACCGCGCCCTGCATTGCCTCGACGACGAACGCCGCAGCACGGCCGGCGAACGGGACCGCGCCGGCCTGGGCCTGCTCTACGGCCTCGTCACCAAGGTCCGCGCCATGTTGTTGGCCCGCGAACTCGCCGCCCAGGGCTGGGTCCACCCGCGCCTCGAATACCACGCCTTCAAAAGCCGCCTCGAAAAACTTCCCCCCGACCTGTTCCCCTCCGACCGCCGACTGAATCCCCTGGCCCTCCACCCTTTCGTGTCGCACAAGGCCCTGCGCGACGCCCAAAACTACTCAAGATCCGAGCTCGTCCGGGCGATGAAAGAATTGCTCGAATGCAACCGGGCCCTGGTGGGCAGCCGATTGGATCCAACCCTGCTGCTGCAGCAACTCCTGGTTCGGATCATCGGCCGGAAACGCCCGGCCGCAGAGGCCCATCGAACCACCGACAGATCATGAGCCTGCCCAAGGCCAAAGTGATGGTGTGGGTGGACGGAGCCAACGTCTGGCTCCGCATCACCGGCCATGCCAATTTCACCGTCGCGCCCGACTTCAAACGACTGCTCCACGAACTCCACGACAAAGGTTACCGACGCTTCCTCGTTGACCTCAGCCAGTGCGTCCTGCTGGACAGCACCTTCTTGGGACTCCTGTGCGGCCTCGGAGTGAAACTCCATCAAAGCGGCAGCCCCGAGGCCGGCGTGGACCTGCTGAACCCGCCCCCCCGCATCGTTCAGTTGCTCGAGAATCTCGGCGTCTGTCAGCTCCTCCGCATCGTTCACACTCCGCCCGCCGGACCTGCACCCGCCTCGGCCTCCGAATCGCCCCTCGGTCAGACCCCCGCAGACCGTGCCGAACTCGCACGCACCAGCCTCGAAGCCCACCAGGTCCTCATGCAGCTCAGCCCGGCCAACGAGGCCCGATTCAAAGACGTGGCCCGGTTCCTGGCCGAAGATCTGCAGAAACTCGAGTCCCCCAACCCGACCGCCCCGGAAAAAACTTCGACAAACTGAAGCGCCATTCCCCGGGTCGTTGCACCGCGCCGCCCTCGCGTCCCGCACCAGACAGGCCGCCAACGAGCCGTGCCAAAAGCGCCCCCTTCCGGAAACCGCGCGCCCGGGGCCTGACTTCGAAGGACCGTTTCCCCGGGACAGAGGTCTCTCGACATCCTGCAGATCGTCCTGACGACAGAATCTCGCAATCTTTGCGGCAGCACGTCGCCCACGCCGCAGCTCTCTTCCCGCGCCATTCCAGAGTCCCGCGCGAGCTCTCCCCGGAGCCCACAGGCGCCAGGTGAGATCCTTTCAACACCCGGCTCGTGAAAATGCCGACGCGGCACACGAACATCCACGGATTTGAGCCCGCACAGCACGGAGAAAGAGGCGGGCACATCGATGAGAGGCAATGCCCGGAACCGAAAATGTTGTAGGGCGGGGGTCGAGGGCACCCACAGAGAGGTTCCGGGGCGCAGGTTCTCGGCTTGTCGGATCCCGGACTTCCAGCCCGCGGACGTCGCGGCGCTCGGATCGTCTCGGGCGCCCGGGCGAAGCGTCCGGGCGTGACTGAGCCGTGGGCAAGGATCGGTCCCTTGTCTGCGGCATCGCAGAGGCGGAAGAGCGCCTGCAAATCGCGGGTCTGCAATCCGGCCGGCTGAACACCCGGCTAAGGCCCCAGCAATTCCTCGAGTTGACCAAAGTACGCCGACCAGAATTGAACGACCTGCCAACCGATCCAGCACGCGACCAAGACATACACCAGGCGCGGAAGCCAACTTGCAAAGGCTTTCAGCTGTGCGCGGGCCTCTTCCGCATAATAGTGCTGCAGCCGCCCCAGCACTTCATCCAGCCGCCCCGTGAGTTCCCCGGTGGCGTACTGATCGGCGAAGAGCGAGGGGACCCGGGCAGACGCACGCAGGGTCTCGCCGGGCGTTTCGCCCTGTTGCCAACGCGGCCACCACTCCTCGACCGCCCGGTGCAGCCGCGCCGAACCGCAGGCCCGGGCTGCCAATGGCCATGCTTCCAGCACGCTGACACCCGCCTCGAGCAACAGCTTCAGTCCGCCCGCCAGACGGGACATCACCAGCGCTCGTCGTCCGGATCCCAACAGAGGAGTCGCGTCCAGCAACGCCTCCGCCACCGCCGCAGCAGAGCCGCGGCGTTCTCGGCTGCTCCACCACAGGATCCACCACGCCGCTCCGTGCAGGGGCACCAGCACGCTCAGGACCCTCCCGGCATACGCGCCCGCGTCACCGGTTCGCACCCACTCGGGCAGCGCCAAAACCAGCACGGCGAAATGCAGGAGAAACAACGGATAGGCCAGGCCGGACCAAACCTCCCGGTTCAACGCGGCCTTCTGCCGGGCTTCGTCGGCCAACAGCCGCAAACAGGCCACCAGACGACCACTCCGTTCCCCGGCTTGCAGCACCGCCCGTTCCAGGGGCTGCAAAGGAAACTGCGACGCTTGCAACGCCTCCGTCAGTGTCGCCCCGGACTGGATGTGCTCGATTGCCCTGGCTAAAAATCGCCCTGCCTGCGGCAATGGAGGGTGTTGGCTCAAATGACGCAGCGCGCCCACCAGCGGCACCCCTGCATCAAGCAGCCCCGCCCATTGATCGAAAAAGACCGCCCGACGCGCCCATGCTCGTGCGGCCCCCGGCCCCCACATACAACCTCGGGCCGGACAGGGTCAGCCCAGGGCCCGGTCGATCAAAGCTTGAATCTCTCGCTTGCCCTTGGCCCCCACCATCTGGCCGACGACCTGGCCGTCCTTGAACAGCAGAAGGGTCGGAATGGCCTGAATCCCGTAGCGCGAGGCCAGGCCGCTTTCCTGGTCCACATCCACTTTGCCGATCTTGGCCCGGCCCTGGTAAGCCTCCGCCAGTTCATCCAGCAGGGGTGCAATCATCTTGCACGGACCGCACCACGTGGCCCAGAAATCGACCAGCACCGGCTGCGGCGATTTCAACACCTCGGTTTCGAAGTTCTGCTCCGTCAACGTCACAATCAAAGGGGAGGCCATAGGCACAAGACGCAAAGATGCTGAGGTTGGCTTGACCGCTTGAAAACTTGTCAGGGAACCGTTTGTTCCCGAATTCACCGCTTTGGATCACTCCAGCGGCAGCAGGAATCCCAAGTACACCACCGAGAGCAGGGCCAACGCAGCGGCGACGATGGCGCCGATGGCCAGGCCCTGCTCCAAACCGCCCACCGCGGCGGTCGGGGCCCTGGCGATGACGCGGCCGGCCGGGGCAGCCGCCGGGGCCGG
>JAOADM010000199.1 GCA_026417315.1 Limisphaera sp.
GTCACAGGCGGGGGCATGGACAGCGAAGAGACGACGTTCTCCCCGGGAGGGAGGCCGGGGTTGCCCGGGGACACTGTCAGTGGCGACGCCGACGCAGCACCACTTGCGGACCCGACGCTTCCGGCAGGCGGTGCCGGGGCGGTGTAGCCCGCTTCGGAAGAACTGTCGGGGCGGCTTGCCGGCGGCAGAGACCCGGGCAGCCCCTGGCTCGAACGGACTTCCTGCCGGACCCCGCCCCACAACGCCGTCGCCGCTGCGCCCAGGGCCCACAGCCCGGTCAAGGCCAGCGTAAGGAAACCGATCACCGGAACCAGATACAGCGCCGTGACGAACGCCCCTCCCGCCACGAACGCTGCGAACAAGGGGGCGGTTTTCCATCCCAGCAGGCCCAGCAGTCGGCGTCCCAGGAACACCAGCAGCCCGACCTTGCCAAAGATGCCCGCGGCCATCACCACCACCAGGATCAAGGGCAGAATCAGCAGGCCGAGCCCGGTCAGGAGCAAAACGAACCCCACGACGGGCACGAGCATCTTCGTCAGCAAACCCACCAACAGGGTCGTGACCGGCCGGGCATCGACGGCCCGGGCGCAGGCGTCCACCCCGCGCGGGAAGATCAGCAACAGCAGCACATAAAACAGGTAAACGACACCGAGCGCCGGCCAGACCCAGCCGACCCGGAACGACAACGGTCGCAGCTTGAAGACGCACTCGTGCAACCATGTGGACAGCCCCATCCATTTCAACGGGCCCAGCGCCACTTCGTGCATCTGGCCACGGACTTGAGCTCCGGGTTCCAACACCACCTCGCGGCCCACGCTGACCACGTCCCCCTGCACCGTGGCTCCCGGCCGAAGACGTACGGAGCCCCAAACGGCCACCACATCGCCCCGCACGTTACCCGAGACCTCGGCGTCGCCCCCCACGGCCACCACGGTGTCCAGCACGCGGCCCTCCACGCGGGCATTGCCCAGAATGGCGACCACCACTTCCGCGGTCTGATCCGCCGGCAGTTCCGCGTCGCTGCCGAAGGCGACCACGGTGTCCCGACGGATTCCACGCATGGCAGATTCAGCCGGAGCTGCCACCTCCGCAACGGCTTGGGTGGATGCGGGGCCCGACGTGTCAGACGACGGCGGGGGCACAGGCTCCTGCGCCGTCAAAAGGAACGCCAGCCCCAGGAACAACGCCCCTGCCAGCCAGCGAAACTTTTCTTTGCGATTCCCTTGCGCCGCGGATCCGGGGTGCCGGATGGCACGCGGCCGTCTCCGGCCCGTGGAGCAAGAACCGGTTCGCGGTGAGATGGCACCCGCTTGCCCCGTGTACAGGCCGGGGCGGGTGCGGCGAGCTCTCGCACTCAGCGCTGGTGTTTTCATGCAGAGATTCCTTTCTCCATTGGTGTGGTGAATTGCAGCAGTCGAACGTAACAGGAGCCGAGCAACGCGGTCAGGGCCACGGCCAAACCGGCGAGGGCAACCGCGGAGTACCACCACAGGGGCGGCAGCGATTGTGCCTGCGTCAGCATCGCCTCTGCCATCACGAGCACCGCGCGGCCCGCGGCCCACAGCGGCTTCAGGGTCGCCCCCAACTGGGCGGCCGCCGGCTGCAGCACATACAGGGTCAGTGCCCAACCCGCGGTCGTCGCAGCCCCGGCCAGCCCTGCCAGAGCGGGCCACCGAATCCACACAGGCCACGCAGGCCAACCTCGAACCGCTGCGACCGGCCGCGTTTCGGGCAGGGCCGCCATCACGCGGCCCACCAACGTGGGCGGCGCGGGCACCGGACGCAGCCCTTCCAGTGCTCGGCGCACGGCCGCTTCCAAGCGGGCATCAGGTTCGGGCGTCATGGGTTGAATTCCTCCAGTTCATTGCCGAAATGAAGGCGCAGCTTGCGCCGCAACGCCTCGCGGGCGCGATGGATGTCGGTCTTGACCTTGCCCAGGGACACGCCCAGGTGACGGGCAATCTCCTCGTAGCTGCAGCCTTCCAAATGATAAAGCACCAGGGGCACGCGTTGATGGTCGGGAAGGGTCAGAAGCGCGCGGTGCACGATTTCGTGTCGATCCGCCTGCTCGGAGGCCGCGCCGGCGTCCCGTGCATCCGCAAACTGCGGCGGCCCGGAAGCGCCGTCGTCGTCTTCGGTTTCGGTAAACTCGGAAAAGAACATCCAGCGGCGTCGATACCGCGTCAGGTGGTTGAGTGCCAGCCGGGTTGCCACCGTGCGCAACCACGCGCCGGCTGACGGACTGGCCCGGAGCTGATCGAAATGCTGATACGCACGCAGGAACACCTCCTGGGCGACGTCCTCGGCTTCGGCGGGCTGGGCCAACAAACGCAGCGCCGTGCTGTACACCAGGTCCTGGTACTGCCGCACGAACCCCTCGAATGGATGGGCCTCGCTCATCTCGGCCACCGACGCTCCGGGTCATGAGCCTAGGACGACGGCTGCACCGCCGGCAAAGTCCAAATCTCTCTTCGCTTTGATGGATGTTCCATGACATGATCTCATGCTCCCCACAAACGCCCCACCCAGGCCTCGAACACGGGCCAGTTTTGCAGCCGCAGCCAAACCTCCAGAAAGGCCCACACCACGGCGCCCATCCCGCACAAGGTGAGGACGGCCAGCATCATCCGTTCCGTAAAACATTGGGCCGCGGCGCGTTGCCACGCTTCCCGCAGCGAGCCGGCAGCCGTCGGCGCGCGGTCCGCCGGGAAAGGAGCCGGGCGGGCCCGCCGCGCCGGAGAGGGCCGGAGATTCGCGGATCCCGGCCGGCTGGATGCGTGTTTTGTGGGCCGGTTCCACGGCTGGGGAATGCCGGGCGCGGTTTTGCCTGCCGCCTGCGTCCAATCATTTGCAATTGCGCTCATGCCCATGAAACCCGCGGGACGGTTCGAAAGTTTCAGTTTTTTTCGGTGGACGGGAGGGCTTGCCCCGCCCGGCTGGTGACCGCGGCGGGACCGGCCCGGCCATGCCCGTGGCAAACCGGAATGGACGCGCCAAAGCGTGAACCCTGTTCCAGATCGAGGAACATTGAGAGCATCGAGAGATTCTCTGTTGCGGTGGCGACGCACCTGGCGGCGCCGATTCCGGCAACACCCTCGGGCCGTCAATCGCGGGCCAGGCGAGGACGGACCGACGGGTTGGCGACGTACCAAAGCGCTGCCCCGGGCCGGCCAATCCCGCGTCCGTCAGGGCGCCCAGCGCATGAAAGATTGGCGGGATCGGGGACCGGAGGCGGCTGCTGCTTCGGAAAAAAAACCGTCCTGCTGCGGCCCCTGGCCGGGTTCGGCCCAATGGACCTTTTTGTTCCGGTTCGAAGGTCGTATTTTTTGCCGGCTCTTTTCCAGGGGCACCTTGAGGGCGGACCGGGCTTCGCGGGGAAGCGCGCATTTCGGCTTGCGCGTCCCGGATTGCCGATCCCCGGGAAATGCCGTTTGCCTCGGGTTTCGCGGTCCGAGGGCGCTTGAGATTCTGGCCGGCTGCCGGGAGCCAGTAGCTGAGGTGCGCCGGCTTCGTGGAAGGATGGGCCGGGGTTGCTTGACAGGTGGAGGGTGATGGGTAGCCTGAAGAGCTCCGGACCACGAGGCGGGCGGTGCGGCCGGTCGGCTTTGCCCGCTTTCCCTGCCGGACTGGTCGGAGGAGGCAAGCGTGTATGAAGCGAACCTACCAACCATCGAGGATTTGTCGGAAACGCCAGTACGGGTTCCGGGCACGGAACTCGACCAAGGGAGGGCGCGCCATTCTGCGCCGACGACGTCGGAAGGGTCGGAAACGGCTCACTCCGGTCTGAGGCATTCATGTCTGCCGAGGTCTCGAGGCGATTTCGGCTGGGGGCAGCCCAGCGCTTGCGATGGAGCCGGGAATTTGCCCGGATCCGGACCGCCGGCAGACGGATCGTTGCAGGGTGCCTGATTGTAAACTGGGCGCCGACCGAAGGTCCCGCCCGGGGCTCGCGCTTGGGCGTGGTGGTGGGCCGCAAGCTGGGCAAAGCGACCGTCCGCAACCGGGCGCGCCGACTCCTGCGCGAGGTGTTTCGACTCCATCAGTGGGATTTGGCCCGGCCGGTGGACCTGGTGTTGGTGGCGCGGCCTTCGATCGCAGGCAAAGGGTACCGGGAAGTCGAAGCCGACTTCCTGCGGGCCATGCAGCAGGCGGGGTTGCTGCGCCCGCAGGAGAGGCCGACCGCACATGCACAGGCCGAACGCCCGGGGCAGCTTGATGGGGCTCGCGCACAAGCGAACACCCCGGGTTCCTCCTCAGACCCGCCGGAACAACCTGTGGCGTGAATCCGCTTCGATTCATCGTAGTGTGTGGCCTGCGACTGTACCGGTGGGTGGTCTCGCCGGTCCTGGCGGCTTTGGCCGGACCTGGCCTGGGTTGTCGGTTTCATCCCACCTGTTCCGCCTACGCATTGGAGGCGGTTCAGCGGTTTGGTGTGTGTCGGGGTGGATGGCTGGCCGCCAAACGGCTGATGCGCTGCCACCCCTGGGGCGGTTTCGGGGAAGATCCCGTGCCCGAACGCTTCTCTCTCCGCAACCGGACGCGCGGTCAGTGCGGAATGGACACTCGACAAGCCGCGAATCGGCTGAACAAGCATGGGAGTCCTGGTTTGCAAGTAGAGTCGGCCTGAGGGTTTTCGAGACGGGCATCCAACACGAGAACGTTTCATGGATCGAAAGTCGATAGTCATTTTGGCGATTTGTTTGGGGCTGCTGTTGTTATGGCCGACCATCGTCGCGCGACTGTATCCACCGGTCCCCCCTGCGCCACACTCTGATCCCGGCACTTCCGGCCCGGCCTCCCACCTGACGGCCCCGTCCACCTCGGCGCCCGTGGCAGAACTTCAGGCGGCTTTGACCTCGGCCGCTCCGATCCTGAACGCCCTGACCTCCGGTCCTGTCAGCGCCCTCCCGCCGGGGGAAGAGGAGACTCTGGTGGTGGAACTGCCGGAAGTGCGATACACCTTCACCTCCCGGGGAGGCGGCCTGAAGCGGGTGGAACTGCTGAAATACCCCGAGACCCCGGGGCGCCGCAGCCGCGTCAACGGCCGAACCAACGAGGTCGCCGAGCTCAACGGCACTGCCAGCATCCCCATGCTGGCTCTGCTGGGCCATCCCGGCTGGATCGAGGATGGGCAATTCCGGCTCGCACAAACCGGCTCGGTGGTGCGTGCCGAGAAAACGCTCGCGAACGGTGTCCGGGTGGTCAAGGAATTCGAACCGGGCAGCAACTACCTCCTCAAGGTCCGTTTGCGGCTGGAGAATCTCCGGTCGGAACCGGTGACCTTGCCCCCCCAGGAGTGGGTCGTGGGCACGAGTGCGCCCATGGGAGCGGACGACGATGGCAGCCGCGTGGGTTTGATGTGGTTTGATGGATCCGACACCCACGAAGTCCTGGAGCCGTGGTTCCAAAACCGCGGTTTCTGGTCGTGCCTGGGGCTGACCCGACCCCAGCCGCGATCGGAGTATCGGGGCGGCGAAAGCAACGTGGTCTGGGTGGCAGCGCAAAACCAGTTTTTCGCCATGGTGCTGATGCCGGACCAGCCGGCCGTGCGGGTCGTGGGCCGACATGTGCAGCTGCCCGTGTTCGAAGCCGTGGACGGCCCGGTGCGGGCACGGCCTCCCCCGCATGGTTGCCAGACCGCGGTGGTGTATCCGGAGGAAACCCTGGCTGCGGGTGCCGTGCGCGAACGTCAATGGCACCTCTACGCCGGGCCGAAGGAGTATCGCACCCTGGCCCGCATCGCCAATCGGTTCCAGAACGAAGTGGACCTGATCATGGGGTATGGCGGCTTCTTCGGGTTCTTCTCGAAAATGCTGCTGCTGTCCATGAACTGGCTGCACCATGCGCTCGGGTTGTCCTACGGCTGGGCCATCATTGCCATCACAGTGATCATCAAGATCCTCTTTTGGCCGCTGACCCAGGCCAGCATGCGCTCCATGAAACGCATGGCCGCCCTGCAGCCGCAAATGCGGGCACTCCAGGAGAAGTACAAGGACGACCCGGCCAAGTTGAACAAGAAAATGATGGAGTTCTGGAGGGAGCACAAAATCAACCCCATGAGCGGGTGCCTGCCGCTGCTTTTGCAAATGCCGGTGTTCATCGGGTTCTTTTACATGATCCAGAGTGCCATCGAACTGCGCGGAGCGCGGTTTTTGTGGGTCGCCGATCTCTCGAAGCCGGACACGCTGTTCTATGTCTTTGGCTTTCCCATCAATCCGCTGCCGTTGTTGATGGGGGCCACGATGCTGTGGCAGTCGCATTTGACGCCGCCGTCACCCGGGATGGATCCGGTTCAGCAAAAGCTCATGCGCTGGATGCCCCTGCTCTTTTTGGTGTTCCTCTACCATTTTTCCGCCGGTTTGACGCTTTACTGGACGGTGCAAAACCTGTTAAGCATCCTCCAGATCAAGCTGACACGGGCCATGGAACCCGCTCCAGCCCCGGCCCCGTCCACCCCGACGGGTTTGCCGCCGAAGAAACGGAAATAGCCGGAAGATGCGCCTGCATCGGTCAAAGCCCCGGGCACGCCGCCGGCCCGCTACCGGGAAGATGCCCGGCCCCGGTGGACGCGGCGCGGCCGATGAGATTTATGCCTGCCAATCCTAAAGCCACCCTGGAACGACTGCTGACCCTGCTCGGGTTCGAAGCCACCGTGGAGGAACGGCAGTTGCCCGAAGGTCTGATGCTGGAGGTGCATACGCCCGACGCGGGGCGCCTGATCGGGCGACAGGGCCAGGTGCTCTCGGATCTCCAATATTTGACCAACCGCCTGTTGTATCAGCAGGACCCGCAGGCGCCCAAGGTGACCGTGGACGTGGGAGGCTACCGTGCCCAGGCACGCGAGGCACTGGTGCGAAAAGCGCGCGAGGCGGCCGAAAAGGTGCGCCGCTGGGGGGACATTGTCGAGCTGGAACCCATGAACGCCTACGAGCGCTGGGTCGTACATCAGGCCCTCAAAGACGATCCGTCCGTCGAAACGTCCAGCGTCGAAGTGGAAGGCTCCGATTTGAAGGCCGTGCTGATA
>JAOADM010000200.1:0-3209 GCA_026417315.1 Limisphaera sp.
GCATTGGCCGGCCCGCCGTGGCTGCCGCATTGATCCTGGATGGGCCGCATCCCCTCCCCGACCTGGCCCGCCCGGCCGACGGTGCTCTCCAATTGCGCCTGCCTTATGTACCCGGCCTGCCATACCGGATCGAAACTTCGACCAACCTGGTGGACTGGGAAGTCGTCGGCAGTGCCGTGTGCACCGAAGACGAAGTGAGCATTGTCGAACCGGATCCACGGGCCGCCCCCGCCCGGTTCTACCGCCTGGTCCCCGAATACGGCCCAACCGATTCCGACAACTGAGCACGAAATCGCCGCTTCCTCAGACCCGGCTTTTGACGGGACGCAGAGGGACTCGCCCTCCCGAAGCCGGGAGGTTTTTGGCGCGATTTCCCGGGAACAGACCGCCAGCTCCAAAGCTGTTGGTACGCTCCGACTTCATGCGGCGCGCAACCCAGGCAGCCCGGGCAGGCTCACTTCGGGACGCACTGCCTGCGGAGCCGAATTGGCTCTCCTCCCCGATGGCCCAGCGCCCAGGCCAAACCGTAAGCACCCCAACCCGGTTGTGCCTCGGCAATGTCGGAGCCCCGTCCGAATGCTTGCACCCGCCCATTCATCCGCGTCGCCCGCCGGACCGTGAACCGCACTACTGTTCCCGGAGCCCGGACCGCACGCTGCTACCAGGTTCCTGCGACGGGCTTTTCTCGAGAAGTGGCCGCTCTGATATCCACCAGTTGACCCGGCGCTTTTCTTGCGTTCGGTCCTCGTTCACGCCCGGCGCGAGAAAAGCCTTGCCCGGGAGGTCGATCTGCGGCAACGCTCACACCCTCGAAGCGAAAACGCCAAGTGGGAGAGAATCGCAGAATGGCCACCATCGGAATCAGAATTACCGGGCAAGGTCTTCTCGTCGGCTTGGGCCTCGTGCTCTTGCGCTCCGCAAGCATGGCGGACGAACCCACCGCCTCCCCGGCGGAGGCAGAACCGCCTCCCCCGAAACTCTGGACCAGCAGCGCCTTTTTGGGACTGACACTGACGCGCGGCAACAGCGACACGTTCCTGGGCAACCTGACCCTCGACAGCCGCCGCCAGGCGCCGCGTTGGGAATTGGCCCTCGGCCTGACCGCCGGCTACGGCGAATCCACGGTGGAGGGCGAAACCGAAAAGACCGCCGAGTACATGCGCGGTTTTGGCCAGTACGACCGGCGATTTCATCAGCGGGGCTACCTCGGGTTGCGCAACGACGCCGAATACGACGCAATCGCCGGCGTGGATTACCGCCTGCGGGTCAGCCCCCTAGTCGGTTGGTATCTCATCCAGCGCACCAACACGCACCTGCGCGTGGAGGCGGGTCCTTCGTGGGTGTTCGAAAACCTCGAGGGCAGGCCCTCGGACCAGTACACCGCCTTCCGGGCCGGCGAGCGATTCGAGCACAAGCTCAATCAAAACACCCGTTTGTGGCAAACCCTGGAATACATCCCCCAGGTCGATGACTGGAGTACGCGGTTCCTGCTCATCGCAGAAGCGGGCGTGGATGCGGCCATCACTCGAAGCCTGAGCCTCAGCCTCGTCCTTCAAAACAACTACAACAACGACCCACCCGCCGGCCGCAAGGCCAATGACCTCCGCGTCCTTGCCGGTCTGCGTTACAAATTCTGACCTCCGCCACCGCAGCCTTCGCGCTCACCCCGCCTCGTTTCGGACCAGGCCGCTGCACTCATCCTTCCGGCCACCACTCCGGGTCCTCCCGGAGTCAAACAGCAGCTTCTCTCTGCGCCTGGCCCCATGCGCCGCGGGCTGCAGGCCTTGCAAGCCCGAAACACCGCCTCGCCGCACTACCGGCCGCACAGAAACGTCGTACCGAGCACGGCAAGAAGGTTTGAATCACCCAACAAGAAGCAGCTCCCGGGAAGGCGGTGCCGCAGATCCGCAATGCGCAGAAAAGAATGCGCAGAAAAAACTGGAGCCAATGGCCGGATTCGAACCGGCGACCGACGGTTTACGAAACCGTTGCTCTACCACTGAGCTACATTGGCTCTCGAACCCCGGGGCACCCTCGGCGTGGCGACGCCCCAAGCCGGCCCGGGACCCCTAACCTAGCAGACACCCCCGGCCGCGGCAAGCTCCCCCAAGGGGTGCTGCCCTCGCTCCCCATTTTGGCGAGCCTGACACATCCGGGTGTCGTGTGCCTCCGGCTTCCTCCCTGGCCCACGGGAACTCCGGCGGCCCATCCCTTCACCGTGGGCAGAATCGCTTCCGCACATGGGCAGGCCGGGTCCGCCCCTCCCGCACGACCCCGGGGCCCGCTGGGACTCGAAATGGTTCGAGGACCCTGCACATGGCCGGTCCTCCGGCAGGACCTCTCCCGGGCTCCGAGAAGACCCCTTTTTGCAGGGTGGCACGAGGCCGCGGCGGGTTTATAGTGTTCGGCGGGACGCGGTGCGAACGCCGATGAAAGCAAGGAGCCAATCCGCAGGCAGCGCCGGGCCGCCCGGTTCCACCCCGGGGGCCTTCAGTTTGGTCGAGCTGCTGGTCGTCATCGCCATGATCGCGATCCTGGCCGGTCTGTTGTTGCCGGCCCTGAGTCGTTCGAAAGCCAAAGCCCTGACCGTGGCCTGCCTGAACAATCTGAGCCAGTTGCAGCGATGCTGGTACTTGTACGCGCTGGATCATGCCGATGTCCTGCCTCCCAACAATTCCGTGTACAACCTCAACACGGGCACGCCGTTGGCTCGCGGGGCTTCCTGGTGCCTGGGCAACGCCCGATTGGACGTCGAACCCACCAACATCCAGAACGGCCTGCTGTTCCCCTACAATCAATCCACCGCCATTTATCGGTGCCCGGCCGACCGCTCCACGGTCGAAACTCCCGAAGGCCAACCCCTGGGCCTGCCGCGGACGCGCAGCTACAACATGAGCCAGTCGGTCAATGGTTGGCCGGAATACGACCCGTTTCTGGCGCAATTCATCCCGTCCTACAAAAAGCTCACCCAAATCCAGAATCCCCCGCCCTCCCGGCTCATGGTGTTTCTGGATGTCCACGAGGACGCCATCCTCGACTCGCTCTTCGGCATGCCGACCCTCCAGTGGTGGGGCGACGCCCGTCAGTGGTGGGACATCCCCGCCAATCGCCACTCGCAAGGGTGCAACCTTTCCTTCGCCGATGGCCACGTCGAACACTGGCGGTGGCGCGTCCCGAAAACCGTTCGTGTCCGACTTGCCGCCCAACCC
>JAOADM010000200.1:3219-6949 GCA_026417315.1 Limisphaera sp.
ACCGTCGGGTCCAGCAGGCCGTCCGACAGAGCTGGGACGATCCCTGAACCCTTGCCGGGCCTCGCGACCTCTCAGGCCCGCGGCCGCTGGAACGTGCCCATCCACTCCGCCTCGGCCAACACGTGCCCACGCAGGGCCGCCAGCACCTTGCTGCGCACCAATCCGGGCGGTTCATCGAGAAGGCAATCCACGGCATACAGCCGAAAAAAGTACCGGTGCGGCGGCCCGGGCGGCGGCAAGGGCCCTCCATAGCCCAGCCGACGGAAATCGTTCAATCCCTGCCGCGCGCCCCCTGCCAGGTACTGCGTCTTGGGCTGGTCTTCAGCCAGACCGCTACTCTGTGGGGAAAGCCCATAAACCAGCCAGTGCGCCCACGTGCCGACCGGTGCATCCGGATCCTCCACAATCAGGGCCAGGCTCTTGGCCTCTGCCGGAATGCCGCTCCATTCCAACGGCGGGGAAATGTCCTTTCCCAAGCCGGTGTACTGAACAGGAATCGGTTCGCCATAGCCAAAGGCGGGACTTCGAATTTGCAGCTTCATCGTGAGCCTCCGCGTTGCAACCCCGGCCTCGCACGAACTCCTGGGCCGTGCCGTTCCAGGCGCGGGCCACCGACAACATAGGCCGAAGTCACCGGGGAGGCCAGTACGCACCAGACCTTCGTTGACGACCCACGCGCAGCCGGTGCCCCCAATCCACCTCAAGAGAATCCCCCACCCCGGTCCCCTTGCCACGTCCACGTGGAAGGCGCAGCCCGGAAACTGAGGGGGCCCGGTTCGGATCGATGGCCCGACCCACAGCACGTTTACGTATCCCGGCCGCGCGCCAGTCGGGGCTTCACCAAAAAAAATGGTGCGCGGTGCAAGACTCGAACTTGCGACCCCCAGCGTGTCGAGCTGGTGCTCTACCAACTGAGCTAACCGCGCACCCGGATCCGCCGCGAACTCCAAGACCGGGCCCCGCGGCGGCATGGGCCACAGCTATCCTTGCGCCTCCGGCCCGCGGTCGCAAGCGCAAAAAGACACGGCCTCCATGAAGCGGCGACCGTGGGCTCTACCTGAGCCGATGTTCCAGGTGTTGTGCCCTCCGGCGCGGCGCCCGCCCTTTCCATCTCACAAGCCTTATCGAGGGTCGTAAACCTTTCGCGCCCTCGACGCATCCCGGGTCGACTCCACCCGGGCGGTGATGGTAACGGTCCAAGAACGCGCCCTGAGCAAGCGCAGCGCCTCGATGGGTGGTAAATGGCTCCGCTTACGTCTCGCCGCATGTCTGCCCCAACGGGGCGGCAACTCTCCAGCCCAGGGCAATGCCCTGGGTGGGCAGCCCAAACGGATTCATCCCGCCCTGAAGGGGCGAAACTCGGACTGAACATTCCCGCCCCGCATTGAGGGGCATGGAGTTGCGCCTTATGAGGACCTCACGAGGTTTGTTTGCCGAGTTTCTTTGCCGTTGCCTCGGGCGTCCCCACTGAATGCCATGGTCCCTCGGCTCTCCCGTGCCCGGAAGGCCCCAAAATGCCCCCTCTTTCGCGGTGTCCAAAAGTTAAAGCGCGGCCAGCATGATGGTGTTCGTCAATCGCCAGTTGGAGGGAACGAAGGCGCGTGGAGGTGGAGGTGACATTGGGATTTGAAGTCCCATCAGGGTGCCCCGCCGGGGGCCGGGCCAGCAGCCGTTCGAACTGCATGAGACGCTCGCCCCGGGTCGGATGCCAGCTGCGGCCCTGGCGTTTGAAGCGGCGGTTGATTTCCACTTCAATGTTCTTCCCGACGGGCCCCGAACCGGCCTTGAGAGCGGGCGGTCTGCGCCCTGGGCCGGTCAGCAAGCAGGCCGGGATCTGGCGCCTAACGTCGATGCCGTACCCGTGGGCCTGCAGGTAGCCGCACAGGACCTCAAAATCCTTGGGCCGCTGCCGGAGCCAGGAACTGGTGCACAGCGCTCCCAAGACGCTCCGACTGTCGGCGTTCCTAGTCGGGCGCAGGAGTCGGCGAAGCTCCTCCGAATCCAGACGGACCCATGCGTCCGCCATTCGGGACCATCTGCCAGCTGTGCAACACCCAACGCAGACGGAGGGAACAATTCTTCGCAGCCCTTCCAAGCCCTGCATCCCCGTCGCCGATCCAGACGTGAAAAGCCGAAGCAAAACGCTGATGGGCCGGCAGTTGGAACTGCCGACCCAACAAGGCCAGGGGCGCGGCGGAGACCAGAAGCAATCCCAGGCAACCCCAGCGCAGCAACGGGGACATCTGGGCCCCCACCTTTGCGCGCCTCCTATTCTGTGCCGGCGATCATCGCATTTCGGACCCTGCTCTTGGCGTCAACCCGCCCAGTTGAAATTGACAAACTGCTTCACCGCCCAGGCCTGAAGCGCCGCCAAGACCACCACGTAATACCAGAACACCCAGCGACTCTTCGTCCGGGCCAGCCACTGCGCCACCACCACGAACACCGGAAACAACACCACCACATAGCGCCGATACGACATGAACCAACTGGTCAGCGCCGGCACCAGCCCCGCCGGCAAGACATACCAAAACCACACCCGGTTCAGCCGCCACACCGCCGGCAACGCCACCAGCACCAAAACGAAGAACGCCCGATCCAGCAACCCGTCCGTCATCCCATCCAGACTGCCGACGTTCACCAACGCATCCCAAAAACCCGAGAGGTTGAACATGTTCCGGATCGACGGCGAATTGGGATACGCCTTTTGCGCTTCGAACCCCTCGAACGCATTCCCCGTCCATGCATACATCAACCCGAAATAGAGCGCATAGCCCAGCAGCGGCGCCGCCAGCAACAGCCACGGCGTGCCGCCCAGCGGCGCCCTTGGCGCAGCATCTTGTCCCTTGCCCCCAGCGTGACAGAAGCTGTCGGCAGGCCAGAGGAGACGCTCACTCGATGAATCCGTGGCCACCCTTTCCGTCGCAGGTGCACGTCGGCGCCAACGCCATAAACCCGCCACCGCCCGGCCCAGCCTCTCCCAACCCGCCCTCACCCCCGGCCAGCGCGGCCCACCCCGTTCCCACAAGAACCACGCCAGCGGCAACAGCACAAAGATGCCCACCGGCCGCGCCAACGGTAACAGGAACCCGGCCACCGCCGCCCATTCCCATCGCTGACGCGCCAGTCCCCAGAAGAACACCATCAGCAGGAACAAGTAGAGCGACTCGCTGTACGGGAACGAGAAGAACAACGCCCCCGGACAGGCCAGCAGCAGGACCAGCGCGTCTCGGCTGACCGCCGGTCCACAATGCCGCTCCATTAACCGGTACAGCAGCACCAACCCGACCAGCGACAGCGCATTGGCCAGCACCATGCCCGCCAGGACCGGCCGGCCTCCCGTTACCACGGTGCCCGCCCGCAGCACCATCGGCCATAGCGGATAAAAGGCGCACAAGGGGGAGCCCGCTTGGTAACCTTCTTGGCTCAGGCTCAGGTAGTGGGCCGAATCCCGCACAACCAGGTGGCTTACTTGCTGCGGCTCACCGCTCTTCGGCCACCGTGCATGGACGGAGAGAAATTGTGGGATATTGAACCCACCAGCGAGCGCACTGAGAAGTACGACACCGGCAATCATGCCCTTGGCCGCAAGAACAACACCCAATGCTTTTCGAGCATTTCCTTCCATGCCACACCTATTTGAGCCGGGCCATCCCGAGACGGCCTCCGGGGCTGACCGCGAACCGACATATGGCGCTCAACCGTTGTGTGACGTGGCCTTCCATACAAG
>JAOADM010000019.1 GCA_026417315.1 Limisphaera sp.
ACCAAGAACGAGGCCACGATCATCCGCACCCGGTTGTGCATCCAGCCCGTTTCCCAGAGCTGACGCATCCCCGCGTCCACGATCGGGTATCCCGTCCGTCCCCGTTGCCAGGCACGCAAACCGGCCCGATCGCTCCGCCACGGAAACCGCTTCCACTCCGGGCGAAGGGGCTCGGTCGCCGTGTGCGGGAAATGGTGGAGAAGGTAATGAGCGAACTCCCGCCAGCCCAGCTCCCGAAGAAAGGCGGAGTCTCGCCACGAAGAGCGGGAGCCACCCCGCCCTTGGGCCCACTCGGCCACCCGATGCCAGATCTGACGCGGTGAGATCTCCCCGAAATGCAAGTGAGGCGAAAGCTGCGAGGTACCGGCGAGATCGGGCCGATCTCGCAGCTCGGCATAACGATCACCCACCTGCGACAGGAACTGCTCCAGCCGGGTCCATGCCGTTTGCTCCCCCGGCCGCCAGGTGGCTCGCAAGCCGGCCGCCCAGTCGGGCCTGGGTAACAGCTCCAACGATTCCAGCGGTACCGAGGCCGGCCATCGGGTGGGCGCGGGCAAACCCGTGGGCGCCGCGGCGGGACGTTCCGGACCCGCCGTGGTCAGACACCGCCGCCAGAAGGCGGTAAACACCTGAAAGGGTTGACCAGAACCCGTCCGAATTCCCTCCGGTTCGAACAGCAAGTGCGAGTTGAAGGATTGCGTCTCGATTCCCCAGGCACGCAGGGCCGTTTCCACGTGCTGTTCTTGTCGGCGCGCCGCGGGTTCGGAGCGGCGGTTCCAGTAAACGGCCCCGGCCCCGGTCTCTTGGATCAAGCCGCGCAGTGCGTCCACCGTGGGGCCGCGCCTCAGGATCAGTCGGGACCCCATCCGCTGCAGCGAGTGGTCCAGAGACGCGAGAGAGCCGTGCAGCCACCACCGCGAGGCCGCCCCGGGTGGCCAGGGTTCCTCCTCATCCGGCGCCCATACAAACACGGGGATCACCGGGCAGCCCCGATCCCGGGCCGTCGCCAGCGCAGGCTGATCCGCGAGCCGCAGGTCCCGGCGAAACCACACCACGACCGGCCGGTGTTTTTCTTCCACACGCACCTTCATGGCGCCCGGAGAGGATCAGAAGCAATCCCGACGAGGAAAGCGCAAATCATGGTGGCTCGCCGGGCTCCAAGACGGTCGGCGGCGGCCGGGTGCCCTCGAGGGTTCCACACGGAGGGCGGCGCGGGTTTTCCCTGCCCCGGCCCTGTCACCCTGCAGGCGGCTGCGACGTGGTCCGCTCCACCCAGGCAGTGGCATGTTGTGCCAGCTCGGCTGCGTTCTTCAGCCCGAGCTTCCGCTTGATCTGCTCGCGGTAGTACTCGACCGTCTTGACGCTGATGTGCAGTTCCTGCGCGATCTGGCGGGTGGTTTTCCAGCGCCCGATCAACTCGAACACCTCCAGTTCGCGGTCGCTCAGAAGTTCCGCCGGCGAGTTGCCGGCCGTTCCATGGCCCTGCAACTGTTTTTGGAGAAGCTTCACCGCCAGGGCGTCGCTGACGTACACCGACCCGCCGAGCACGCGTCGAATGGCCTCCAAAACCTTCTCGAGGGCCTGGTCCTTCATCAGGTAACCCAGCGCGCCCGCCCGAAAGGCCACCTCGGCATACACGGATTCATCGTGCACGCTCAGCACCAGGATGGGCAGGTTCGGAAAGCGCGCCTTCAAGTTGCGCACCAGTTCCAGCCCGCTGCTGTCTTTCAGCGAGAGGTCGGCGATCACCAGGTCGGGTTGAAGTCGCTCCGCCGCCGAAAGCGCCGCACCGGCATCCTCCTCCTCCCCGCACACTTCCATGTCCGGCTGCCGGTTGATCAATTGCGCGATCCCGAACCGCACCACGGCGTGATCGTCCACCAGTAGAATCCGGGCCTTTTTCCCGGCAGGTCGGGCCTGATGCCGCTGTGTCATGTTCCTTCCAAGCGCCGCTGTCAACCTCAGTGGGCATCCTGCCTCACTCCGGAAGCCCCTGCAATCTGAAAACCGCTCCCGCCCCTCCGCAACGGGGTCGCTCCCGGGCCTGTCCAGTTCGACACCGCAGATCATACGCGATCAGCCCGGCCCGGCCTCCACGGCCGGGGCCGCCCTCGGGTCGGACGGACGATCACAAAATCGCTTGGAGGCGAATCCGGGACCGGCTACAGTGCGCCCGTTGCGTATGAAAAAAAGTGCGCTGACACCGGCGCTGCTGATTGTTTTGCTGGTCTTCGCGTTGGGTACCCTGGGCCTGACGTATGCCAACGTCCAGCTCATCCGCAAGGCCCGCTCCCTCCAGGACGTGGCCAACCGAATCAACAACGTACGTGTGACGCTGGACGCGCTGGCCCGGGACGCCATTGCCTACAGTCAAACCAACCGGGCCATCGATCCCATCCTCATTTCGGTCGGGCTCAAGCCGGGCCCGACCAACCCGGCCGGCGGCAACCGCTGAGCCGCCGCCCATGAGCCGTCCCAACTTCTGCCAACTCCGGTTCGTGCCATGAACGAGACGCCCGAAGTCAAGCCGCAACCGTCCACCTCCGAAACCACCGCCCCTCAAGGCCTGGCCGAGGCGGTGGCCACCCTGCAGGTTCAGTTGCAGGCCACTCTGATCCTGCTGATCATGATCACCGGGGCATTGAACATCTATCTGCTCCGACAATACGTGGCGTTGCGCAAAGACGTGGCCGTCTTGGAACCGCAAGTGGGCCAAATGATGGCCGTCTATGACAAGGTCACCATCCCGCTCGCCCGCACCTTTTTGGGGCAACTGACCGAGTTTGCGCGCCAACATCCGGACTTTCAACCGATCCTGAACCGGTACCAGGTCCAGGTCATCCCGGGCACGGGCGCCCTGCCGGCGTCGGCCCCGGCCGCAACCGGCTCAGCCCCGCCCACCGCTTCACCGCAGCGTTGAGAGGGGAGGCACTCAGAAGGTGGCTGACTCCGGCCGGGCTGCCCTCTTCCCGGGCGCTGTCCAGGAGCCATACGCGGCAGATTTGACCGGCGGCGCAGCTTCCGCCAAAGCTGTCGGCTTGCCCAACACGCCGTTTATCCCGACCCCTGCCCGTTCCGTGTAGTCTCGGGAGCCCCGAATTCGGCGGGCAGATTGCGATGTTCAGAGCCCCGCCGCCGGCCGCTTGGAGGTGGTCTCGTCTTGCTGCCAGGCTAATGTCCGTGTCTCGACCTTTACCGAAGCCGGAACCCGCGAACCATTCTTTGGCGCCGATGAACATCCGTTGAAGTCCGGCTTTTCGCGAACACTCCTTCAGGCTGGCAGAGCGGTCCTGCAGCGGAACACCGCCCGGACGGCGCTTCAGGTACGGGCCGACACGGGTGCATGCCCGGCGGGGCAACCGGGGTCCCACCGGGAACGCGGCAGCGTCCCGGCCGCGCCGGGTCGCCTCACCCGGCCCAGGAACGAGGAAGCTCGAGACAGAGGCAAGGCTGCTGCCTCACCGGCCGCGGCACGCGCGACCGGGTCCCGAGAGCCCCGCGGGATTCCCCAACAACGCTCCGCGCCCCGGAACCGTGCCCCGCCTCCGGTGTGCGCCGCCCTCGAGCAGACTTGGAGCACCGCGGACATGACCTCTAGAATCCCACCATGAACTGGTTGGACCAAGTGCTGTTCCCGGGCGGGCAGTTCCTGGGCATCCGCTGGAGCGTGTGGAAGGTGATCGGCTGGACGGGGAATCTGATCTTTTTTTCGCGCTTCTTTGTGCAGTGGTATGCGACCGAGAAACTGAAACGAGTGGTGGTCCCCCCGGCGTTCTGGTGGTTGAGCCTGGCCGGATCCTTCCTGTTGCTGGTCTATGCGCTGCGGCAGCGCGATTCGGTGTTCATCTTCGCCTACCTGTTCACCTGGATTCCCTACATCCGCAACCTGGTCATCCACTATCGACACGCGAACGCGCACCTGGAATGTGGCGGCTGCGGACAACGGTGTCCGCCCGGGTCGAGGTTCTGCATGGCCTGCGGCGCTCCGTTGTTCGATCGGCCCGGGGCCCCGGCGCCTCCCTCGCCCCAGCCGAATCCGGATGCCGCCCGGTAAACCGCGGCCGCCCTCAAGGCGTGGCGGGCTGCTGCAGCGACTGCGCAATCTGCCGGAGTTGGCCGGTCACCGCAACCGCTTGCGCACGGCGCACGCCGCCGACTTGAAGGATGGCTTGAACATCCGCCAGGACTTGTTGCAACCGTTCGGCCGACAGGGTGGCACTGTTCATCAGCGCAAACAGGTCGGTCGCCAACCGCTGAACCTCGGTGTCCTCGAGGGTCGCCGTACTCAGACAGGCAGCCAGGCTGTCCACAAACCCCTGCAGGGCCGCTCGACCCGGCTTCTGGGGACCGCGCGCCGCTGCCAGCAACTGTTGCAGAACTGCCTCCTTGGCGCCACTGGGAGGGTTGGCCTGGCCGACCAGGCGTTTCAGTGCCGACTCCAACGGCTTTGAGGTGGCCCCGGGCGCAGCGGGGTTTCCGCCCGCATTCGGGGCGGCGCTCGGCGATGCCGCCGGCGTGGGGACGCCCTGGCGCACATTGTTCTGGTCGCGCAACTCCTTGGCGCGTTGTTTGGCGATGACGGCGGCTGCCTGAGCCAGCAAACCGGTGGGCAGCGTCAGGCCCAGAGCCAGGACGGGGATGAGAAGAAAGCGTTTCATGGCTGGAGGCAAGCGAAGGTTCAGGGTTGGGACGGTGCCGTGGCCGGGGCTGGTTTTTGGGCGGTGAGCGCTTTTTCCCTGGGCCACAGTCGGAGGTAATCCACCAGGATCATTTCCGCCTCCCGGAGCACGAAATCGGCGGCGGGCGCCAACGGTTCCTCGGGCTCCAGCAACTCGTCGGATTCCCCGGGGACCGGTGTCTCTTCAGGAGTGGCCGGGGCGGTCGGATTGGCGGCCACCAAATGGTTGGTGTCCGCACCGCCCGCAGAACCGGCGGAAGCCTGGCTCAACCGGTTGGTCCGGGAGATGGGCGGCGGCAAGCCCGGCTTGTCCACATCCGCCAGCGTGAGCTCGCGCACGGGGATCTCGGGTTCGTTCCGGGCCATTCGTTCCCTGGCCCGCGCCTTGCGCCGCGCCTCCTGTTCCTCCTTCTCCTTGAGCCGGGCCTGTTCGTTGAGCGAGAGGGAGCGATCCTCCTGCATTTTCAAGAACTGCTCGATGTCCTCCTGCACGTAGGCAAAGTCCCGGGAAGCACGAACCCGGGAGGCGGACCGGCGGCGCAGCTCTTCCAAGTACGGGGCAACCCAGTCGAGGCGTTCGTATTTGGCACTCTCGATCGTGTCCCAGGGCAGCGGATTATCCAACGCGCTCTCGCCAATGTCTTTCGAGACATTGAGCACCGAGGGCAACACGATGTCGGGCACGACGCCCTTCAGCTGGGTGGATTCCCCATTGGCCCGGTAGAACTTGCTGACCGTGTACTTGAGCAGCCCCGGATCGTTCGTGAGGATGGCGCTCGGCCGCATGAAGTTGCGCAGCAGACTGGGGGCCTGCACGGTACCCTTCCCGTGCGTGGATGCGTCGCCGACGAGCACGGCCCGACCGTAATCCTGCAACGCGGCCGCCACAATCTCGGAAGCCGAGGCACTGAAGCGGCTGGTCAACACCACCAAGGGCCCTTCCCACAGCATGCGCGGGTCCCGGTCCTCCTTGACCGTCACCCGGCCGTCACCGTCGCGCACCTGCACGATGGGGCCGCGCGGGATGAAAAACCCGGCAATGCGAATCGCCTCTTCCAACGACCCGCCCCCGTTGCGGCGCAGGTCCAGGATCAACCCCTCCACGCCCTCGGCCTTGAGCTTCTCGATCAACCGGGCCACGTCCGCGGCGCAACTGCGGTAGTCGGACCGGTCCTCGGTCCCCACGAAATCCATCGTGGAGTAAAAGGAGGGCAGATCGATGATCCCGATTCGCCGCGTGCCGCCGCCTTCCTCCGGCCAGTCCACCACGCGGGCCTTGGCCGCCTGGTCTTCCAGACGGATGCGGTCGCGCACCAGCGTGACCACTCGGCGCACCGAGGGATCGGGCGCGTCGGCGGGGATGATCATCAGGCGAACCGTGGTGCCCTTCGGGCCGCGGATCAACTGAACCACCTTGTTCAGGTTCATGTCCACCACGTCCACAAACGGCCCGTCTCCCTGGGCCACGGCGACGATCCGATCCTTTTCCTTGAGTTTCTTGCTGCGCTCGGCGGGACCTCCGGGGATGAGCCGGCGAATCGTGCAATAGCCGTCCGGCGAGGTCAGCTCGGCCCCAATGCCCTCCAGGGCCAGGTTCATGCCCATGGCGAAATTCTCCATTTGCTGCTTGCCCAGGTAGTCCGAGTGCGGATCGTACACGTGCGCCAGTGCATTCAAATACACTTGGAGGACGTCCGCATTGTCCCATTCGGCGAACATGCGCAGGTTCCGATGGTACCGACGCAGCAGCGTGTTGGTGATCTGCTGGGGTTTCTCCCCGTTGAGCTTCTCTTGCAGGTATTCGTAGCGGAGCCGGTCCCGCCACAGCTTCCGGGCCTCGTTCAGATCTTTGGGATAAGGCGCCTTGCGCCGATCCAGCTGCACACGCTCGTCGGTGTCGAACTGAAAGGTTTCCGTCCGGAGCAATTCCTCGACATAGGCGACGCGCTGTTGAAGGCGCTCGAAGAAGCGGTCGAAAATCTCGAACGCCGGCGTGGTGTCCTGCCGTCGCAGGATGTAATCGTCCAGACGGTGCCGGTAGAACTCGAACTCCCGCAGATCCGATTGCACAAAATGAAGGTGCTGCGGGTCATACGATTCGATGTAGCGCTCGAGGAACCGCGAAGAGACCGTGTCATCGAACGCCTGCCGCGTGTAGTGCTGGCTCTCCAGGAGACGGGCTGCCACGTACGCTATCCGTCCCTCCGCCGGCGTGGGCTTGAGCTGGGGACGGACAATCGGCTTCTCCGGGGCGGCCCGGTCCGAGCCAACCTGCACTTCGGGGGCGGAGGCCCCCTGCCCCAGCCACACCAGGCAGGAGAGCCCGATCCCTCCGATCCACGGCCAGAAGCCAAGCCATCCGCCCCGACGGGTTCCGTTTCGCATTGCCGAGTCGCGTTGCATGCCTTGCCTGTTCTTTGACCCAACTATAGCGCGAATTGTTCAGCTTGAAAGGGATGAAATGCACGACGCCATCGAATGAGCCGGCCGGGGACGTCTTCAGCCCCGGCGTCGGCGCCGCATCTTCAGCCATCGCCGGCCCCGTTCGAAGCCATTCGCCGGCCCGGAATTCCCTTCGACCCACAAGGCGCCAACCTCCGCGCCTCGGGCTGGCGCACCGGCGAGAACGGGCAGCGCCCACCTCTTCGCCTGTCTTCTGCCACCCTGTCACTCCTCCGTGTGTTCCGTGCTGGAAACCCGCGCCGATCCCCCGGAGCCTCCAACAAAAAGGGGACGTGACAACCGGATGCTGCTGTGTTAACTAAAATGTGCGAACGAAAAACGGCCCTTGTCGGAGACCGGCTTGTAGCAACCCCAGAACAGGCGCAGAGGGCCGGGGCAACTGGCAGGCGATGGGGCATGGAACCGCGGAGCCAGAGCGCGCAGAAGAGAGGAGTCGGCGCAAAGCGAAGCGGGCCGTGTCCCAGGTGAGCAAAGGTCTTCGGCCGGGCAACCGCAGGATGTTTCCATGAAACCCAATGCAACGCTGAAGCGGACGTGCGAGCCTCCGCGGGCTCGGAGAGCGTTCACCCTGATCGAGCTGCTGGTTGTCATCGCCATTATTGCGATCCTGGCGTCGATGTTGTTGCCGGCGCTTTCCTCGGCCAAAAACCGGGCCCAGAAGACTGCCGACCTCAACAACAACCGCCAGATTTTGCAGGCCACCCACATGTACGTGAACGACAACAACGACTACCTGCCCTCCCCCGGTTGGGGGACCAGCCTTCCGTGCTGGGCCTACGGCGCCGGGATCCCACCCGGGAACACCTCCATCCCCATGTTCCCGGTGGCCTTGTCGAACCAGCTCGTCTACTTCACGCGTGGCCAGCTTTACGAGTACCTGCGTGACGCGAAGATCATGAAGTGCCCCGCAGACAGCAAGATCGACAACCTGTACGTACAGCGGAACATCCTCTTCACCAGTTACGTCTGGAACGGGTCGGTTTGCGGGTATGGAGCCCTCCAAAACCAGCCGCCCGGCCGGCGCAATACGTACAAGATCACCTCGTTCAAACCGCATTACGTCCTCATGTGGGAAACGGACGAGTACACGCCGTTCTACTTCAACGACACCTCGAGCTATCCGGATGAAGGGATTTCCGCGCGCCATGGCAAATCCGCCACGGTGGCCCTGTTTGGCGGAAGCACCGAAACCATTCGAGTGGCCCGGTGGTACAGCTGGGAATTTGCGGGAACCCGAGAGGCCCGCGGCTCCTCGATTCCGCCGACCATGCTGCCCAATCGGGCCTGGAACAACCCCGGGCATCCCCAGGGCCGATTCTAATCCCGTTTCGCCCCCAACCCACGAATATGTCGCGAAAGTTTGTCCAGTTCTGCGTTGCCTGCGCCGCTGCAGCCCTCGGCTTCACCGCCTGCTCCAAGAAAGAAGCAGAGGCACCGGCACCGCCAACCGCACAGGCGGTTACCGCCGAGAATCAGCCTCAACAGCCGTCTCCTGATCCCCTGGCCGCCGGTCCCACCGCGGCGGATCTGGCGGCCCAGCAAGCCGCCATGGAACGGCTGCGCCAGGCCGAACTGGCCGCCCGGCAAAAGGAATACGAACAGGCCGTGGAAGCCATGCTGGCGATCCAGCAACAAAGGCGTGCGCTCACCGAACAGCAGGCGCAACTTTACTACGAGCGCATGCGCCAGTTGCAGGCCGACCTGGCCGCCGGCATTGCCGCAGGCGATCCCCGTGCCAAAGCCGCGGCAGAACGACTGCGCCGAGCCGCAACGGTCCGTTAACACTCCGGGGGGCCGGCCCGAGAGGGAACGACCACGACCACGGCACAGACGCCCAAATCTTTGGGCGTGCTCGGCGGCGATCGGGATGAATCTCTTTCGGGACCGGGCCACCAGGGCCGGGAGCAGAAACAGACCCTTTCCCCCACCCGGGCCGCGCCTTTCGGCTTTTCGGACACCCGCGGCCCGGCAGTGGGCCTTGCGGGAAAGGCCGGTGCCAGCGCTCGGAAAGCGCACCAGCCCGTCGCCCCGGGCTGTGCACCCGGGCCAAACCGAGATCCACGCCGCCTTGAAGCGACGGAAGCCAGTGGGGCACACCCGGCCCTCGTGTTGGCAGGCACTGGGGTGCGTCCTGTCAGGGCGCGGAGACCTTTGGGGAGCCGGAGCTCCGCGACCGTTGCCCAAGATTCAGCGTCGCGATGCCCCCTCGGCGGGGTTTGGCGCGTGCGACCCGTGAACCGCAGAGAGCTCTTCCATCCCTGGAGCCCCCGGATTCAAGGAAACGCCGTTTCCCCGCGGCCGTCCCAGGCCGAGGACGCTCGATTACCCGCCGGTCTTTCAGGGTGTCAAAACCCCGCCACGCTCCGCAGACCGGGCCACCGACCAAACTTTGCTCGAAAACCGCAGGGAATCTGTTTAGCGTTGGGGCTTCCGGAGAGGTCATGAAAGGCCCGGGTCGCAGAAAGATCTTGTACGGGGTGGTGACGGCCCTGCTGGCGGTGAACCTGGTGGTGGGCGCGCGGATGTTCCGCCAGGCTCATCGCTCGGCAGACGATTCGCCCTACCCGCATCTGGAACTGTTTTCGACGGTGCTGGAAATCGTACGTCGGGATTACGCCGACGGCACCAATCTCACGTATCGAGCACTGGTGCGAGGGGCCCTGGACGGCCTGCTGAATACGCTGGGCGATCCGCACAGCGAGTTCCTCGATCCGGACCGTTTCCAGGACCTGCAGGATGACACCCAGGGCGAATTCGGGGGTCTCGGGCTGGTGGTGGGACTTCGCGAGGGCAAGCTCACCGTGATCTCCCCCATGGAGGATTCCCCCGGGTTTAAAGCCGGGATCCTCAGCGGCGATCGGATCCTGCGCATCGAAGACCGGTCCACCGAGGGCATGAGCCTCGAGGAAGCGGTGCGTCAATTGCGCGGTCCCCCCGGCACCAGCGTCACCCTCACCCTGTACCGTCCCTCCACGGATCACACCTTCACGCTCACCCTCCGCCGTGCGGTGATCCAGGTGGACATGGTCAAGGACCTGAACAATCGAAAGGATTTTCCCGTGTCCGCCGACGGCATCGGTTATGTCCGGATCACGCAGTTCGGAGAAAAAGCGGATCGGGAGCTGCGCGAGGCATTGCGGAAACTGAAGGCCCAGCAGGTGCGCGGGTTGATTCTGGACCTGCGATGGAATCCCGGGGGCTTGCTGGAGCAGGCCGTGGCGGTCAGCCAGGAGTTTCTGGCCCCGGGCCAGCTGGTGGTCACCACGCGGGGTCGGAATCCCCATCAGAACCAGACGCACATTGCCACGGGCCGCGGGGATCAATTGCCCGGGGTCCCGATGGTGGTGCTCGTCAACCTCGGCACGGCCAGTGCCGCGGAAATCGTCGCCGGTTGTTTGCAGGACCACAAGCGGGCGATCATCCTGGGTGAACAGACCTTTGGCAAGGGAAGTGTGCAAAGTGTGATTCCCCTGCCCAACGGTGCGGCTCTGCGGCTGACGACCGCGAAGTACTACACCCCGAGCGGCCGGCTCATCCACGAACGCGGGATCACGCCCGATATCGTCGTCCCGTTGAGCGAGGAAGAAGAACGGGACGTCCTGCTGCTGCGTTCCCCCGGCGGGCTGGAAAGCCTGCCGCCCGAGGACCAGGAGCGCGCCCGCAAGGCTCGCGATCCGCAGTTGGAACGGGCCCGGGATCTGCTGCGCGCTCTGCACCTGGCCCTGGAACGAAACGGCACCTCCGCGGCCGCCGTGGCTGTCCCCGCAGTGCAGTGACCATGTGGAGCCTCGCTGCCCTCCCCAACCTCCCGGCCGACTGCGCCGTGACCGCCGGGCGCACCCCTCGCGCGGCCGGGCCGCTCCACCGTGAATCGCATCGTCCCGGGAGCATCGGATGCCATGACTGTCTTGGGCTTCGAAACCTCGTGTGACGAAACCAGCGTGGCCGTGGTGCAGGGCGGCCTGGTGCGGGCCAACGTGGTGGCCTCGCAAATTCGGTTGCACGCCGAATACGGCGGTGTCGTGCCGGAACTGGCGGCCCGGGAACACTTGCGCAACCTGATTCCCGTGGCGCAAGCGGCCCTCCGGGAGGCCGACCTGAGTCCGAAGGAGGTGGATTTGGTCGCAGCCACGCGGGGACCCGGTCTGCCGACCGCCCTTCTGATTGGATTGCGAGCCGCCCAGGCACTGGCCTTCGCCCTGAACCGGCCCTTTTACGGGGTCCACCATCACGAGGCCCATTTGTATTCGCCCTGGATCCGGGGTCGGCCGCCGCGCGCAAGCTTCGAGGACTTCGAGCCGCACGTTTCGCTGATCGTGAGCGGCGGGCACACACTCCTGGTGCACGTATGGGCCGAAGGCCGGCATCGGCTGCTGGGTTCCACCCTGGACGACGCCGCGGGCGAGTGCTTCGACAAAACCGGCAAACTGCTCGGTCTTCCCTACCCAGCGGGTCCGTGGATCGACCGGCTGGCCGAAGGGGGCAATCCGAACGCCCACGGTTTTCCCCGCCCCTTGCGCGACGATCCCGGCGACGACTTCAGCTTCAGCGGACTCAAGACGGCCGTGCGGTATTATTTGCGGGACCATCCGGAGGTGCTCACGAACGAGGCGGCCCGCCGGGACTTGTGTGCCAGTGTCCAGGCGGCCATCGTGGAGGTTTTGGTGAGCAAGACAGTCCGCGCGGCGCTGCGTCTCGGGGTCGGCCTGGTGACTGCCTCCGGCGGGGTCATTTGCAATCGGGCTCTGCGCCGCGAACTGTCCCGTGCCTGTGGCGAAGCCGGGTTGCGCCTGCTGCTGGCAGAGCCGGCGTTTTGTACCGACAACGCCGCGATGGTGGCCGTGCTGGCCGAGCACCTGCACCGACTCGGCCAGCCGCCGACCGACGAGGATGCAGAGATCCTGCCGGACTGGGATCTGGAGGCCGCTCATGCCTGAAAGGCTGCCCATCTATGAGCTGGAGTCCGACCTGATCCGGGAGCTCCGGCAACGCCGACGCCTACTGGTCGTGGCGCCGACCGGATCCGGCAAGTCCACGCAGATTCCCCAAATGCTGCTGCGGCACGGATTGCTGGGGGACGGCCAGGCCGTCATTCTGCAGCCGCGGCGACTGGCGGCGCGGCTGTTGGCCGCCCGGGTGGCCCAGGAGCTGGGCGTCAGTCTTGGTCGCGAGGTCGGGTACACGATCCGCTTCGACAACCAGAGCGGCCCGCACACGCGCATCCGCTTCGTCACCGAGGGAATCCTGCTTCGCCAAATGCTCGAACAACCGGAACTGTCCGGGATCACCGCCCTGATTTTCGACGAGTTTCACGAACGGCATCTGTATGGCGACATCACCCTGGCCCGGGCCCTCGACCTCCAGGAACAACAACGGCCCGACCTTCTGGTCTTGGTCATGTCCGCCACGCTCGACGTGACCCTGCTCCGACCCTACTTGGAACGCTGGCAACAACCGCCGCCTGCGCCCTGGCAACCCGGCTGTGCAGTCCTCGAATCCGAGGGGGGCTTGTTCCCGGTCCACGTGCGGCACCTGGACGGCTCACCCGGAAGAAACGAACCGCCTGTGTGGGAGAAAGCGGCCGACGTCTTTGCCGACTATGTGCGCCAGGGCGGCGAGGGCGATGTCCTAGTCTTCATGCCCGGGGCCTATGAAATCCAGCAGACCCTGCGCGCGCTGGAGCGGCGGCCCGAGTCCGCCGGTTTCGCCCTCCTGCCCCTGCACGGACAACTGCCGCCCTCCCAGCAAGACGCCGCCCTGCGCCCTTCCGCGCGGCGAAAAGTGGTCGTGGCCACCAACGTGGCGGAAACCTCCCTGACCATCCCCGGCATTCGCCTGGTGATCGACAGCGGCCTGGCGCGCATCCCCCGGTACGATCCCGTGCGCGGGATCAACACCCTCTGGATCGAACGCATCAGTCGCGCCTCCGCCGATCAACGGGCCGGCCGTGCCGGGCGCACCGGTCCGGGCCTCTGTATCCGCCTCTGGTCGACCGCCGACCATCTGCGCCGACCCGCTCAGGAAGAACCGGAAATCCGCCGCCTCGATCTGGCCGAGGTCGTGCTGCTCCTGAAGGCAACCGGTGTCTCGGATTTGAGCTCGTTTCGGTGGCTGGAGCCGCCCGATGCCGCCGCCCTGGCACGCGCAGAAGACCTGCTGGTCGAACTGGGCGCTCTCGAGTGGGTGGAGGCGGCACCGTCCCCTTGCGGTGCTGGGCCGTCCACTTCGGCCTCCCGCGCGGGGCATCGAATCACACGAATCACTCCGCTGGGCCGGAAAATGTTGGCCTTCCCCGTGCATCCGCGCTATGCGCGCATGCTGCTGGCCGCACAGGACCACGGCTGTGTCCGGGAGGCGTGCCTCGCGGCTGCGCTCACTCAGGGCCGCGAGCTCCTTCTGCGCGGCGCCCCTCCGGCGGTGGCCGCGGCGCGCGACGACCATCTCGGCACCCGGTTCGGCAGCGATTTTCACCGGCTGATGCGCGCCTGGGAGTATGTGCGGCAGCAGGGATACCCGTTCGAGCTCTGCGAGCGACTGGGGGTCCATCGTGGGGCCGCCCTCCAGGTGGAAGAGCTTTACGAACAGTTCCTGGAAATCGCACGCCGCGAAGGCCTCGAGATCCGATCGACCCCCGCACCGGATTCGGCCCTGGCCCGTACCCTGCTCACGGCCTTTCCCGATCACCTGGCCCGACGACTCGACCCGGGCAGCCGACGCTGCGAACTGACCGGGGGCCGGCGCGGGGTCCTGGATCCGGAGAGTGTCGTGCAAACCTCGGCATGGGTGGTGGCCGCCGAGGTCCGAGAAGTCCAGAATTCCCACGGCTCCACCGAGACGGTGCTGTCCCTGTTGGCCCCCATCGATCCCGGCTGGATCGAGCAAGCGTTTCCCGGAGACCTGCAAACAGTTTCCCGTGTTTGGTTCGACCCATCCACGCGCCGGGTCTGCGCCGAAACGCAAACCCGATTCCGGAGTGTCCTGGTGGCACAGCGCCGGATCGAACCACCGCCCCCGGAAGAGGCGGCTCGTCTCCTGGCTGAGGAACTCCTCGCCGGACGCCTGCCGCTCAAGTCGTGGGACCATGCGGTGGAACAGTGGATTACCCGATTGAACTTTTTGGCTCGCACGTGTCCGGAGCTCGGGCTCCCTCCGTTCACCGAAGAAGCCCGCCGCAGTGTGCTCGAAACCCTCTGCCACGGTGCGTTCAGCTACAAAGAGATCAAAGAGCGGGATGTCGCCCCCCTGGTGCGGTCCTGGCTGTCTCCGCAACAACAGGCCCTGCTCGAAGAGCACGCCCCCGAACGCGTGCGCCTGAGCAACGGTCGGACGCCGCGTGTCCTTTACAGCAACGACGGCCCGCCCCGGATCTCCCTCCGCATCCAGGAACTTTACGGCGTGCAGGAAGCGCCCCGGGTCGCGCTGGGCCGCGTGCCGCTGGTCGTCCAGATCCTCAGCCCCGGCATGAAACCGGTCCAGGTGACGCAGGACCTGAACAACTTTTGGCGCGAGCATTACCCGCGCCTCCGACAAGAGCTCCAACGACGCTATCCGAAACACGAATGGCGTTGAACCCCGGGTCTTCTGCGCCGATGTCTCCCTCGCGGGCCGCGCGGGCCCTCTGTCCGCACTGCGGCTTTTGCTGCAACGGGGTGTTGTTCGGCGATGTCCGGTTGCGACCGGGTGATGTCCCGGAACGGCTCGCGCAGTTGGGCCTGGGGTTGCACGGGCCACCCGGGCGGCAACGTTTCTTGCAACCCTGCTCCTGCTTCGACGGCCGTCTCTGCCGCATTTATGCCGAGCGCCCCGAACGCTGTCGCACCTTCACCTGTTCCCTGCTCCAGCGCCTGCAGCAGGGCCGGATCGACCTGACCACGGCCCGCGGCATCGTGACACAAGCGCGAGAACAATGGGCCCGGGTACTGGAAGCCCTGAGAAGCGCGGGCGATCCGGCCCCGCACCTGCCTCTCCATCGACGCGTTGCGCGTGCCCTGGCCGAACCGCTGGACCTGGCCGATCCGCGTGCGGCGGCCACCCGACGCCGACTTTTACTGGCGGTGCAGCGGCTGGCCCGAACCCTGGAGCGCCACTTTCTTGCCCCGGTCCGGAAGCCGCGTGGTTCCCAGAGCCGCCCGTGAACCCCGGTCTTGTCCCGCGGTTCGCACTGCACTGCCACGCTCCCGCATCCGCAGCGAGCGCACCTTCCTGCACCGCGCGGCGTGGCGCTCGGGAACGGGATTCCTCCGCTCCGCGGCTACCCCGTCGAGCCCCGGTCTGCCGCACCTGGTTCGGCCAGGTCCAACTCCGACCAGAGCCGGCGTTCAGCTTCAGCCCAATCCAGTCCGAGGCGATGCCGCCACACTGCCAACGCAACCACGGGAGGATGGGACTGGTCCGATTGCATGCGCGGCATCACGTATTCCAGGGCTTCGAACAACAGCCGGTTGGACGCGGCGTAATCCAGGCCGGTCAGGCGCTGCACGTAGCGGGTCGCCCGATCCACCAGCTTCAGGTTGCTGGGCACCACCCAGACCATCATGTTGCCCATGACCCGACCGAGCCGAACCATGGTTGCCGTGGAAACGGCGTTCAAAACCAGCTTCGCCGCCACGTGGGTCAGGCCGTCGAGCCACAGATCCATCGCCGGCGTCTCGATCAAGACGGGCGTCAGAAAACCGCGCGGCCAACGGTCCAAAAGACGCCCGACCTCACGCAGAACCCCCGCGTCCCCCAGACAGACCACACAGCCCGCAGCACCCGCGGCTTGCGCCGCAGCGAGCTGCCGGGCAAAAAAGCCCGTGCGGTCGCCCAACAGGCCCGCATCAGCTCCTCCCATCACCACGACTGCCGCGTCGCCCGACTGCAGCGGGCGCGTCTCCAGGCCATCCTCGCCAATCCGGTAGCGCATCAATTCGCCGTACCCGATGCGACGCACCGTCTCCAACGTTCGCGCCAGATTCTCCCGCGGCACCAATTCGCGCACCTCGTGCTCGGCCCATTCGATGCAACGGGGCCGGCGCTTGCAGACGTGTTCCCAGGCCGAGGCCGAATCGGCCCGCGGCACGAACAGGAACGCCCAGGAGTCGGCCGCGTTTCGGTCGTCGAATTTCCGAAAGGGCGGCACGCAATAAGTTGGCGACCGTTCCGTCGTGTCCGTCAGAAGATCCGTCGCCAGCGAATCGGCGTAATAATTGACCTTGCGACCCGCGGCATAGGTCCGGCTCTCGAGCCGCACCCAATCTGCGAGGGCGCGTCGCACGGGATCGGAAAGCAGCCTCTGATGCAGTTGCCGGAGCCCGCTCAGCACTCGCCGGGGCAATGCCGCCACGGCGTCTGCAGCTCCGGCGCCCGACCCGGGCCCGCCCCCGTGACGCTGGCGCAACACGATTTCCAGGACCGTCGCCAGCACTGCCAGTTGAATGCTGGTGGCCTGCATGCGGGTGGAGCCGCTGATGGCCATGGGCCCGGTGGTCAGGTTCCATTTCCGAATGCGCGGTTCGTCCAACACCGCCCGACTGCGCTCGATGCGGGCCCGCAGTTGGTCGTCCGGGTTGTTGTACACGAAGTAAACCGTCGCCCCCGCTTCCAACGCCTGCCATGCGGTGCCGATCACAAAAGGCGTCTCGCCCCCTTCGGTGATGGCGAACACCACGTCCCCGGCGCGCACGCCCAGATCGGCCAGCTGTTTGCGTCCGAAACCCGGATAATCCTCGAATCCCTCCACGGCGCGGATCAGGGCATAATCCCCGCCCGCCATCACCGCGTGCGCCCGGTCCTCCCACTCCCGAGCCCGGTCGGCGTCCACCTCTCCTGTCGCACGAACGCGCTGCCAAAAGTCGCGCCACATCGCCACCAACAGGATGCTCAACCGCCCGGTGGACCCGCAGCCGGTGAAGAAAAGCCGCCCGCCCCGCTCCAGTGCCGCTCCCACCTCGGACGCCACCTGGAGAATCCGCCCCGATTCGACCTCCTGGCGATACCGCTCCACCACCTCCCCATCCACCGTGAACAACAGCCGCAGTGCCTCTTCCAGGTCGTTCCTCGCCACCTCGCTCAAATGGGCCGTGACCGGATGACAACTCTCGGTGAGCAGATGACCCAACTGAAACTGATCGGCCACCTTCAGAAAGGCTGCCGATCGTTCCGCCGCACGGAGAACCGTCTCGTGATTCATGATTCACTAGCCCCCGCCCGGGGACTTGTCAGCGCACCCTTTCTCCCCGCTGCCGAGGCACCGCCAATGTGTCCGACCCGCCTCCTGTAGCTCAAGCGCTTGCCCGCTCGACCTGCGGGCCCGTCCCAAACGCCCTCCTCCACGCAGGGTCCGAAATGGCCTGGACCCGGCACCCCGCGCAGGCGACTTCGAAGGTTCCGTCGCGACTCTCCCTCTTCGCATTTGGGCTCCCCACACGGTTGGACCGAAGCCTTTGCACTCGGGGCGCGTGAAACAGTGCCCCCGACGGCTCGACACCACCGGATTTTTGCGCCTACATTGCCCGGCGATGTCAAAGGACCGATCCAATCTGGTGATCGCAGGCCGGACGTTCCGGTCGCGGCTGATTCTGGGCACGGGCAAGTTCGCCTCGCCCGAACTGATGCGCGATGCCCTGGAGGCCAGCGGCGCGGAAATCGTCACCGTGGCCCTGCGCCGGGCGGACCTGAGCGGCCAACGCGATCCCTATGCCAACATTCTCGAGTTCATTGACCCGGAGCGCTACCTGATCCTGCCCAACACCAGTGGAGCCCTGAACGCAGAGGAAGCCGTCCGACTCGCCCGCCTGGCTGCCGCGGCCGGCCTGCCCAAATGGGTCAAGCTGGAGATCCATCCCGATCCCCGGTATCTCCTGCCCGATCCCATCGAAACCCTCAAGGCCGCCGAGATTCTGGTTCGGGAAGGCTTCGTCGTGCTCCCCTACATTAATGCCGATCCCGTCCTGGCCAAGCGCCTCCAGGACATCGGAACCGCCACCGTGATGCCCCTCGGATCGCCCATCGGCTCCAACCGCGGCCTGCAAACCCGGGATCAGATCCGGATCATCATCGAACAGGCCACGGTACCCGTGGTGGTGGATGCCGGCCTGGGCGCCCCCAGCCATGCCGCCGAAGCCATGGAAATGGGCGCCGACGCCGTGCTGGTGAACACGGCCATTGCCGTGGCCCCGGATCCCTGCGGCATGGCCCGCGCCTTCAAACTGGCCGTCGAAGCCGGGCGGGCCGCTTATGAAATCGGCCTGGCCCCGGCCCAATGGGAGGCCAGTCCCACCAGCCCGCTCACCGCGTTTTTGGATTGAACCATGTCCGCTGACCCTCTCCAGCCCGGTCGGGTCCGGGTCCTCTTGCGGCGCGCACGCCAACTGCGCGTGCTGGTGGTCGGAGACGTGATGCTGGACCGCTTCATTTGGGGTCAGGTGTCCCGCATCTCGCCCGAAGCTCCCGTGCCCGTGGTGGAGTTCGAACGCGAAAGCTTCATGCCCGGGGGCGCCGCCAATGTGGCCCGCAACTGGGTGGCCCTCGGCGGTCAGGCCGAACTGTTCGGCGTGGTTGGGCCCGACGCCGAGGGCGATCAACTGCGCCAACTGCTCCGACAGCAGGGCATCGGTTGCCGCGGCCTGCTGACCTGCCCGGACCGCTTCACCAGTGTCAAAACCCGCATCGTCGCACAAAAACAGCAGGTCGTCCGCCTCGACCGCGAAAGCAACGGTCCCCTGGAGGCGCGCACCGCCCGAACCCTGATGCAACGACTGCGCCAGGCGCTGGCCCGAGCCGACGCCGTCATCGTGGCCGACTACGGCAAAGGGGTCGTCACGGACGAGTTGCTGGCCCAGCTCAAACCCCTCTGCCGCCAGCGCGGGCTGTGGCTCAGTCTCGACCCCAAACCGGTCCATGCCCTGGATCTGACCGGCTTGTCTCTGCTGACACCCAACCGGCGCGAAGCCTTCGAACTGGCCGGGCTGCGCGACACGGTGCGTGCCCCGCAGCCCTTGCAAGACCCGCCGCTGCTGCAGGTCGCTCAGCACCTGCTGCAAAGGCTTCAGCCGGCCCTCCTCCTCATCACCCTCGGGGAACTGGGCATGCTGCTCTGCCATCGCCAACAGCCGCCGCTCCACATCCCCACCGTCGCCCGCGAGGTGTTCGACGTCTCCGGCGCCGGCGACACCGTCATTGCCACTTTCACCCTGGCCATCGCCGCGGGCGCCAGTCCGGCCGAGGCGGCAAGCCTGGCCAACCATGCGGCGGGCATTGTCGTGGGCAAGTTCGGCACCGCCACCGCCTCCCCACAGGAACTCCTAGCCAGTTACACGGCCCGCGGCGTCTGAGCCCGAGATTCCGTCTATGGCCAAGATCTCTCCCGAAACCATCCGCTCCATGAAGTCGCGGGGCGAAATCATTGCTGCGCTCACCACGTACGATTACCCCATGACCCGGTTGCTGGATGAGGCCGGGATTCCGCTGCTCCTGGTGGGTGACTCGCTCGGCATGGTGCTGCTGGGGTATCCGGACACCACCCATGTCACGCTCGAAGACATGGAACACCACGTCCGGGCCGCGGCGCGCGCCCGTCCTCGTGCCCTCCTGGCCGCCGACCTGCCCGCCCACTCCTATGACACCCCCGAACAGGCCGTCGCCAGCGCCCGACGCCTCGTCGCCGCGGGCGCCGAAGCGGTCAAAGCCGAGGGCGGCCGGAACATCCTGCCGCAGGTCCGCGCCATCGTCGAAGCCGGCATCCCTTACCTCGGTCACCTCGGCATGCTGCCCCAATCCGTCCACCAAGAAGGCGGGTACCACGTCAAGGGTCGGACCGAGGAAGAACGCCTCCGACTGCTGGCCGATGCCGAAGCGCTGGCCCGGGCCGGCGCCTTCGCGGTTGTCCTGGAACTGGTGACACCGCCGGTGGCGGCGGAAATCACTCGCCTGCTCCCCATCCCGACCATCGGCATCGGCTCCGGGCCGCACTGCGACGGCCAGATTCTCGTCACCCATGACCTGCTCGGGTTGCTGCCCTGGGTTCGCCTGCGGCACGCCCGTCCCATGGTCGAGCTCGGACAGACCATCATCGAAACCGCCCGCCGCTGGCATCAAGAGATCCAAACCTTCAGGCATCCCCCACACGCCTCGTCCGCATCATGAGCCCCCGGTGGTTGGCAACGGGGTGGATGGCCCTGACCACGGCATGGCTGACACTTCTCGGCGCAGGATGTGCACATCCCCTGTCCCAACCGGCGTCTCCCACCCCGCAGGCCGGTTCACCTCCGCCGAACCTGCCACCGTTGAGCGAGCCCGTCGTCTGGATCCTCGGCCCGGTCCGATGGCCCGTCCTGGATTGGCACCGGAACCTCACGCTGGCCCGGGCCCTCTTGGCCGCGGAGTACATCCCGGAAAAAGAGCCGCGCATGATCCTCCTCCATCGCGGCACCATCACCATCCCCATCGACCCCGCCCGATTGCTCGAAGGCGAAGACTGGGCCCTGCTGCCCGGCGACCGCATCGAGATTCAACCCTGAAACACCGTTCCCCTTCGAAGCGACCCCGGGCGGGCATGCCCACCCATCTCACCGCCCGCGTGTCCGGCTACTCCATCCGCAGCAAACGCTCCAGCAGTTCCGGCGACACCCGCAGTACGGTCCCATGTTTGTGCCCCGCGGGAAATCGCATTTCCGCGGAGCAGTCCTCCCAATGCCGCAGATCCCGGGATCGCAACGCGCCGTAGTACCGACGGCGGGAATATCGGTCGTAATAAATCAGGAACTCGTCCCCGATCCGGATGGCCGAGGGCCCTTCCGCCCAGTCGATCGAGATCGGTTCGGACACCGGACCGAACGGTCCCTGGGGATCCAACGCGAACGCGTAACGAAGCCTTTTCTGGAGCGGCCGCAGCCGTTCATCCTTGAACACCAGCAAATAGCCGCCCGGCACCTCGAGCAATGTGGCGTCGATCACATTGAAACCGGGATCGAAGAACAAACGCGTCGGGCTGAAATGGACGAAGTCCCGTGTGGTCGTGGCATAGATGCGGTGGTTGTAGCCGTCGTCGCCCGTGTCGTCCGTCTCGGGAAACCGTCCCGGGATTGTGCTGGACCAGAACACAATCCATTCCCCGCGCCGGCGGTCGTAAAACAGCTCCGGAGCCCAGAGATTGCGCACCTGCGGTTCGTGCGCCATCAAACGCAGCGCCCGCTGCGGTGACCAGTGGACGAGATCCCGCGACCAGGCATATCCGATCTCCGCCCCGCGGTCGGCCGTCCACGCTGTCGTCCACACCAGATGAAAGGTCCCGTCCGGGCCCTGGGCCAGACACGGATCGCGCATGAGCCGATAGCCGCCCACCTCGGGCCGCAAAAACGGTCGGTCTTGCCGCAGCACCTCCCAGTGATAGCCGTTGGTGCTCCAAAGCAGGTGCAGTCCGCTCTCCCCGTTGTTTCGGAAGGACGTAAAGAGAAATGCCTCCGCCGCGTGCAGTCGCCCCTGCAGCAGGAGCGCACTCACCAGCCCGCTGAGAACCACGCATTGCACCCGGTGCCTCGAGCTCATCGTCTCCCTCGGCCCGCATCTCAAACCGTCACCACCTCCGGGTCAAGGCCATTCGCAACCCCTCGCCCCTCGGGCGCCGCAAGCCACTGCCTCCGTGTCTCCGCCATGTCACGGGCACCGCACGCCTGCGGAGGCCGCCGTTTCTGGCCGCATATCCCCATCGCATCTGTGTCCCACCCCGGGTGGACGGGCTCCGTTGCTCTTCTCCACTTCGGCCCCGGGCACGAGCGGCACGCGGTTCCTCTCGGAACGGTCGGAACCTCGGTTCCCGACTTCCGATTTGTCGACACCGCGTCACCCGGCCTCGGCGCCTGCCGGTGGCCCAAACCGCATCCGCCGGCTGCGCAGGTCACACCCGGGGCACCCCATGCAGGTTGACAACGTCTCCCGTGTGGTCGAACTTGGCCTGGAAAACGCTCGTGCACCTGCCTCCATCCATGCGCCTGCTGCTGATCAATCCGCGCTTCCCGGAAAGCTTCTGGAGTTTCCGATGGGCCCTCGAAAGCGTCGTGCCCGGTCACAAGACCGTCAACCCACCCCTGGGCCTAGCCACCATCGCCGCACTTTCTCCCCCCGGCTGGGAGGTTCGGATCGTGGACGAAAACATCGAGTCGGTCCCCCTGCATCCCAACGCGGACGTCGTGGGCATCTGCGGCATGGGCGTGCAATTCCGACGTCAGAAAGAATTGCTCGCTTATTACCGCAGCCGGGGTTGCTACACCGTGGCCGGTGGCAGTTACGCCTCCCTGTGCCCGGAGCTCTACCAGGACCTCGCCCACACGGTCATCAGCGGAGAAGCCGAGTACATCTGGCCCCGCTTTTGCCGGGACTTCGAAGCGGGCCGACCCGCCCCCGTTTACCAGGAAACCGGCGTGGTGTCCCTGGCGGATTCCCCGGTGCCACGCTTCGATCTGCTCCAGGTCGATCGCTACCAGGCCATGACGGTCCAGTTCTCGCGCGGGTGCCCTTTCCTCTGCGAATTCTGCGACATCATCGTGATGTTTGGCCGCAAGCCGCGCACCAAGTCGGTCGAACAGATCCGGCGCGAACTGGAGGCCCTGCGAACCCTGGGTGCGCGCAATGTCTTCTTCGTGGACGACAATCTCGTCGGGGACAAACGTCAGGCCCGCGAATTGCTGCGCTTCCTGGGCGCCTACCAGCGTGAACACGCGTATCCTTTCCGGTTTGGCACCGAAGCCTCGTTGAACCTGGCTCACGATGCCGAGCTGCTGGATCTCTTTCGCCGGGCAGGAATGAGCTGGGTGTTCGTGGGAATCGAGTCCCCCGACGAAGCAAGTCTTCGGGAAACCCGCAAGCTGCAGAACACCGGGCACGACCTGCTTGCGTCCGTGCGCACGCTGTACCGACACGGCCTGGAGGTGTACGCGGGCTTCATTGTCGGCTTCGACCACGACACCGTGGACACCTTTGAACGCCAGTACGAGTTCATCCAGGCCTCGGGAACCCAGGCCGCCATGGTGGGACTGCTGACCGCGGCCCCGCGCACGCCGCTCCATCAGCGCCTCCAACGGGAAGGCAGACTGCGCAACGAGTTCCACGCCGTCGACAACACGCGTCCGGACACCAATGTCCTGCCCAGGCAGATGTCCTACGAAACGCTGGTGACCGGCTACCGGCGCCTTTACCGGCAGTTGACCACGGATGCGGCCATTGCGGGCCGCCTCCGTCAAAAGCTGCGTTACTTCCGCGACCCGGCCCCGGGGCCCCGACGCAGCCTCCGGGAATCCAGCTCCATTCTGCACCGGTTCCTTCGCCACGGCCTGCTCCCCGGCGGGCCCCGACGCCTGTGGCATTTTCTTCGGTCGTTGCCCTGGTTGCGACCGCATCTCATGGCCGCCGCTGTGGAAGACTGGATCGTGGGGCTGTCCATGCAGGATTATGTCCGCAGGCACATCGCCTCTGCGGAACAGTCCAACCCTCTACCTCTTACCGTCTTGTTGCGACGCGTGGAAGCCGCCCTCCATCATTTCCGACAGAAAGGCAGCCTTCGCGTGGCCCTCGTGGAAGAGCCCGCCGCCCGACTCATCCTGTCCATCCGCACCCACCACGCAGAAGACGCAGCCCTCTTCCGGAGGATCCGGGGCCCTCTGGAAGGATGGCTCCGGCGGTCGCGAGCCGGGTTGACCCTTTACCTGGAGGAGTTACACACTCTCCACACCGGCGAGCTCGATCGATTGCTCCAACGCCTGGCCCGCTACGGAGATCGCATCCGGATCGTCGTCCACGAGCATCTTCGCGAGCGCGTCCACGTGGATTCGTCTCGCTTCGAGCTGGCGCTCGTGCCTGCCCAAGGGTGAAGAACCTTTCGCCGACCTCCCGGACACGATTCGCATCCGCGGGATGCGAGGAGGACCTCGAGGGTAGCCTTTGGGCTGCGGAATCCACCAGCCCTCACCCGACCGATTGCCTCCCCGGTGCCATGGGCCCTCGCACGTCTTGCGCCCGCCGACCACGCACCCGAAGATGCCGTCGCCCCGGACCACCCGCCGATGAAACGCCGGTTGCTTTGGAACTCAGCCGGGCCACACTGGGGAGTTGCGCGGGTGCTTTTGGCCCTGCGCAGGCAACTTTTGGAAAGAACGTCTCTTTCTTTATCAAGCATCTGAGCCCTGGTTCTGCGCGCTTCGAGACAAAGCCACTGTCAAATCTCACGCTGGCAGTGGAGCTCTGGAACCGGGCTGGCCGACCCTGATCACTGATCCTTCGGCGCGAAAGCCATCGAGTCGACAATCCCGGCCGCAAGACGTCCTTACAAGGGACCGCAAACCCAAGAAAGCAGCCGCCGACGGAAGTCGGCGGATATCGCCGGGGTCCTCCGACCTGCCGCCACCCTGCCCTGAAGTCGGCAGCGGCCGACGGAAATCGGCGGAATCTCCACCGGCGGAACATCCGCCGGATTGCCGTGGCGGTTTCCGAATGGCCGCACGGAATCAGCGGGGTTGGCGGCGTCAGGGACAAACGCTCCGGCAGCAGCCAAGAGTGCCCCGCTCGGCGGTGTCAAGGAGCCAAACTGCGCACGGGCGCAAGCCTGTTTCGATCCCACTCCATCCACCCGGCGCACCGGCCCGGGAAAAAGCCTCCCTACAACCGCCCACTAATCCGGATTTCCCTTCAACATCTCCTTGACGCGGTAATAGCCCTGGCGCTGCGCCGCTGGAATGGCCACTTCGAACACCACTTCCGGCTCGCTGGCCAAAACCGGCTCGCCCACCGGAATCCACGGTGCATCCGGATCGAGACTCTCGCGATACTCCAACTGGTAACTTTCACCCGGCTCGACCGACGCGCGCAGGATCAGCCGCAGCGGACTGGGATTCACCACGGGCGGCCACCATTTGATGTTCTTGCGATTGCCAAACAGCAGGTTCACCGTCTGTCCCGGGGCCACCGTGACATTCGAATATGTCCCCGAAGCCGGGCTGGTCGGCGTCCAGGGCACCCACGGGCCGATCGGCGGGGGGAGAACCTCGGACACATGATACACGGCCGGGGCTGGAACGGTTACGCAAACAAAATTCGTGGAAGTAATCACCACCTGGTTCGTGTTCCCCAGGGGGTCCTTGATCAGAATGGTCCAGCCCGGCAGCACCGGTTCACCCGGATCGTGCACGCCATTCAGGTTCCAGTCATGATACTTGAGCACGCAGATCCGGGCGGGACCCGACGTAAGCGCGTTCCCGAAATACAGGTTCGTCAACTGCCCGGGCGAAACCGCGATCGTTAGGTTCGTCGCGGTTGTGTTGGTCCAACCCGATTGTGCGATTTCCGTGATGGTGTACACCCCGGGTGCGCTCACCCCCATGCAGATGGCGCCCCCCGCCAGGGTCGTCACCACATTGGTACCGGTGCTCAGGGGAGCGGGGTTCACGACGAACTGCCAGCCGGCCAAACCCGGCTCGTTCGGATCCTGAACCCCGTCGCCGTCGTAATCATGGAACTTGAAGATGCAAAGCTCGGCCATTCCGGTGGGCGTCTGCATGTTCCCGAACACCACGTTGGTCGCCTGGCCCGGTGCGGTGGTAATGGTTTGTGTGCCGGGCGTTGTGTTCGTCCAGCCGCTTTGGATCATCTCGGCGATGCTGTAGGTGAACGGCGCCAATACGGGGATGCACACCAGTCCGCCCGGACCGGTGGTTACCACGTTGGTTCCAAGGCCCGGCGGGGCCGGATTCAACAGGAACGACCACCCGGCCAGGCCCGGCTCGTTGGGATCCTGGATGCCGTCGCCGTCGTAGTCGTGAAACTTGGCAATACAGAGCTCGGCCACGCCCGTGGGCGGCGCGCACTTGCGCAACCCGGCCAACTCGGACGTGTAAATCGTCTGCAGCTCGGACTGGGACAGGGCGCGGTTGAACATCTCCACCTCGTCCATGCCCACGCGGATGGCCCGCACGGTGCCAGCCGGCGAAGCCACGTCGCTGCGCGCCAACCAGAACGGAGCCGTGTTGGTCGTCAGGTAATTCGCGACCGTCACCGCCGCGCTGTTGGTGCAATTCCCCACCATGTCGCATGCGCCCAGCACGACTGCGCCTCCGGGAGCCACCCGGACCACGATGAAACGCCAATCCGACGGCTGCATGGACACAGAGAAGGAGGGACCGGTCACCAGAGTTCCGTTCAGATTCAGGCGCAGGCCGAACGTCCCCGAACCCAGATTGTCCAGCCACACCGCGTACCCGTTGGTCGAGGCGGCGTCGAACTTCTCCACCAGCGGCTGCGGTCCGCCCGTGCCGAGGGTCGGCCACACCCAGAGCACGATGGTCGCACCATTGGTGCCGATGTTCAGATTCGCGTGGTGCGGCACCTCCACAAAGGTGTCCGAGTAGAAAAACGCACCGCGCGGCGGAGTGGTGCTCGGGTCCACCACCACCGGCAACAGGGTTCCCCCGAACACGCCCGGATCGGGTAATTGCCACAAAGTCGGGATGCCGACCGGAATGGTGACGTTGGCACTGTTTCTGGGAGTTCCATTGAGCCCCCCTATCCACTCCTGCACGACCGTCTGGTTGATGGCATCGTCCAACGGCCACCAAGCCACCAGGCCGGGCGGAGGTTGGAAGCAACCCATGTTGCCAAAGACCAGGTTCGTTGTTTGACCCGGCTGCAAGGTGACGGTCTGGCTCAAGGGCGTGGTGTTGGTCCAGCCGGGCTGAAGAGTCTCCGTCACGGTATAACTGCCCGCGGGAAGCGTCAGGCAGCCGGGCACGGTCCCCGGGGGCGTGCTGGTGACGACACCCACCACGTTGCTGGCCGCATCGGTCACCACGAACTGCCAGCCCGACAGCGGGGGCTCGTTCGGATCCCACGTCCCGTTGGCGTTCAGATCCAAAAACTTGTCCACGCAGATCTGCGCGTCCGGCTTCGGAGTCGGTCGGCACTTGCCCGCGCTGTCCGAAGCGTACAAGGCCAGGACCTCCTGCGACGACAGCACCCGATCGAACAGCTCCAGCTCATCGATGGCGATCTCGCATCGGCCCCCCGGCAGGCGAGTCTCGCCAATCAACATCGGCAGCGTGTTTGCCGCGCTCCCCGCAGGCACGGTAAACGTCCCCGCCGCCGTGCCGTTGATATAAAAGACGCCCTGCCCGCTGGTCGCATCCACGGTTACCGCCACGTGAACCCACGGCCCCACATTGGCCGGGGGATTGGCCGAGGCCGGCAACGTACCCGTACTGGTAAAGACCAGGTTGTTCCATTGTAACTTGAGAACGCCGGTCGCCGGGGCCGGCTGATCGACAAAGAACGCGATGCCGGTTTGCGTCGCCGGATCCCACTTATCCACAATGGGCGCCCAGACTCCACCCGGAGGCTGGCCATGGCCACAGTCCACGACCCGAATCCAAGCATCGATGGAGAAATCCCCGGCAAAGGCCAGGTCCGGACTGTGCGGCACTTGTATGTAAGGCCCGAAGAAGTACAGCGCGCCGCTGCCCACCTTGCCCGGAACCGGCGTGGGGCCGCTCCCCCCGATGGGCCCCGGCTGGGTCGTACCCGTGTCGTTCACGGTCGAAAAGGGCGCCGGTGCGATGTCCTGCACCGCAGTCGCCCCTGCCGGCTCGTCCAACGGATACCACGCCACCAAACCCACCGGAGGCACCAGACAGCCCACATTGCCGAACACCAGGTTCGTGGTCTGGCCCGGTTGCAAGCTGACCGTCTGGCTCAGGGGTGTCGTGTTGGTCCAACCCGGTAACAGGGTTTCCGTGATCACATACGTGCCCGGGGGCAACGTCAGGCAGCCCGGCACCGTGCCGGACAGGGTGCTCGTGACCACGCCCACCACGTTGCTGGCCGCATCGGTCACCACGAACTGCCAGCCCGGCAACGACGGCTCGTTCGGATCCGGTGTCCCGTCCGCATCCAGATCATGAAACTTGCGAACGCAGAGCTGCCCGCTGCCCGATGCAGGGGTGCATTTCCGCAAGCCTGTCACCTCGGCGGCATAAATCGTCTGCACCTCTGCCTGGGACAGGGCCCGGCCGAAAAGTTCCACCTCGTCCATGCCGAGGCGGATCGCTCGCAGATCCATCCCGGTCGGTGAGGCCACCACACTGCGCCCGAGCCAGAGCGGCGCAGTGTTGGTCGTCAGGAAGTTCGGCACCGTCACCGCCGAGATGTTGGTACAATTGCCGGCCATGTCACACGCTCCCAGGGTCACCGCTCCGCCGGGAGTTACTCGCGCCACGACAAACCACCAATCCGAGGGGGTCATGGACGTGGAGATGGTGGGCCCGGTCACCACCGTGCCGTTGAGGTTCATCCGCACCACAAAACTCGTCGGTCCCAACGGATCGAGGTACACCGAATAACCGTCCGTAGTGGTCAGGTCGTATTTCTCGACCAACGGCTGGGGATCGCCACTGCCCAGGCTGGGCCAAACCCAGAGCACGATCGTCAACCCGTTGGTGCCGATGTTCAGGTTTGCGTGATGGGGCACCTCCACGTAGGTGTCCGAATAGAAAAAGGCACCGCGTGGGGGACTGGTCGCGGGATCCCCCACCACGGGTAACAGCGTTCCATTGAACACCGCCGGGTCCGGCAACTGCCACAGCGTGGGGATGCCCACCGGAATGGTGTTGTTGTTACTGTCCCGTGGCGTGCCGTGGTGTGTGCTGAAGTTGTCGAGCACCACCGTCTGGTTCGTAGCATCGTCCAAGGGCCACCAGGCCACCAGGTTGGGCGGCACTTGAAAGCACGAGATCGGCTGCGCCCACCCGGCCAGAGGCAACAGGCTGACGAGACACAGACCGAGGATACGGGTGGTTCGGGAGGGATTTCGGAACTCTGGGACCGCAGGAACGAAACCAAGCGTCCCCCGAGTGCAGAAGTGCGGTTGATTTGACATATAAATCGTCAGGGGACTCATGCCACCGGAGTTGCGGAGTGTCAAGGGCGGAAGTCCGTGGGCTGCGGAACATCCAGGCCGTCGCCTGCGCGAGAATCAGAGGCTACGGCAGGATCGTACCGCTCCCCGGGTGGTGGCAAACCGCCGGATCGCGCCTCAACCAGCCCCGCCCCCCCTCGGCTGAAACGTTCCCTTGCGCACATCCGATCCGCGGGTGCATGCCTCGAGGACGACACACGAGCCCTCGTCGTTTTCCTCCGAGTGCGCCCGCGGAACCCGTACCAGGCAGGATTTGCCTCCTGCACACGATGGCGTGAGGGCCGCGGCAAGCGGGCAGGCCTGGGCCTCGTGGAAAATCGTGCCTGTTAGAGAGGCGATCCCCATCAATCCCCCGGGCTCCGGGATGTGGAATTGTCGCTCAGGGGAAAAGTGGTGAAGCGCGGCCCCTGCACCCTGCAGCCTCTTGCGACCATGCATTCAGGATTCACCCGTCCGTGTCGCCGGGGCTTTCGGCTTGGCGAGCGGGAGCGCACTCGCGAAAGATGTCAGACACACGGGGGTGACGCCCCGGTGCACAGCCCCGCTCGCAGGGATTGCCCAGCGGGACGCGGGCCGGGCGTGGGCCTGCGCACGCCCCAAACGACAACTGCATGACCTGGATTTGAGATGATGTCCTGGCTGGAACGCGCCCAACGCCGTGATGCGGTTCTCTGGGCTCCTGCGTTGCTCGCGGTCGGGTGGATGGCCTTCCGGCTGCTCGAAGGCCTGAGCCTCGTTTGGTCGCTCAATCCGCAGTACGCCTACGGTTGGGCGGTGCCCGTGCTTTGCGGGTATCTGGCCTGGCAACGATGGGAGCGAGCCCGCTCGGAGACAAGCAGCCCGGCATCCCCTCCGGGCCCGTCGCTCGTCATGGTGGCCCGACCCGGAACCGGCCCGGCGGCTTCCGAGGGTTCGACTTCATGGCCGACTGTCGGGAGTGGCCTGTGTGCGGGTGTCCTGGCCCTTCTTTATGCTGCGGCGCGACTGCTTCAAGAGGCCAATCCGTGGTGGTCGCTGGTACATTGGATGCTCTCCTTGGCCTTCGTGGGCACGGTGCTTTGGTTTCTCTCGGGCGCCGGTCACCTACTCCGCGTCCGCCGCGGTCCGGGTTCGCGCATACTGGATTGGCGCCAGTTCGTCTTCCCGGTGGCGTTTCTGCTGGTGGCCGTGCCCTGGCCCTACACGATCACCGAGCCGGTGATCCAGGTGCTGGCCCGCTGGAACACCATCTTCACCATCGAAGTGTTGGCGTGGGTGGGCATTCCCGCCGTTCAACATGGCAATGTCATCGAGCTGGCCACCGGAAAGGTGGGTGTGGACGAGGCCTGCAGCGGGATTCGCTCGCTCCAGGGAACGTTGATGCTGTCGCTGTTTTTTGGCGAGTTCTATCTCCTGAGCGTGGCGCGGCGGTGCGCGCTTGTCGGCATCGGGCTGGGCCTGGCCCTGACAGGCAATCTGGGGCGGACGCTAACTCTCACGATGGTCGCGGCACGCCGGGGCGAGGAAGCCATCGCGGCGTGGCACGATCCGGCGGGGGTTTCGATTCTGCTGTTTTGTTGTGCCGGGGTGTGGTGGGCAGCCCATGCCTTGCATCGTGCCACAAGGCCCCCGCCATCGCCGCCGCGTGCTCCGGTTACGGCGACGCAAGTATCTTCTGCGGCTCCGTCGGATCCACAAACCCAACCCGACCCCGTGGGGGTGGGGCCCGCAGCAACACGCTTCACTCAACGCTTTGGCCGTGCCGGCATGGCTTGGTTGCTCTGGGTGATCCTCGTCGACGCAGGAGTCGCGGGGTGGTACCGG
>JAOADM010000001.1 GCA_026417315.1 Limisphaera sp.
GTGCATTGGGTGGTCTCCTGTGCGGCGCCGGCCAGCGGGGATCCTGCGGGCTATGCAGCCGTGTACGGCGCCGGTGTCCGCCGGGTCGTAGAGGAATTGCTCGGCCATCCGGTGCGGAGGGCCGTGTACACCAGCAGCACCGGGGTCTATGCAGAAGCCCGGGGCGGCTGGGTCACCGAAGAGAGTGCGACCGCAGCGTTTGAGGAGAAAGGTCAATGGTTGCTGACGGCGGAGCGGACCTGGCTGGAAGCGGCACAGAGCGCGGCCTGGCAACCGGTAGTGCTGCGCGTTTCCGGCATGTACGGGGCGGGGCGGGGCTATTACATACGGCGGTTTTTCGAGGGACCGGGTCTCGGCCCGGAGGAGGCAGATCGCTGGATCAATCAGGTCCATCGCGACGACGTGGTGACAGCCGTGATCTGCGCGTTGGAACATGCGGAACCCGGAGCGGTGTACAACGTCACGGACGACGAACCGGTTCAGCTGGGCCGCCTGTTTGCATGGTTGGAGGAGCGGACCGGACGCCCCGCACCCGCCGGGGGCGCGCCGGGAGAGGTGCGGCGACGTCCGGGCAGCGGGAACAAGCAAGTGAGCAATGCCCGAATCAAGACAGAACTGGGCTGGCGGCCGCGATATCCGACGTTTCGAGAAGGATATGAGGCCGAGTTGATCCGGCTCGGGCTAACGAGGTCGTTCCCGGACCGTAAGCACCCGTGAGCCGGGTGTTCCTGCTGCCCCGTCCGGGAGGGGGCCGCATGGCCCGCCCGCCGCTTATTCGACAGTGACGCTCTTGGCGAGGTTGCGGGGCTTGTCCACGTCGCAGCCGCGCAGGAGGGCCACGTGATAGGCAAAAAGCTGGAGGGGGATCACGGTCAGCAGGGGCTGCAGACAGTCCAGCGTGGGCGGCACGTAGATGACGTCGTCGGCCTTCTGGCGGATCTGGCGGTCTCCGGCGGTGGCGACGGCGAGAATCGGCCCGTTGCGGGCTTTGATTTCTTCGAGGTTGCTGAGGTTTTTCTCGTAGAGTGCGTCCCGCGGGATGACGAAGACGCTGGGGAACTCGGGAGAGATCAGCGCGATGGGCCCGTGTTTCATTTCTGCCGAGGGATAACCCTCGGCGTGGATGTAGGAGAGTTCCTTGAGTTTGAGGGCTCCTTCGAGCGCCACCGGGTAGTTGAACTGGCGGCCCATGTACAGGAAATCGGTGAATCGATAATACTTTTTGGCCAGCCGAATGATGCCGGGCTCGGCCTGGAGGATCCTCTGAACCTTGGCAGGGATGGTTTGGAGGGCGCGCACAAGGCGGCGGCCCTCGGCCAGGGAAAGTCGGCCACGCTGCCGTCCCAGGCTCAGGGCCAGGAGGGTCAGCTGCAGCAGCTGCATGGTGAAGGCCTTGGTGGAGGCGACGCCGATTTCGGGCCCGGCCCGCATGTAGAGGACCCAGTCGGATTCCCGGGCGAGGGTGGAGCCGACCACGTTGACGAGGGCGAGCGTGCGGACCCGCTGTTGTCGGGCCAGGCGCGTGGCGGCCAGGGTATCGGCGGTTTCTCCGGACTGGGAGATGGCGATGACGAGCGAATCGGGTTCGAAGGGCCGGTTGCGATACCGCATTTCGCTGGCGCATTCCACCTCGGTGGGGATGCCGGCGAGGTTCTCGAGCAGGTACTCTCCGGCGAGGGCGGCGTGCCAACTGGTGCCGCACGCGACCAGCACGATGCGGCGGAGGCGGGCCAGTTCGTCCAGGTGGGGTGTGAGGCTCTCGAGTTCCGCGGTGCCCTCGCGCGGGCGCAGCGCCCGCTGGAGTTCGTCGGCGAGGCGGCCGGGCTGCTCATGAATCTCCTTGAGCATGTAGTGCGGGAACCGGCCCAGTTCGGCCTCCTCGGCTGACCATTGAACCGTTTCCACGGGGCGCTCGACCGGTTGGGTACCGGCCCAGAGTTGGTAACGGTCAGCAAATAGCAGGACGATGTCCCCGTCGTGGAGATAGATGACCTGCCGGGTGTGGGGGAGAATGGGGGAGACATCGCTGGCGAGGAAGTTTTCGCCCCGGCCCAGGCCCAGCACCAGCGGCGAGCCCCGCCGGGCACCCACAAGGCAGTGGTCCAGGTCGGCGTGCAGGACGGCGATGGCGTAGGTGCCCTCGGCCCGGGCGGTGGCCAGTTGCACGGCCGTGACCAGTTGCTCGGGCCCGGGCCGCTGGCCGCGAGGGACGAGCCGGTCGAGCTCCTGGCCAATGAGGTGCGCCAGCACCTCGGTGTCGGTTTGGGACTGAAAATGGTGACCCGCCTCCACCAGCCGGCGACGCAGGTCGGCGTAGTTTTCGATGATCCCGTTGTGCACGATCACCAGGCGACCGGACTGGTCGAGGTGCGGATGAGCATTGGCATCGCTGGGGAGGCCATGCGTGGCCCAGCGGGTGTGACTGATCCCGAGCTGCCCGTGCAGCGGTTGCGCGCGGACTGCGGCGATCAACGCGTCCACGCGGCCCACGCACTTGCGCAGCTGGAGGCCGGATCCGTCCAGGGTACAAATGCCCGCGGAATCGTAGCCGCGGTACTCTAGACGCTTGAGCCCATCCAAAAGAATCGGGGCGGCATCACGCCGTCCCACGTAACCCACGATCCCACACATAACGTTTGCTGGCTGTCTCTTCGCTGTGTCCGTCCCGAGCCACCGATGCTGATGCCTTCAACGGACCGAGTGGGACGAGGCCTGTTGCCTCGTCCGCTGCGCCCGGTCTTTGAGAATCCAATCGGCCGCGGCCGCCAGATCTTGAACGACTGCCAGACCGCCCCGGGGTGGGCTTGGCAGCGCGCGAGCCGTTTCCATGCCATAGCCGGTCAGCACCAGAATAGAAGCCCGGACCCCGGCGTTCCAGCCGCATTCAAGATCGGCCAGTTTGTCGCCGATCATGTAGCTCTGGCCCAGGTCGATCTGGTACTGCTGGCTGGCCAGCAGTAGGAAGTGGGGAGACGGTTTGCGGCCGGGGCTGGGTTGGTCCGGCGCCTCTGGGGCGATGTAAATGTCGGAAAAACGTACGTCGTAGGGGGCAAGCAATCGCGTCAGGTGCTCATGGACCCGGGCCACGTCGTGCAGCGTGAAGTAACCGCGGCCGACGCCGGACTGATTGGTGACCAGGAAGAGCAGAAACCCGGCCTGTCGCAGCCGTTGCAAGGCCGTCGCCGCCCCCGGCAACAGCCGAACCTCTTCGGGCCGGTGGAGATAGTGCCGCTCTTCGATCAAGGTTCCGTCGCGGTCCAGAAACACAGCAGGGTGCGCTGGCATCAAAGCCAGTGTCCGGAGAGCGGGGCGCAGGCGCCAACTTTTTCTGAAGCTGGCCAGGGCAGCGGCCTGAGCGGCCGCCGCGGGACACGGCCCATGCGCCACCCCGACGCCGTTGGAGCCGAGGCCAGCCGGCGGGCGTGTTCCTTTCCCGAGGACGCAGCCGACCGGTGGTTTCAAGCAGGTCCCCGCAAGGTCCCGCGGCCGGCGCGGGGTTGGATGCGGGCTCGACTGGCGCGCCGGGTGCGATAGAGTGAGGGCCATCCGACCTCCTTGAGCTCGGCGCGAACGCACCGGGCAGGGAAGGGGAGCAGGGCAACCGATATGTGCAGGAGACTCAAACCCATGGCGTGGGCCACGTTGCTGGCAGCAGCGGGTTGGACAGGATGCAGCTCGCCGGATCCGGTGGCCGGAGGTCGTCCTGCAGCGGCCGCGCCGGCCGTGGAGGTGACCCGCACCGCAGCCGCGGTGGAGGCACCGGTGCCGCCCGCGGCCCGAAGTGTCTCGGACATTCTGACCCGGGCAGCCGCGCAACCGGCAGCGCAATGGCCGGGGGAGGGCTGGCGCGCCCTGTTCGACGGCCGTTCCCTCGAGGGGTGGTTGGAGATTCCCTACGCGGGCCGCGGCGAACTGGAGTTGCGAAACGGACTGCTGGTGATGGGTATGGGCAGCCCCTTCACCGGCATTCGATACACGAATGCATTCCCGAAAATGAACTACGAGATCGCCGTGGAGGCCATGCGCGTCACGGGATCCGATTTCTTCTGCGGATTGACCGTGCCGGTGGGCGATTCGCACTGCAGTTTGATCGTGGGCGGTTGGGGCGGCGGGCTGGTGGGGATTTCCAGTCTGGACGGCTACGACGCCTCGGAAAACGAGACGACGAGGTTCATGGGCTTCGAGAAGGGACGATGGTACCGCATCCGCATGCGCGTGACGGAGGAACGGTTGGAGGCGTGGATTGACGAGGAGCAGGTGGTCAACGTGGACACGCGCGGTCGCCGGATCTCGGTGCGCCCGGGCGACATCGAGGAGTGCATCCCGCTCGGCATCGCCTGCTGGCAGACCATGGCTGCCATCCGGGAGGTGCGTTGGCGGCCCGTGACGGGACCGGCCAGCCCGTTGAAAGGCGGACGATGAGAGCGCGGGAGGGAGGGCCCGAGGCATGAGTGTGGTGTTTGGACTCACGGCGCTGCTGACGCTGGCCAGTGCGCTTGCCGCGGTGATGTTGCGGAATTTGATTCACGCGGCCCTGGCGCTTGCGGTGACCTTTGCAGGCGTGGCAGCCGTCTATTTGCAGTTGGGCGCAGAGTTTCTGGGGTTTGCGCAGGTCCTCATTTACATCGGGGCGGTGGCGATCCTGATCGTCTTTGCGGTGCTGCTGACGCGGGGGGGCGAAGTGCCGGTCGGCGGAGTGCATGCGAGCCGGTGGTGGGTGGGGGCGCTGGTCGCGCTGGCGGTTTTGGCGACGGTGGGATGGGCCACATCCTCGATGGCGCTCCCGCGGGAGTTGCAAACCACGCCCCCGACGCTGGCCGTGGGCCGGTTGGGAGAGGCTTTGATGGGCCGCTGGGTGGTGGCGCTTCAGGTGCTGGGCGTCCTGCTGACCGCCGCATTGATAGGGGCCGTTTTATTGGCGTGGCGGGGGGGAGCCGGCGACGGGCCGAAGACAGGATCGGAGGAGCACTCATGACTCCGCTGACGGGCTATTTGCTCCTGAGCACCGGCCTGTTCGCCATCGGGTTGGCCGGAGTGCTGACGCGCCGGAACGCGATTGCCGTGCTGATCGGGGTGGAGTTGATGTTGAATGCGGCAAATCTGAATTTTGTGGCGTTCTGGCGGTACGGGGCCGCGGGAGACTTTCTGACGGGGCCGACGTTTGTGTTGTTCGCGATTGCAGTGGCGGCTGCGGAGGCGGCGGTCGGGTTGGCCCTGGTCATTGCCGTGTACCGGCACTATCGGACGGCGAACGTGGACGAAGTGGACCGACTGAAAGGCTGAGGGCGGAGGCATGGAAGGGTGGGTGGAGTGGTTGTGGTTGATTCCGGCGCTGCCGCTGGGCGCGGCGGCGGTGAGTGCCCTGTTGCCGCGGGTGTGTCGGCGCACGGCGGCCGGCCTGGCCATTGCCAGTCTCGCCGTGGCCCTCGGGCTGTCGGTGGGGGCGTTCGTGGAGACGCTGGCTTGGGAACCGGGCGCCCGGCAGGTCTGCAACGTCCGCTGGCTGGAGTTCGCCGCCGGTGAGGCCGGCGTGTTGTGGCTGGGCTGGGTGCTGGATCCTTTGTCGGCCGCAATGCTCGTCATGGTCTCGGGGGTGGGCCTGCTGATCTTCGTGTACAGCCTGGGGTACATGGCGCACGACGAGAATTTTACGCGATTCTTCTGTTTCTTGTCGCTGTTTGTGGCCGCGATGCTCGGGTTGGTCATGGCCAACAGTCTGGTGGGACTGTTCATTTGCTGGGAACTGGTGGGGCTTACGTCGTATTTGCTGATCGGGTTTTGGTATCGCAAGCCGGCGGCCGCGGCGGCAGCGAAGAAGGCATTTATCACGACCCGCGTCGGGGACATGGCGTTTCTGCTGGGGCTGGTGTGGTGGTTCGGCAGTACGGGAACGCAGCTGTTCTTCGACGGGGGCCGCGGATGTCTGGAGGCGACCGCATTGCAGCAGGTGACGAGGGAAACCGCGCTGTGGGGCCTGACGGCCAACACTGCGATCGGGTTGCTGCTGTTTGCGGGCGCGGTGGGGAAATCCGGGCAACTGCCGCTGCACGTGTGGCTACCGGATGCCATGGAAGGGCCCACCCCTGTGAGCGCCCTGATTCACGCGGCCACCATGGTCGCGGCCGGCGTGTTTCTGATGGCCCGCGTGTACCCGTTGTGGGGGGAACCGGCGGGCGAGGGGATTTCTGCGGTGGCGCACGTGGTCGCCTGGGTGGGTGCCCTGACGGCCGTGTTTGCCGCCGCAGTGGCGGTGGCGCAGGACGACATCAAACGCATTCTGGCCTACTCGACGATCTCGCAACTGGGGTACATGATGCTGGGTTTGGCCACGGGTGGAGTTGCGGTGGGAATGTTCCATCTGCTGACCCACGCCTGCTTCAAGGCGTTGTTGTTTCTGGGAGCAGGCTCCGTGATCCACGGATGCGCGGAGGAACAAAACATCTGGCGGATGGGCGGGCTGGGCCGACGAATGCCGTTGACCTTTGTGACCTACGCGGTCGGCATGCTGGCGCTGGCCGGGTTCCCATTGGTGTTTTCGGGGTTCTGGAGCAAGGAGGAGATTCTGCATGCGGCCCACGGATGGCGCGGGTCGGAAGGACCGTTCTGGTTGGCGCTGACCGGCGTCTGCTTGACCGCGTTCTACATGACCCGTCAGGTCGTGCTGGTGTTTGCGGGCGAGCGCTTCCGTGGAAGTGGCCGGGAGGCCGAGGGTTCGGCTGAACCCCACGAAAGTCCACCCATCCTGACCGCGCCGCTGCTGGCCCTGGCGGCCCTGTCGGTGGGTGCCGGGTTTGTCGGAACGCCCGCCTGGCCATGGCTTCAAGGTTATTTGGAAGGTCGGGCGGTGGCCGTGGACTGGGGACGGTTGTTTTCGGGTGAATTCTGGGGGCTGGCGGCGGTTTCCGGGGCGCTGGTGATGTTGGGCATGGGACTGGGCGGTTGGCTGTACGGCCGGCGCCAGGTGCGGGAGGCGTTGCGGGATCCGTTGGAACGGCTGCCGGCGGCTGTCTGGCCGGCCCTGCGCAACAAGCTCTGGGTGGACGAACTTTACGAGCGCACCGTGGTGGCCGGGCTGGCTCGTCTGTCGAACTGGTGCGATCGGATGGACCGGTGGGTTTGGGGCGGGATCGTGCAGGCGGTGGCCCTGATGACCGCTGCGGTGGCCCTGCTGGGTCGGCGCACGGACGAGGTCGTGGTGAACGGCGCGTTCGATCAGGTTTGCGAGGGATTGCGCCGGCAGGGGAGGGGTTTGTCGGCGTGGCAGAATGGTCGGGTCCACCGCTACCTGGGGACGCTGGCAGGGGCGTTTGTCGTGCTGGTGTGGTGGCTGGTGTGGGGAGGAGGCAGCCGATGAGGCCGTTTCCCTGGTTGACGGTGTTGACGCTGATTCCGCTGTGCGCCGGGTTGGGCGTGATGCGGTGGGGAGCCGCGCGTGCGCTGCTGGCGCGCTGCGTCGCGATCGGTGCATGGGCGATGACACTCGTCCTTGTGCTGGGGTTGGGCGCGGCGGTGGATCTGCAGTCCGGGGCGTTACAGGCGGTGGAGCGGTACCCGTGGGTCCCGGCCCTCGGCATCGAGTATTACGTGGGCGTGGACGGATTGAGCTGGGTGATGTTGCTGCTGACGGTGCTGGTAACGGGCATGGCACTGGTGGCCACGGAGGGGATCCGCGAGCGGCCGCATTTGTTTTACGGGCTGGTGCTGTGTCTGATGGCCGGTTTGTTTGGGACGTTCACCGCGCTGAACTTCGTCCACTGGTTCTTGTTCTGGGAGTTGAGTTTGATTCCTGCGTTCTTTCTGGTGCGCCTCTGGGGAGGACCGCAGCGGCAGGGGGCCGCGCTGCAATTCTTTCTGTTCACGCTGGCGGGCAGCGTGGCGATGTTGCTCGGGTTTTTGGCGCTCTTTCTGGCCAGCGGCCAGATGAACTTTCCCGAACTGTCCCAGTGGGCACGCGAGGGACGGTTGTGGTCGGCCCTCGAAGAACGCTGGGGCGGTGGAAACGCGACGGGCGGTGTGTGGGCGACTCTCGTGTTTTTGGGCGTGTTGGCCGGGCTGGCGGTGAAAGTCCCGATGATGCCCTTGCACACCTGGCTGCCGCAGACCTATGCGGAGGCGGTGCCACCGGTGAGCATGCTGCTCACGGGGGTGATGTCCAAGATGGGCGTGTACGGCCTGGTTCGCGTGTTGTTGCCCGTGTTCGGGGAACCGATGCGGGCGGCGGGACCCTGGCTGCTGGGGCTGGCGGTATGGACGGTGGTGGTCTCGGCATGCGCGGCGCTGGTGCAAAGAGACCTGAAGCGGATGCTGGCATATTCCTCGGTCAATCATCTGGGGTATTGCCTGTTGGGGGTGTTCGCGGTGGCGGCAGCGGGAGAAACAACCGGCTCGGAGGTCCATCGGGCGGCCGCGCTCAATGGTGTGGTGTTGCAAATGTTCAACCACGGACTCACCGCAGCCACCTTGTTTTGGTGTGTGGGTCTGCTGGAGGCGCGGAGCGGGGGACGCCGCGGTATCGAGGATTTTGGAGGATTGCGCGCTGCCGCCCCGGTGTTTTGCGGGCTGATGGGGATCGCGGTGTTTGCGTCGCTGGGATTGCCGGGCCTGAACGGTTTTGTGGGGGAGTTTCTGATCTTCCGGGGTGTCTTTCCGCTGGTGCCCTGGGCGGCGGTCCTGGCAGTGCCGGGGCTTCTGGTCACGGCGGTGTTCCTGCTTACGATGATGCAGCGGGTCTTTCACGGGCCTCTACGGCCGGAATGGTCGGGGTGGCCCGATCTGAGCTGGCGAGAGCGGGTCGGTTTGGGCGTGCCCGTGGCGCTGATGTTTGTGCTGGGGGTGTGGCCGCAGGCGTTGCTCCAGTGGATCAATCCGTTCGTGGTGCGGCTGCTGGAGGGCCTGCGGTTTTGAGGAAGACCCGGGTCTGGGACCGGGGACGGAGAACGGGAGCGCAGCTCCCTCCGGAGCAGATTCACGGCAACGGCTCGCCGCGAGCGGCCAGCAGGAGCCGGTACCAGTCGTCCCGTGAAAGTTCGATCTCGGTGGCACGCACCGCTTCGCGAATGCGCTCGGGCCGCGTGGATCCGACGATGGGCACAATGCCGCTGGGGTGTTTGAGGAGCCAGGCAAGGGCGATGACGCTGCGAGTGGTCTGGTATTGCCGGGCCAGTGCATCCAGCTCCTGCAACACGCCCGCGGTGGAGTAACGTTCCTGCCAGCGGAGCAGCCGCGAGGCCCCATCGGCCAACAATCCCCCGGCCAGGGGACTCCAGGCCTGCGGAGTGATGTGTTCGATGAGGCACTGGTCCAGGGTGCCATCGGTGAAGGCCTCGCGCTGGAGCAGGCTGATTTCGACCTGGTGAACGATCAACGGCATGGGGCAGGCGCACTGCAGGGCCGTGAGCAGCGTGGGGCGACAATTACTGACGCCGAAGAAGCGCACTTTGCCGGCGGCCTGGAGGCGCGCAAACGCATCGGCGACCTCCTCGGGGTTGGCCAGGAAGTCCGGCCGGTGCAGAAGGAGGAGATCAAGGGTGTCAATCCCCAGCCGCCGCAAGGATTCCTCGCAAGAGCGGAGGATGTGTTCGGCGGAGAAGTCGTAGCGTTGGGGCGCGCCGGGGTAGGGGGTATTGGGCGGGCGAATCCCGCATTTGGTGGCGATGAGCACGCGCTCGCGCATGCCGGGGATCTCGCGCAACACTTCGCCCAGCAGCCGCTCGGCCTCCCCGCCACAATAAATGTCCGCGTTGTCGAAGAGGGTGTACCCGGCCTCGTAGGCGGTGCGGATGGCCAATTTCCCCGCAGCCCAGCTTTCCGGTGTGATTTCCCTGGGATCCCAGGAGCCGGCGACGCGCCAGCAGCCATAGGCCAGGCGACTACTGCGAAGGGGACTGACCCCGAGAGTGATCGTTTGCATGGTTCGCGCTCGAGTTGGCGGGCTCAACCTGCCGCGGCCGCGTCAGCCGGGCAAGCCAGGAGTGGGGAGACGCCCAGCGGGACGAAACCCGTCTTCAGAAAAACAAACGCCCGGGCCAGGGCGGCCCGGGCTGGGAATATCGACTTCGCGTGGCCGGGGAACTCAAGAGAGTTCCGACCAACCGTACGTGGGGATCGGCACGGGCCGACCGTCGCCAGTGGTGACTTTGCGCGTCTGCGGATCGAACAGGCACATGACGTTGAGCCGTTCGGAGATCTCCGCCAGCGAGACGATGGTCTGAACGCGAATGGCCAGTTCGATGCCGCAATTGGGCTCCTTGTTGGCGCGGATGCAGTCGAACCAGTTCTTTTCGTGGGCTTCGACGCTTTCCACGGGAAAAGCCTCGCTGGTCTCGGGGTCGATTTCCTCCGCGAAGGGCCGTTCGGGCCGCAATTCGACGCGGTTGCCCGCCATGGTGAGCGTGGCCATGTGGCCCCGGATCATTTCCTGGGTGCCCTGCTCGTTGACGGAACTGCTGGTGATGTGCATCACCATCCCGCTGGGGAATTCGGCGATGATTTGCACGATCTCCGGCACGTCGCGCTCGGGGGTGCCCTGCGTGTTCTTGTCAGTGCCCACCTTTTTGCTGCCGACGCAGGCGACGCGCAGGGGGAACTCGGGGTTGCCGGTGGCCAGCATGTAGGGATGGGCCTTGTGGGGCACCAGATCGCTGAGCAGGCCGCCGCAATACGGATAGTACTTCCGCCAACGGAAGTAGTCGTCGGCGCTGAAGGGCTTCTTGCGGTGAACCGGTCCGAGCCAGAACTGCCAGTCAATATCCTCCGGCGTGGCCCAGGGTTCGATGGTGTAGTTCCATTCGCCCTTGGGATTGTTGCGCATGTAACTGCCCTGCGCCATGACCACGGGCCCGATTTTCCCCTGCCGGATCCACTCGGCCGCCTTGTGCCACTTCAGGTCGGAGCAGCCCTGCGACCCGACCTGGAGGATCTTGCCGGTTTTCTTGACGGTGTCGTACACCTCGAACGCCTCGCCGAGGTAACGGGTCATGGGTTTCTCGACGTACACGTGCTTGCCGGCGTTGAGGGCGTCGATCGTGCAACGGGCGTGCCAGTGGTCCACGGTGGCGATCGTGACCGCGTCAATGTCCTTGCGTTCAAGGAGCTTGCGGTAGTCGTAGTACACGTCGACGTTGTCGCCGATCAGGGCCTTGGCCTGAGCGGCGCGGTGCTTGGAGACGTCGCAGACAGCGGCTTGAACGATATTGTTCTCGTTGGCCCGGGATTTCTGGGTGCGAATATGCGTCTGACCCATGTTGCCCGTGCCAATGTACCCCACAACGATGCGGTTGTTGGCGCCCAGAACGTTGACGGAAGGGGCTTGATTCTGGCCGTATACCGGGGTCCGCAGCAACGGTGCGGCGGCCGCCACGGTGGCGGCCACGGCGGTTTTCTTGAGGAATTCCCGCCGGCTGGCGGGGGCGTTCCCGAGGCTGGTCGTTGGTTTTTGCATATCGGTGCGTATCCTGTTGAGCGTTCGATTAGACTCAAACTAATGCAAAGACATTCATCGTCAATGCTCCGGTTTTGGAACTCCGGATACCCCCGGGGAACCCCGGGAATCGGCAGCCCCGCCTTCGCAGCGGCCTGGTCCGGAGAAGCGACCTCCGCCCCCGGGGCACGCAGAGGCCGGTCGGCAACGCCGCACCGGGGATTCGTTCCAGCCTGACAAAGCCCCAAGTCCCCCAAGTCAGACCGGGAACGGTTTGCGCTTCACTTTTCCTGGCGCAAACTCATGCTAACATGAGACTGGTTCATGCACGAGGTTGGATTGATGGCGGAAGCCGTGCGGTTGGCCGTGGAGGAGGCCCGAGCCCGAGGGGCACAGCGGGTGGCGGCGCTGCGACTGCGCGTGGGGGCATTGAGCGGAGTGGTGCCGGAAGCGCTCGAGTTTGCGTTCGATTTGGTGACGGCCGGGACCCCGGCAGCGGGCGCGCGCCTGGAGGTGGAACGGGTTGCGGCACGGTGGCGTTGCCCCCGGTGCCGGGCGGAGTACGAGAGCATGGACGTGTGGTCCGCCTGTCCGCGGTGTGAAACCGCACCGGGCGAGCTCCTGCAGGGGCGGGAACTGGAACTGGTGAGCATCGAGCTGGATTAGGGTTTTATGTGCAGGGAATGTGGCTGTGGTTTGGGCGGTGAGCCGCGGATCCTGTCGGCACGCGATGCGGAAACGGGCGGCTCTGGATCCATGCAGGCCCGGCCCGGTCCTTCGACCGGTCCCGTGGCCGGCGAGGTTCACTCTCCGCACGGGCATGAGCACCCGGACATCCACAGAGCACCACTGCATGCGCACCCAGAGGAAGCCACCGGTCAAACCGTGGTGCTTCATCGCTCCCTGCTCGAAAAGAACCAGCGGCTGGCCGAGCAAAATCGGGGGTTCTTTCGAGCCAAGGGCTTGCTGGTCTTGAACGTGGTGTCAGCCCCCGGTTCCGGGAAGACGACGTTGATCGAACGCACCGTGTCGGGCCTGCGGGGGCGCCTGAAATGCGGGGTCATCGTGGGAGATCTGGCGACCGACCGTGACGCCCAGCGGCTGCGGGGGGCGGGAATCCCGGTGGTGCAGGTGGCCACCGGCACGGTTTGCCATTTGGATGCCGAGATGGTGCGGCGGGCCTTGCGGGACCTGCCGTTGGACGGCTTGGAACTGCTGATCCTGGAGAATGTCGGGAACCTGGTCTGCCCGGCGGATTTCGATCTGGGAGAGGATCTGCGGGTGGTTCTGATGTCGGTGACCGAAGGGGAGGACAAGCCGCTCAAGTATCCACCGTTGTTCCATTCGGCACACGTGGCGTTGATCACCAAGGTGGATCTGGCGGAAGTGGTGGGCTTTGATCGAGCCGCCGCGTTGGACCACCTGCACCGGGTCAGCCATCACGCCCGGATTTTCGAGCTGTCCGCCAAGACCGGCGCAGGGATGGATGAGTGGCTGAGTTTTTTGGTGGCGGAGCATGAGCGGGTGAAATCCCAACCCTGGTAGAGGGGGCTATGGCGCCGGGCCCTCGGCCGGGCCCGGCAGAGTTTCGCGCACTTCGGACGCAGCTTCGAGAAACCGCATCACGCTGTCGCCGTGCTGCAAGACCTTGATCTCGCGCCAGGGAGGCGGCAGCTCGAGTCGATCGCGTCGGGCATGTCCCAGGATGAAACGTCCCCCGGGCCGCAGCAACCGGGGCAGCCACGGGTCGTCGAGCAACTGCTGGGCACACGAACGAGAGCGTTCCTGCAGATTCTTGGGGCCGTACGGCGGGTCGGCCAAAATGAGATCGAACACGCGTCCGGCCATGACCAACGGCGGGAGAGCGGCAAAGACGTCCTGGAGGCGCAGCTCCAACGATTCCGGCGGGAATCCGGCCCGACGCCAGTTCTCGCGCAGAACCGCCGCGTGTCGGCCGGATTTTTCCACGCAGACCGCGAGGCGCGCGCCGCGGCTGATGCATTCCAAGCTCAACGCCCCGGTGCCGGCGAACAACTCCAGCACCTCGGCGTCCACCACCCGCGCGCCCAGGCTGTTGAACACCGCCTGCTTGACCAGGTCCGGCGTCGGCCGGATGGCCAGTCCCTTGGGCACTTTGAGGATCAACCCGCCTGCGCGACCGCCTGTGATCCGCATGGCCCCAGCTTAGATCAAACGGGTGCGAACAGCACCTCCGGAAGCAGCGGGCCCCGCCGGACGGAGCCGCAGCATAATTCCCACGGTTGGCGACCACCTGCAACTGCCGCGTTGGGTCGAAAGCGTCCGCGGCAGCACGATCATCCGTGGACGCGCAAGACACTTCGCACGTCTGGTGGAAGACACGGCTGCACCGACTCCGGTGAGGAAGGGCATCGCGAGACCGGCCCGGGGAGCAGAGTTCGCGGTGTCAGCCGCAGGAAGCCGGCTGGCGGCGACAGGCCGCAGGAGGGTGGCAGCCTCCACGGGCAAAGGCGCCGCGCGGCACCCTGTGCAATGGCAAAACACCACCCCACCAGAAGCAGGTGGGCCGTGTCGACCGTAGTCAGGCCGGTCGCGGATGAGACACAGGCCACGCGCCCGGCGCAAGGAACCCGTCCAGCAGCCGCAGGCGCGTGGGATGGCGCATCTTGCGCAGGGCCTTGGCTTCAATTTGACGGATGCGTTCGCGGGTGACGTTGAATTGTTTGCCGACCTCTTCGAGGGTCCGGGCGTAGCCGTCGAGCAGACCGAAACGCAGCTCCAGCACTTTGCGTTCGCGATCGGCCAGGCTGGCCAACACCTTGTGGAGGCGTTCGCGCAGCAGGCTGAAGCTGGTCTGATCGGCAGGATCGTCGGCATTCCGGTCCACGATGAAATCGCCGAACGTGGCGTCTTCGCCTTCGCCCACCGAGGCCTGGAGGGACAAGGGTTGCTGCGCCATGCGCAGGAGATTCTGCACGCGATGCAGCGGCATTTGCAGTTGGTCGGCCAGCTCTTCCGGCGAAGGTTCGCGGCCCAGGACCTGAAAGAGCTCCTTTTGGGCGCGGAGGACCCGGTTGATCACGTCCACCATGTGGACGGGGATGCGGATGGTGCGCGCCTGGTCCGCAATGCTGCGGGTGATGGCCTGCCGAATCCACCAGGTGGCGTAGGTGGAAAACTTGTAGCCGCGCCGGTATTCGAATTTTTCCACCGCGCGCATGAGGCCCATGTTGCCCTCCTGAATCAGGTCGAGGAAGGAGAGGCCGCGGTTGGTGTAACGTTTGGCAATCGAGATGACGAGGCGGAGATTCGCCTCGACCATTTCCGTTTTGGCCTGCACCGCGCGGTCGGCGGCCTGTTGGAGTCGGTCGTGGGCGGCGAGGAACTCGGCGGCCGGGGCCCGCGCGAGATCCTCCAGGGCGGTCAACTGCTCCTGCTCGGTGCGGAGGGCCTGCGCCTGCTCGGGCGAGGACGGTTGCTGCTGGAGTTGCTGCAGCCGCGCCTGGCACTGGCGGAACCGCTCGGCCACATTCCGCGCCACCAGCAGCATTTCCTCGAGGATTTTGGGTTTGAGGGCGAACTGCGGGAACAGGGCTTCGAGTTGTTTTTGCGCGCGTTGGCAGAGCCGCAGGGCGCGGGCGCGAGCGGTCGGGCTCGAGGCCTGGCGGGCGGCCCGCCAGTGACGGTCGGCGGCCGTATCCAGGGCGCGCACCTTCTGCAGCAGTCGGCGCAGAAGGCGCAGATGCTGCGGTCGACGCTCCAGTTTTTGGTCGGAAATCACCCGGTCGAACCGTTCCTTGGGCGGCACGCTGAGCAGTTTCTCGGCCAGGGCGATGTGTTCTTTGGCGGTGAATCCGAAACGATAAAGGATCTGGCGCAGTTCGGCCTCGGCGGCCTCGATGCGTTTGCAGATCTCGATTTCCTGCTCGCGGGTCAGGAGCGGCACCGCGCCCATCTGCCGCAAATAAATGCGGACCGGATCGTCCAGGCTTTCAAGCCGGCCCGCCTCCGCCAAATCATCCTCCGAGGCATCCTCCCCCACGCCGTCCGCTTCGGAGTCTTGAATGCGCACCTCGAAGGCCTGAAGTTCCTGCCAGAGTCGGTCGGCGTCTTCGGGACTCAAACCAGCCTGGCCGATCACCTCTTGCACCTCGGCCTCGGTGACGGCGCCCTGTTCGTGGGCCATCTGCAAAAGGCGACGCAACGGACCCGTCCATGCCGGGGCGTTCGACTCTGCCCCCGGACTCGAAGGTGGAGACGATTCCGCGGGAGAAGATCGAGGCGGACGCGCGGGCGAGGACCGGGAGCGGACCGAACCGTTGCGACCGCGGCGGGGTTTCGCGCTGGCGACCGACGTTCTGAGCTTCGTCCTGGCCATAGGATGGGGCGCGACTCAGTCCGCTGAGCGGCGATGCGGCGGAATATGCGACGACGCCGCGATCCCGTCAAGGTCCGGTACGAGAATTTTTTCTCAGGAAAACGCAGCTCTCCGCGCTTGCCATCACCACCGCCGTTCAGCGTCGCACCGGATGAGATCCCCACTGCGAGGGACAAACTGTCGCATCGAGGCCCGGTCGAACGCCGCAAGCGGACGAGAGCACGAGGGCGTGTTCCCTGCCCTTCCTTTCTTTGCGGTTTACAAGGGGCTCGGATCGGCGCAGATTCGCGCTCAAATCGGACATGGACCGGAGAGACCCATCGCCGAAGGGACTGCCCGGGACCCGCGGTGTAGCGCGCGGTCGAACCGATGCCACGGTGCCGGGCTCGCCAGACTCCGGCTGTGCCATCGAACCGAACGATCGTTCCCTTCCCTCATGCCCATGAAAGTCGCGTACTCTCGACGTTCCTTTTTGAAGCGGGCCGTGCTGGCCGCCGGCGCGTTGAGCGCGCCCCGCTGGATGCCCGGCCCCAATCTGCTCCTCGCCCAGGACGCGGGACGCAAACTCAATTGCGCCGTCATCGGTTGCGGCGGCCGCGGGATGAGTCATCTGAACGCGATTGCGAAGGAAAACATCGTCGCGGTGGTGGACCCGGACGAGAAACGTCACGAAGCCGTGGCTGATTGGTTGAAGCGCCGGGGAATGGATCCGGCCAGGGTGCGGTTTTTCACCGATTATCGGCGGCTGTTCGACGAGGTGGGGCGCAGTCTGGATGCGGTTTTCGTGGCCACCCCCAACCATCAACATGCGTTGCCGGCAATGCTCGCCATGCAGCTGGGCAAGGCCGTGTTCGTGGAAAAGCCGGTGTGTCACAACATCGGCGAGGCACGCGCACTGCGCGAGATGGCCCGCCGCAGCAAGGTGGCCACCCAGATGGGCAACCAGGGCCACAACGAGGAGGGCTACCGGCGCCTGTGCGAATACATCTGGGCCGGCGTCATCGGGCCCGTCCGGGAAACGCACAGTTGGACCAATCGTTGCAACGGCGGCGAAGGCCCGCGTCCGCCGGCCAAGCCGGTGCCACCGGGGTTGCATTGGGACGAATGGATCGGCCCCGCGCCGTACCGGGATTTTCATGACGATTTGCATCCGCATTCCTGGCACGGATGGTACGATTTTGGCAACGGCTCCATCGGCAACATGGGCTGCCACGTGTTGGACGGCGTTTTCTGGGCCCTGAAGATCGAGCATCCCACCAGTGTGGAAGTGGAGTATCTGCGCGGCGGCAGCGACGAACGCTATCCGATCGGCTCTCGCATCCGTTGGGACGTGCCCGCCCGCGGGGACCTTCCCCCGCTGAAGGTGTATTGGTACGAGGGACTCAATCCCACGACCCAGGACCGTCCCCAGGGGGCCCTGCGCGCTGCCGTGGGCGAGGCGCGGAATCTGCCGCCCCTCCTGCTCGAGTTGCGGCGTCAATACCCGGAGGAGGAGCTGGACCGCGGCGACAGCGGCACACTCTACGTGGGCGAGAAAGGGATTATTTTCACCGGTACCTACGGCGAGCGCATGCACGTGGTGCCCTGGGCCAAAATGCGGGAGATTCCCGAACCCCCGAAAACTCTGCCGCGGCCCAGGGACATTTTCACCGATTTCCTGGAGGCGGTGCGCGAGGGTCGCACCGACACCGCCTCGAGCTTCGAGTACGGCACGCGGCTCACGGAGTTTTGTGCGCTCGGCAACCTGGCCCAGAAGGCCGGCGTGGGCAACAAGGTCGAGTGGGACGGCCCCAACATGCGGGTGACTAATCTGCCCGAGCTCAATGCCTGGGTAAAACGCGAGAACCGGCCCGGTTGGCGGATCTGACGCGCGCAGGCAGGGTTGCCTGCCCCGCGGCGTTGCAGGTTCTCAGAAGGTTTCGGCGGCCGGGGGAGGTCACTGGACCAGTTCCCGCGCGCGGGCCAGAGCAGCATCCAGCCGGGTCGCATCCCGACCGCCCCCGCGCGCATGGTCGGGACGGCCCCCGCCCTTTCCACCCACCAGCGGCGCAATCTGCTGGATCAACTGGCCCGCGTGCACGCGAGCGGCGTGAGGTCCGGAGACCGCCGCCACCAACGACACGACGCCATCGGCCACCCCGCCCAGCAGCACCAGCCCCGGCACGCGCGCCTTGAGCGCGTTGACCATGGTTTGCAGGGTCTCGGCATCGGCGTCATGGCGCGCGATCAACACCGGCAGATCCCCACGGTACTCCACGCGGGCCAGGAGCGCCTCGGCCGCGGCGGCAGCCTGTTTTTGTTGCAGCGCCCTGAGTTGTTTCTCCAGGGCCTTCTGCTGTTCGAGCAACGCCTCCAGTTTGCGGTCCAGTTCCGCCACCGGGGCGTTGACACGGGCTGCCGCGGCTCGCAACAGAGCCTGCTCGGCATTGACATGTTCCCATGCCGCCAGCCCGGCCACGGCCTCGACCCGACGAATGCCGGCCGCCACCGCACCCTCGCCCAGGATCCGGAACAGGCCGATCTCGCCGGTGGCCGCCGTGTGCGTGCCGCCGCACAACTCCATGGAGTAACCATCCAGGCCGCCCGGCGTGCCACCGATTTGAACCACCCGGACCCATTGCCCGTACTTCTCGCCGAAAAACTGCAGGATGTCGGGTCGGTGGCGGATGTGATCGTATTTCACCTCGATCCACGTCACCGGGGCGTTTTCGAGGATGCGCTCATTGACCAGGCGCTCGATCTGCTGGAGCTGGTCCGGGCGCAGGGGCGCACTGTTGAAGTCAAAGGTCAATTTGTCGGGCCCCACATAGGAACCCTTCTGGGCCGTTTCCCGCCCCACCACCTCGCGCAGGGCCCAGTGAAAGAGGTGGGTCGCGGTGTGATGGCGCTGAATGGCCAGACGCCGATCCCGGTCGACGCGCAACCGGGCGGGCTGACCCGGCTCGGGCCACTCTTCTGTGTCCGCTGCCTCCGGGGGCGCCAGAAAATGCAGCCAGGTTTCGCCCGCCTTTCGCGTGTCCACGATGCGCCAGCGGCGTTCCCCCTGGATCAGTTCTCCCGTGTCGCCCACCTGGCCGCCCATCTCGGCGTAAAACGGGCTGGCCTCCAGGACCACGGCGGGGCGATCCTGCACGCGGACCACGCGGAGCACGCGGGCCTCGGCCTCCAACTGTTGATAGCCCAGGAACTGCGTGGGCGTCTCGGTCTCCAACTGCGTGACCTCGATCACGGTCTTTTTCTGAGCGGCCCGGGCGCGTGCACGCTGCTCCTCCATGAGCGCCTCGAAACGGGCCGTATCCACCGTCAAGCCGCGTTCCCGCGCCATGAGCTGGGTCAGGTCCAGCGGAAAGCCGTACGTGTCGTACAACTTGAAGGCAAACTCGCCCGGGATGCAGGAAGCCGCCGGCCCGGTCCCCGCCTGCTGGAGACGCTCCACTTCCTCCTCGAACAGTTGCAGCCCGCGATCCAGCGTGCGGTTGAACGCTTCTTCTTCCTGGCGAATCACTTCTTCCACCTGGGCCTGGCGTGCCCGGATTTCCGGGAACACGTCGCCCATGGTTTGGGCCAGCACCGGGACCAGCCGGTGGAAGAACGGCTGGCGAAAGCCGAGGTTGCGACCGTACCGGACGGCCCGACGCAGAATCCGTCGCAACACATAGCCCCGCCCTTCGTTGGAGGGCAGAATCCCGTCGGCGATGGCAAAACCGAGCGTGCGAATGTGGTCCGCAATCACGCGGAACGCCACATCCACCCGTTCCTGCTCCGTCGCCCCCGTGGTGCCCGGTCGGGGCAAAGTGGAGCCGTAGCGACGACCGCTCAACCGCTCCAAAGCATCGAACAACGGCCGGAACACGTCCGTCTCGTAATTCGAAATCCGTGCCTGTGCAAAGTCCTGCAGGCCGCGGGTCCCCTGAATGATGGCCGTGACCCGTTCGAATCCCATGCCGGTGTCCACATGGCGCGCGGGCAGCGGCGTGAAGGTGCCGTCGGGATTTGCGTTGAACTGGATGAACACCAGGTTCCAGATTTCGATGCACTGCGGATGCCCCTGATTCACCAGCGCGCCGCGGGTGTCGCCTTCCGGCGTCAGGTCCACGTGAATCTCCGAGCAGGGGCCGCACGGGCCGGTGTCTCCCATCATCCAGAAGTTGTCCTTGCGTCCCCCGGTGCGGATGTGGACCTGCGGATCGAGCCCCGCAGCCCGGAACAACCGCGCCCAGTGTTCCCAGGCTTCCTCATCGAATTCCGCCGGATCTCCCGGACCCGGTCGGTACACCGTGGCATAGATCCGCTCCTTGGGAAACCGCCACACCTCGGTCACCAGCTCCCACGCCCACTCGATGGCCTCCCGCTTGAAGTAATCGCCAAACGACCAGTTCCCCAGCATCTCGAAGAACGTGTGGTGATACGTGTCCAATCCCACGTCCTCCAGATCGTTGTGCTTGCCGCCGGCCCGAATGCACTTCTGGGTGTCCGCCGCCCGCGGGGGATCGTAGGGACACGGCTGCAGGCCCAGGAAAATGGGCACAAACTGGTTCATGCCCGCGTTCGTGAACAACAAATTGGGCGAATCGGGCAGCAGACTCGAAGACGGTACGATCGTGTGTCCCTTCGACCGGAAAAAGTCGAGGAACGACTGCCGGATCTCAGCCGAGGTCATCACGCGCATGCTCTCAAAACACCTGATCGGGCATCGTCCCGCGCCGAAAGGGCGAAACGGGCCATGCCCCCGCCGGACGGTTTCCCTGACCGACAGGCAGGCCAGATTAGGCCGCCGGGCCGCGCGAGGCGAGCGCAACTTTGGCCGGCGCGCCACGGGCGGCGGCCGAAAGACCCCGGGGCACCCCGCGGGCCGGCCGAAAGAGCCCGGGGAGACCGCACGACATGAATGATCGGAAAGCCGGCAGGCCTGGCGCAGCAATGGGACCGTCGCAGCGACTGACCCGGGGGTTGCCCGCGAGCACCCCGGGGCCTAAGGTTTTCGGGAGGTAAAACAGCCTGATCCGGCCGCAACCCCGGCCGAGACAAGCACGGCATGGAGCAACGATGAAAACGGCATACGAACTGGCGATGGAACGGCTCAATCGGGCGGCCCCGTTGACGCCCCTGACCGAGGAACAAAAGCGGGAGATTGCCGAACTGGAGTCGCGCTACAAAGCGCGCATTGCCGAGCGGGAAATCACGCTTCAGCAACAAATCGCCACCGCTCGAGCCGCCGGGGACTGGGCGAAAGCCGCCGAGCTCGAACAGCAACTGGTCCAGGAACGTCGCAAGCTGCAGGAAGAGCTGGAGGCCAAAAAAGAAAGGATTCGCCAGGGCAAAGCCTGAACACCTCCAACGCCTCCCCGGAGGCAACGGGATGCCCGGGACAGCGGCGCCGTCCACCGGCCTCGCGATGCGCGGCTGACCCGGCGGCTGAACGGCAGCCAGGAACGCCGGCGGTGTGGAACCTCGAAGAAGGCGGGTTTGCACAGCGCGGGCCGGCCGCAGGGACAAAAGCCGGCGGAGATCCACAAAGGTCCGATACAGACCGAAGGTCCCCGGATGCCCGGGACGCAAGCCTGCACTACCGGCCAGGGCTTCGGCAACGCCGCGGGGCTGCCAGCCGAGAGCGTTTTTCCTGCTTGTGCACCATGCAAGCGTCCGCATGCTTGCGCCGCGCTTCGTTTTTCTTTTCCGGAGGCGTTCGAGCAACTTCGGGCCGCGCCGGACGGCGCGCCGGCCGTTTGACAACCAGGTGCTGATGCATCCAACTTCCGGCCACTTATGTGGACCTTAAAACCGGAGGGTGCTTGGAGGGCGGCGTGTCGGCGATTCGCAGGCCTGGCGATCAGTGCTTGCGCATTGGGACTCCTGGCATCGCCCACCAGCGTGGGGCAGCCGCAACGCCGCGAGGTCAGCCGGTTGTACGAACAACTTTGCGCCAACTGTCACGGCATCGATCTGCGCGGTGGCCAGGCCCGAAGCCTGCTGGACGAGGAGTGGGTGCACGGCTCCGGAGATGACGCCACACTGTTCCAGGTGATCCGCGAGGGCGACGAGCTCAACGGCATGCCGCCCTGGAAAAACCTACTGAGCGACGAGGAGATTCGCGCCCTAGTGATCTACATCCGCGAGAAAGCCACGGAGGCTCGCCACGCCGCCACACGCTACCCGCAGCCGCGGCCCGACCAAACCGCCGAAACCCGCCTGCACCGGTTCCGGCTGCGCACCGTGGTCGAGGGACTGGCCACGCCCTGGTCGGTGGACTGGTTGCCGGACGGCCGAATGTTGGTGACGGAATTGCCAGGGCGACTGCGCGTGGTCCAGGACGGCAAGCTGCTACCGGCCGCCGTGGCCGGCACCCCCACCGTGCGATACCGCGGGCAGGGCGGGTTGATGGAGGTTCTGGTGCATCCCGGGTACGCGACCAACGGCTGGATCTACCTGGCCTACAGCGAACCCGCCAGCAGCGCCCAAAGCCGGGACGTGAGCATGACCACTCTGGTGCGCGGCCGACTCCGCGCCCTGCAGTGGACGGAGGAAGAGGTGATCTGGCGGGCGCCCCTCTGGAGCTTTCGCCCGGGCAACATCCATTTCGGTTGCCGCATGGTCTTTGGGCCGGATGGCTGCCTGTACTTTTCCCACGGCGAACGGGGCCACGCCCAGGACGCACAGGACCTGACCCGGCCCAACGGAAAGATTCACCGGATCCTGGAAGATGGCCGCGTGCCGCCGGACAATCCGTATGCGGGCCGTTCGGATGCGGTGGCCACCATCTGGAGTCATGGCCATCGCAACCCCCAGGGATTGGCCTTCCATCCGGAGACCGGCGAGCTGTGGGAGACCGAACACGGTCCGCGTGGCGGCGACGAACTCAACGTGATCATCAAAGGCCGGAATTACGGCTGGCCGGTGATCACCTACGGGATGAATTACGACGGGACGCCCATCACCGCCTGGACCGCCCGCGAGGGCATGGAACAGCCCGTGGTGCATTGGACCCCGTCCATCGCAGTCTGCGGCATGGACTTTTATCGGGGGAACCGATTTCCGCGCTGGCGCCACCACTTGTTCGTCACGGGGCTCGCCTCCCAGGAGCTGCGCCGGCTCCAATTGAACGGGCATCGAGTGATCGAAGAGGAGATCGTCTTCAAGGGAATTGGCCGCGTTCGGGACGTGGCCTCGGGGCCGGATGGCTTTCTTTATGTGGTGCTGAACGGACCCGACCGCGTGGTGCGACTGGAGCCGGTCGAGAGCTGACGCCCGGACTCTGTCTGGAGATCCGAGCCGGGCCCGTGAGAGCCACGCACATGGAGCGCGGCGAGATCCGGGTCAATCCGAGCTCGACAATGGCCGGAGGCGGGTCAGAGCACCCGGCGGCACGCTTCGCCAGGCGCAAATCTCCAAGCGCGTGATTCGGAAAGCGTTGCCCGTTGCCCGGCCACGTGGGACCGCCGAATCCTTGAGCAAGGCACCGTGCCGGGACGTTTTTCCACTCGACTTCCCGCCGCTCCAAACGAAATTGGCGCTGCCATGCAGGAAACCGTGTTGACGCTGGGGCATTCGCCCGATCCCGATGACGCGTTCATGTTCTACGGGCTGGCCCGGGGATTCATCCCCACGCCGGGACTGCAGTTCCAACATGTGCTCCAGGACATCCAGACGTTGAACGAGCGGGCACTGCGGGGAGAACTGGACATTTCGGCCATCAGCTTCGCCGCTTACCCGGCCGTTTGTTACCACTACGCGCTGTTGCCCAGCGGGGCCAGCATGGGCGACGGGTACGGTCCGCTGGTGGTGGCCCGACGCCCCTACGGCCGATCCGACCTGCTCCGGCTCCGACTGGCCGTGCCGGGAACACTGACGTCGGCCTTTCTGGCGTTGCAACTGTGGTTGGATCGGCCGGCAGCCGAGCTCGATTATGTCGTGGTGCCCTTCGATCGGATCTTCGAAGCACTGGCCGACGGGCAGGCCGACGCAGGGTTGCTGATTCACGAGGGTCAATTGACGTACGGGCAGGGGGGCTGGCAGGTGTGTGTGGATCTGGGTCGTTGGTGGAGCGAAACCCAGGAAGGCCTTCCGCTGCCCTTGGGAGGGAACGTCATTCACAAGCGACATCCGGAACCGTTGCGCCGTCGAGTGGCACGGGTTTTGACGGAGTCCATCCAATACAGCCTGGCGCATCGGCCGGAGGCCCTGGAGTATGCGCTGGCGTTCGGGCGCGGTCTGGATCGAGAGCTCGCCGACCGTTTCGTGGGCATGTACGTGAACCACTGGACGCTGGACTATGGCGAGCGGGGCCGGGAAGCCATTCGCCGCTTTCTGCAGCTGGGACACCAGCGAGGATTCCTCCCCCAGGCCCCGGATCTGGAGTTTGTGACGAGTGCCTGACCCTCCGGAGCAGCCGAAACCCCGGGCTTCTGGTTTTCAGAAAAAGGCCGAATCCCGGGCACAAACCCGCCGGAACTCCAAAAGCGAGGACACGCCCCGGACCGCAAAGCCGGCAGCCCGGCTTCGGTTTGCATCTCCCCAAAGCACGCACGCCGGCCCGGGGTTGACAGGTGCCAGGGAGGGCGCGAAGGGCAGGTCGGGTCAGCGATCACCGGCATGATGTTCTTCGTACCAGCCATATCGGCCCCGATACCAGTCGCAAATGCCCTGCCAGATGCCCCGCGCATTCCCCCAGCGGCCCAGCAAAAGGAACAGCAACATCTTCGCCGGGCAGATCAGTGCCAGATAAGCCCAGAGGGTCAGGGGATGGATGCCAATCCGATGCCGTTGCAGCACGTACAGATTGTTCCGAGTGCTATAGTACAACTGGACCGGCCGGTTTTTTGCCAGGGTCGTCGACGTCTTGTGCCACATGCGGGCCAGGGGAAAATAAACCACCCGGTACCCGGCCTCGCGGATGCGAAGACAGAGATCGGCGTCCTCGGAATAAAACACCAGGCTTTCCTCGAAAAAGCCGACCTTTTGGAGGGCTTCGCTCCGCAAGAGGAACCCGCATCCTGTGACAAAGGCACAGTCGCGCACACGGTTGTAACGCGGAGCGTCTTTGCGCATCCAGCCGTGGTGCCAGGGATGACCGAGAAAGAAGAACCCGCCGGCACTCCAAAGGCGGTCCCGGGGCGAGTGAAAGAAAATCTTGGCGCCTGCAACGCCGACCTCTGGATGGGCCTCTGCGAACTCGACCAGCACGCGAATCAAGTCGGGCGCTACAAGAACGTCATTGGTGGTGCTGAAGATGTATTTCACCTCGGGCAACAGCGCAGCCATGCCGAGGCTGGCCGCCCGGGCGTAGCCAAGACCGCGGTCGTGGGCCAGGAGCCTCACTTCGGGGAATTCCTGCCGCACCATTTCCTGCGAGCCATCGGTCGAGGCATTGTCCGAGACGACGATGCGCAGGTCGGGATAATCCACCTGTCGGAAAGATTGCAGGGTCTCCCGCAACGAGTCCCGCAGGTTCCAGTTCACAATGACCACCCCAACCGGGGGCCAGGAGACGGTGGAAACAGGCAGGGAGGACATGGAAGGCAAGTGGTTCAGCACAGGTGCCCGGTGCATCGGGTGCGGGGCGCAGGGGAGGCAGCGAGACGATCGGGGATTCCGCCACGCCCCGCCCGGTCGGAGCTCAGGGGACGAGTGCGCCTTCGACGCCCGGCCACAACAACGGTCATTGCAGGTTCATGGAGCATCGGATCGGGCCACGAGCACGGTTTCTTCGCCCGCCAGCGGGTGACGTCGCAGCTGGACATGTTCGTAATACCGTTCGAGCGCGGCGCGCAACGCGCGCAGCGGCCGAACCTTTTGCGGAAGCGGGCCGATGCGGTGGTGTCGACGAGCTTCCCGGATGGACCGACTGGCGCCCCAAAAGATGTCGGCGTGCACGGCCGTGGTTTCCAGGGCCACGACTCGAAAGCCTGCTTGCTCGACCAGGGCCCGCAATGTGGCGGGAGGAAAAAGGTGCAGGTGGCGCGGCGGATCGAGTCCAAACCAGTGGGCGCCATGGCGCTGATGGCCCATACTGTCCGGGTTGGGTGTTACGAGGACCAAAAGCCCCGCAGGCCGAAGAATTCGACGGACCTCCTGCAGCGTTTCCCGAGGCTCGAACAGGTGCTCGATCACGTGGTTCATGGTGACGGCGTCGAACGAGCCGGATGCAAAGCGGGCGCTCTGCAGGTCACCCACGACGAGCTCCAACCCATACCGCTGGCGGGCCGCCGCGATCGCTTGCGGGTCGAGGTCGATCCCGGTGACCTGCCAACCTTGTTGCTGCATGCGGTAAAGAAACGAGCCGTCGCCACATCCCACATCCAGGAGCCGACCGCGCGAGCGTGGATCCAGGTGCCGCCTCTCGAGGGCGTCACGGGCCGAACCCAGGCCGAAAAGTGAATCCAGGCCGCGCAGGAGGCACTGGTAACCGGCGTAAAGCCGGCTCCGAAGACGCGCGGAGAGACCCGGAGACTCGAACGACTCCGGATGCGTGAAATAACAACGATAAGCGAGACCGATGTCCTGACGAACCGGAGTCGGATGCAGCCAGATCAGACGGCATCGGGGATTCTCACACCGCAGGAAACCCCAGCAACCCGGCGCCCCATACAGGACATCCCGGAGATTGCCATGGAGCTCGACCCCGCGGCCTTCACAGAGGGGACAAGTGGACCGCGGAATCGTGCGGATTTGCGGCGGCTCTTCCATGGACACATAGCTAAAGGCCGCCGTTTCGGGAAGCAAGCCGTCGAAAAAAGGGCTTGGCACCGCCGTGTTCGAGGATTCGGGGCTCGACGGCACCCCAGCGGCAACCACGGCACAGGGAGAATCGCAGGCCACGGCCATTCACGAAGCAGGCACCGCCGCCTCTCCCCACGCCAGATCCGCCAGCCAATGCCGTGTGGCAGGATCGGCCTCCTCGTACGCGCGCGTCTGGCGGTCCGCAACCAGAAGGTTTTCCTGCCGGCCGGAGCGGTAGGTGCGGCTGCCGGGCCACTCTTGAGGCAGGTAGGCCCGACCGTCGCGGCCGACCACGACCACGCGCAGACCCCGCGCCAGGATGCGTCGAGTCAGGCTCCAGCGCCCGTTTTCGAACAGATAGGCATGGCGCTTGCAGAAAATCCACCGGGGCCAGCATTCCAGAGCCAGTGAGCGTCGCACGACGAACGCGTTGGTCCGGACATGCCAGTTCGGAAAGGGGGGAAACATCACGCGGCAGAGGATCCGCCGCGCAAATCGCCACCGGAGGACCGGAGGCGCCCCCGTCAGGCCCGGGGGAGAAGGGAGGAAGCAGTTGCGATACATGCTCTCCCACGACCCGGTGGCACCGGCAAGGCCAACGTCGGGCTGCTCGGCGTGTCGGAACAGCAGCGCCAGCCAGTCGGCGACCAGAGGCTCGCTGAAAGAGTTCAAGAAACAGAAATACTCATGAGACAGGCGGCGCAAGGCCACTCCGTAGGCCCGGATGTCGTAGCCCCAATCCCTCACCGAGAGCGCCTGAAACACCAGATCGGCCGCCCTTCGCCGGTAGGAGTCCAACACCGCCGGGTCACGAAAACCCTTCCAGACGAGAATCAGGTCGTGCTCCACACCGGCGGGGTGGCGACGATAAGCGCGCAGGAAGGCCTCGAAAGGGGCCGGCCCATGAGCTTCTCGCACCAGGTGGACCACTGCAATACGCGCCACAGCCGCATGCCAATAACGCATGAACGAGGTCTTGTCCAACCTGTGTTCAGTCCGCCGGGCAACAGCGGCTGAAATGAAACGCAACCGGGCAGCGCGCTACAGCAATCCGCGGCGCAGCCGGTCCGCAGGATGCGGTTCTCCTCTTTTTCATGGCCCCTTCGGGATGCGCCCGGTATGGTGCTCGACCGATGATGAACCCGGGCACAGGTAACTCGCCCGCCTGGATCCGCCGCTCGGGGTGCGTGGTGCTCCTGGGCTTGGTGCTGGGCGGGCTGTTTTGGAAGGGATTCCTTCCCGGGCGGGTCGTATTCTCCAACGACGGCCCCCTCGGAGGCATGGTCGCCGCTCAGAATCAGGCCGCCACCACCGTGACGGGGCTGTGGCAGGATCTGAACTGGTTCGGCGGCCCGGCCCCTGCTCCGGCCCCGAGTGTCTCCCTGCTGGTGCGGTTGCTCACCGACCCGGTGGTCTTCTCCAAAATTTACGCACCATTTTCATTGCTGTTTGTGGGTTGGGCGGCCTGGGTGTGGGCGCGGCAGATGCGATGGTCGCCCTGGGTGGCGATCCTGCTGGCACTGGCCACCGGCCTGAACGGCGACTTTTTTGCCACGGCATGTTGGGGCGTTTGCGCCCAACCCATCGCCTTCGGCTGCAATTTCCTTGCCCTGGCGGCCCTGGCCGATGCGCGAGCCCCCCGTCCGTGGGTGCGCACAGCCTTGGCCGGGTTCGCCGTGGGAATGGGGGTGGTGGAGGCCTACGACATCGGGGCCCTGTTCAGCCTGGTGATCGCGGCGTTCGTCCTCTTCCAGGCCTGGACCGGCGAGGGCCCTGCCGCCGTCCGCCTGGGCCGCGGAGTGGCGCGGCTGGGCCTGGTGGCCGGTTGTGCCGCGTTTCTGGCCGCATCGACTTTGAGCACGCTGGTGGCCACCCAGGTGCGTGGCGTGGCTCAGCTGGAACAGGAGGGTTGGTCGCGGGAGGCGCGTTGGGCCTGGGCCACACAGTGGAGCCTGCCGAAGGTGGAGATCCTGAGCGTGGTGGTGCCGGGATTGTTCGGGTACCGCATGGACACCCCGGGCGGAGGCGATTACTGGGGCAGAGGCGGAAGTGATCCGGCCTGGGATGCCTATCTGGCCGGAGACCGACAGGGCCCGCCGCCCATGGGCTTTTTCCGATACGGGATGGGCAGTGGCTACGCCGGGCAGTTGGTGCTCGTGTTGGTGGGCTGGACGCTGGTGCAGGTCTTCCGGGGGCAACGCTCGGGGTTCCGCCCCGACGAACGCCGCGCGATCGGGTTTTGGATGGCCGTGGCGGTCGTGGCCACGCTCCTGATGTTCGGACGCTTCGCGCCGTTTTATCAGTTCTTTTTCGCCCTCCCGTACGCCTCGGCGATTCGGAATCCGGCGAAGTTCATGCACATCCTGGAATGGGCTCTGCTGATTCTGTGCGGCTACGGGCTGCAGGGGCTGTGGCGCGCTTACCTGGCCGGCGACCAAACGTCCGCAGGACGGGAACGGTCGGGGGCGGTGAAGGGCGCAGAACGGGGCACATTTGAGCGGGGCTGGCTCGCCGGGAGTGTGTGCGTCTTGGGATTGGCGGTGATCGCCTGGTTGCTCTATGCGGGGGCGCGACCCCGATTGGAGCGGTACCTGACCGAAATGCACCTGTTGGAGGCCCGGGCGCAGGGCGCGGGCGAGGACGTGGCAGCTGCGGCGGCGCGTGCGGAGGCGCAAGCGGCGTTCAGTGTGGGGCAGGTGGGACGGACAGTGTTGTTTCTGGGGCTGGCATTGGGTTGGACGGCGCTGGCGGTGAGCGGACGATGGCCCCGGCCCGGGTGGCGCTGGGCGGGTTGGGCCGGGTGCGGTCTGCTGGTTCTGGACCTGGGGCTGGCCAACCGCCCCTGGGTGGTGACCTACAACTGGCGAGAGAGGTACGTGGAGGCGAGCGACAATCCGGTGATCGCGTTCCTGCGGGAGCGGCCGTGGGAACACCGGGTGGCACTGGCGGAGCCGTTCTTGCCGCCGCGGTACGCATTGCTGGCGCAACTGTATCGCGTGGAGTGGATGCAACATCTCTTCCCGTTCAACAACATCCAGTCACCGGACATCGTGCAGATGCCCCGCGTGCCCGTGGAGATGGAGGCATTCGAGGGGGCGCTCGCCCGGCGCCCCAAGGGCCCCGAGGACATGACCAACTGGGTCCAGCGGGTTCTCCGCCGATGGGAACTGACCAGCACGCGCTATTTGTTGGGCGCGGCCGGGATGGCCGAGGCGTTGAACAACCAAGTAGACCCTGAGCGGCGCAGATTTCGCGAGCTCATGCGGTTCGAAGTGCGGCCCAAGGGACCGGAAGGGCCGTGGTTGATTCACACGAACGCGGCAGGGCCCTTTGCCCTCATGGAGTTTTTGGGTGCGCTGCCCAAGGCGGGCCTGCACCAGCATTGGCAGGTGGTGACCAACGATTCCGAGGCGCTGGCCCTGTTGCCGGATCCAGGGTTCGATCCGCATCGAACAGTCCTGGTCTCCCAGCCACTGCCCGCCCCGGCTGGAGGGGACGATTCCGCGGGCGGCTCGGCCGGCTCGGTTGAGTTCGCTCATTACGAGCCAAAGCGCGTGGTATTGCGCGCACAAGTGCGACGATCCAGTGTATTGCGCCTCAACGACAAGTTCGATCCCAACTGGCATGCGAGAGTGGACAGCCGCCCCTCCACCGTGCTGCGATGCAATTATCTGGTGCGCGGGGTCTTCCTTGAGCCGGGCGAGCATGTGGTGGAGTTCTGGTACCAGCCTCCGCTGGGGCCGCTCTATGTGAGTTTGGCCGGGGTGCTGGTGGCCCTCGGGTTGTTGGGTTGGGTGTGGCGTGGACCTGAGGGAAACGCGGCTCCATCGCAGGCCCCTCGTGCGCAGCCCAATCGGTCTCCCGGAGGAGCCGGATAGCCCGCCAAACCGCAAGCGCTCGCCGGAGGTGGCGGCCTTGCCCGCGGCTTTGGCCTCAGAAATACATGCGCCGGCGACCACCGGGGCCACGGGCCTCAAAGCTGAGAAGCGGCTCTCCAACCCGAAAATGCGGCTCAATCCTCGTTTCAGCCCGACCGTCGCCTCCCGTTTGCCATGCCAGGGAGGCGAATCCAAAGGTTTCTCCAATCAGCCTCCCACGGAAGGAGCGCCAAAACCAACTCAGAGCCCTGCCGCAGCTTGGGCTACCGCGCGGAACTTTTGCCCGGGTCGCGCAGCTCCGCCGCGGCGGACTCGAAAGGCGCATTCAAGGTCATCAAGGCTCGGATTGAGCCGGCGACGCTGCATGGAGCCGCTTGGGTTGTGGCGATAAAACCGGTCAGGGTGTCCCCGCTCATGGAAGTCCGGCGCTCCCCGGCGAGTCATGCGTGGGCTCCGCACTGCAACAGGGTCAGGCAGGGCTCTTACGAAGCAACCGCAGTCTCAAGCGGACCCGGGGCTTCCGCCAAAAAGGACTGGAAATGTCCCTTGCCCGTGTGTATAAAGGCCGCTGTCTTGACAAAACAGCGTGGTTTTTGACGGTTGAGGGCACAATTGTTCAGATCGGTTCCTCTCCTCAACAGCTTGTGCTCCGACAACAACCGAACCCCAGCCTGTTGTAGATTTGCGCTTTACGGGCGGGGTGGGGTCTGGTTCGCTGAAGCGGCGCATGTACCTGAAGAATCTGACGTTGTTGGGGTTCAAGTCGTTCCCCGACAAAACCACGTTGAGCTTTCAGCCGGGCGTGACCGCCATCGTGGGACCCAACGGCTGCGGCAAATCGAACGTGGCCGACGCGATTCGCTGGGTCCTTGGCGAACAGTCCGCACGGGCCTTGCGCGGCAGCGAGATGGCCGATGTCATTTTCAACGGCACCGACACGCGCAAGCCGCTCGGCATGGCGGAGGTCTCCCTGACCTTGGGCGGCGTGGACGCCTCGCAACTTCGGGCCGCCGGCCTGGAGGTGGATTACCATGAGCTGACGGTGACCCGGCGGGTGTACCGCGACGGGGGCAGCGAATACTTTCTGAACCGCGTTCCGTGCCGGCTGCGGGACATCCAGCAACTGTTCGCGGGCACCGGCATGGGGCGGGTCAGCTACAGCATCATGGCCCAGGGCAACATCACCCAGGTGCTCTCCAGCCGGCCGGAGGATCGTCGGATGGTATTCGAAGAGGCTGCGGGCATCACCCGGTTCAAGGCCCAGAAAAAGGAGGCGCTGCGCAAACTCGAAGCCACGGAGCAGAATCTTCTTCGCGTCTCGGACCTGATTCGCGAGGTCAAGCGTCAAATCGGGTCGCTGCAACGGCAGGCCGGCAAGGCCCGCAGGTACAAGGCCCTGCAGGCCGAACTGCAGCATCTGGAAACGCAGTTGGCGCGGCATCACTACGACGTGTTGCAGAGCGAACTGAGGGAGCGGGAAGCGGCCCTGGCGACGGTCACGGAGGCCATCGCCGCGGCGGAAACCGCCGTGTCCGCGGCGGAAACCGAGGTGGCCCGGCGCCGGGAAGAATTGACCGCGCTGGTCCACGAGTTGGGGCGCCTGCAACAGCTGGCCACGGAGCTGAAGGCCGAGGTGGAACGCCAGGAAAGCCAGATCGCGTTCAACCAGGAGCGCATTCGGGAACTGACGCGTCGGGACGAACAAGCGTTCACCGAAATCGCGCAGATCGAAGAGCGGCGCCGCGTGGCCGAGGAGGAACTGCTGGCGGTCCGGCAACGTCTGGCAGAGGCCGAAGCGGCGGTGCAACAGCACCAGCAAACCCATCAGGCCCGCGTGGAAGCCCTCCGACAGTTGGAGTCGGCGTTACGTCAGGGGCAGGAAGAACTCCGACAGGCCCAATCGGCCGCGCTGGCCCAGGCCCAGGAACTGGCCCGGGTGCGGAACGCCCTCAATCAACTGGAACTCCAGCAGCAGGGGTATGCGGCCCGTCTCGAAAAACTGGCGGCCGAAAAGGTCCAGTTGGAAGCCGAACGCGAACGCCTGCTGGCCCGTCTGCAGGAGTTCGAAAGCCGGGTGGCCTCTGACAAGCAGGACGCCGAGACGCGCCGCCGCCTGGTGGCCGAACGGCAACAGCGGCTGCGCGAATTGCAACAGGAAGTCGCGCAGGCCACCAGCGCGCTCGATCAGCTTTTGCAGTCCCAGGCCGCCACTCGTTCCCGCCTGCGGGTCCTGGAACAACTGGAGGAAAGCCGTGAAGGGTACGATCCCGGCGCGCTGGCCGCGTTGCGCCAGTCCGAGGCCGTGTTGGGATCGTTGGCGGATCGGATTCGCGTGCCCGCGCCGTACGTGGTGGCGATCGAACAGGCGTTGGGCCATCACTTGCAGCTGGTGCTGACCGAGCAGCCGGAAGCGGCCCAGGCCATCTTGGAACAATTGGCGCAAACCCGGGCCGGGCGCGCCAGCGTGGCGGCCCTGGCCATCCAACCGGCCGAGGATCGGCAGCTCACCTTTCCGGGCGACCTGGCCCCCGGAGATGCCGATTCCGGTTCATCCGGGAATCCCGCCGCCAGCGCGCCCCCGGCCGGCATGATCCGGGCCCTGGATGTGGTCGAGGCCGATCCCGAGGTTCAGCGGCTGGTGCGGGCGTTGCTGGGGCGGACGTTCATCGTGCCCGACCTGGCCACGGCCACTGCGCAGTTGTGCAACGGCCATGGCGGCTGCGATTTCGTCACCCTGCGGGGCGAACTGCTCAGTCGACACGGCATCTACACGGGGGGCTACCTCAACGGCCAGGGAAACGGACAGGGCCCCGCCTCCATTCTGGGCCGGAAAAACCAAATCGCCGAACTGCGCGCCGAACTGGGACTCCTGGAGGAGGCCGTGGCAGAGGCCGGCCGGCGTCGCGGCGCCCTGCTCAGTGAACAGACCGCCCTGCAGGCGGGCCTGCAACAGGTCCAGAGCGAGCTGCGGCAGCAGGAAGTGGCCATTGCCAGCCGGGAAGGCGAACTGCGCGCGCTGCAACAGGCGCGCCAGACCCTGCTGCAAAAGCTCGAGACCGTCGCCTACGAAATCGAGTCGTTCGAGCGCCAGATCGAGGAGGCCAAACAGCGACGGACGGAACTGGCCGCAACCCTGACCGCGTTGGAACAGCGCGACCAGGAGCTTCAGCAACAGGTCCGGACCCTCCAGGCGAATTTGGAAGACCTCCGGCATCAACGGGACCAGGCCCAAGCGGCCCTGAGCGACGCCCGCGTGGCGTTGGCGTCCGAGGAGCAACGGGCGGCGGCCGCCCGACAGCAACTGACCGCATTGCAGCAGCGTTTGCGCGAGCTGGACCAACAAGCCTCGCGTTGCCGCCAGGAGATTGCCGACAGCGTGGCCCGCAAGACACAGGCCGAACAGGAAATCGAAACCGCCCACGCCGCGCTGGGACGCCTGCGCACCGACCGCGACCGACTCAACGAACAACTGGCCGCGCGGCACCAGCAGCGGGCCGAACAGGAAGCGGCCATTCAACAGGCCGAAGAGGCGTTGCGCCAACAACGCCATCGACTGACCGAACTTCAGGAACAACGAAACCGCCTGGAACTCGAGCGCGCCCAACGGCAGCTCCAAATCGAAAACCTCTGCCAACGCATCCAGGAAAAGTATCAAATCCGTCTGCAGGACGTTCGCAGCGAATGCATCACCATCACCTACGCCGACGAGGGAGCGGCCCGGGTCCAGGTGTTGACCCCGGAAGAAATGGCCCGGGCCGGCCTGGCGACCGACTGGGATGCAGTCGCTCGACAGGTGGAAGCGCTCCAAAAGCGCCTGGACGAAATGGGTGTGGTCAATCTGGTGGCCATCGAAGAGTACGAGGAGGCCGAGCAACGCCACCAGTTTCTCAGTCAGCAGTATGAGGACCTGGTGCGTGCCAAGGCCCAGCTGCTGGAGGTCATTCAGCGGATCAACACCGAAACCCGGCAGATGTTCCTGGAAACCTTCGAGCAGATTCGCCGCAACTTCGCCGAGTTGTTTGTAGAGGTCTTCGGGGGCGGCAGCGCGGATCTCCGCCTCGTGGACGAGAACGACGTTCTGGAAAGCGGCATCGAAATTCTGGCGCGGCCGCCGGGCAAAAAACTGCAAACCATCAGCCTGCTCTCCGGCGGCGAACAAACGATGACCGCGGTGGCGCTGCTCTTCGCCATCTACCAGGTCAAACCCAGTCCGTTCTGTGTCCTGGACGAATTGGATGCCCCGCTGGACGAGGCCAACATCGGCCGCTTCCTCCGCATTCTTCAGCGGTTTTTGGGGCACTCCCAGTTCATCATCATCACCCACAACAAACGCACCATCAGCATGGCCGACGTGCTGTACGGCGTGACGATGGAGGAGCGCGGGGTGAGCAAGATCGTCAGCGTACGGTTCCGGCGGGATGAGGGCACGCACACGGCCACGCAGTCCCCGGAGGCCCAGACCGGACCCGAGCCCGCCAACGCGGCCGCTCCGAATGATCCGGCGCTTGCCTCCACCGAGCCACCTGCGGGATAAGCCTCTGTTTCTGCGGTGGCGGGGGCCCTCACGGACGACCGGCCCGGGTCCCATCCGCCGCTTCCCGATTCTCCCCCGGCCGGGGGCTGAGGCTCCGCCGCGGTTTGACTTCTCGGCCCGCCCGGTGTAACGAACCTACCAAGTGGCAAAGGGCGCAAGCGGGGAGAAGCCCCGCTGCGCCCGGTGGCCCCGGAGCATTTCCCAATCCGCTCGGAACGCCGATGAACTGGGTCGCCTGGGTGTTGTTGTGCGCCGTGTTGGTGGCGGCGGTCCTGTGGCCCCGAATCGGGGCATGGGCGCGTTGGCGCAGGGCCCGGTCCCTGGCCGCGCGGGCGCGCCGGGAAGACGCCTTGAAACATCTCTTGAAAACCGAGGCCAACGGCCGGGAGGCCACCCTGGAAAGTGTGAGCGGGGCGCTCCAACTGTCCCCCCGGAAGACCGCAGGGTTGCTGGCCGAGCTGGAGTCCGGGGGCCTGATCTCCTTCGAAGGAGGCCGCATGCAACTGAGCCCGGAAGGCCGCGAACTGGCCACGCACGTGGTGCGCGCCCACCGGCTGTGGGAAAGTTATCTGGCCGACCAGACCGGCCTGACCGAAGAACAATGGCATCAACAGGCCGAGCGCCAGGAGCACCTGCTTTCCCGACAACAAACCGAGGCCCTGGCCGCCCGGCTGGGCCATCCGCGCACCGATCCCCACGGCGATGCCATCCCCGAACCCGGCGGGCAACTTCCTGCGGAACGCGGGGCTTCCCTCAACAGCCTGCCCGTCGCTGCCCCGGCCGTGATCACCCACGTCGAAGACGAACCGCAAACCCTGTACGCGCAGTTGGCCCGCGAGGGGTTGCGGCCCGGGGTCAAGGTCTGCGTGTTGCAGCGCACCCCCCAGGAGGTCCGTCTGTGGGGCCACGGCCGGGAGCATTCGCTGTCACCGTTGCAGGCCCAAAGCATCACGGTCGAACCCTTGAGCGGTCAAACGCTGCAAGATCTGCAGCGCGAAGCATTTCTGCATCAACTGGCGCCGGGGCAGACCGCTCGCGTCCTCGAGCTTTCTCCCGCCTGCCGCGGGATGGAGCGACGACGACTTTTGGACCTCGGCTTTGTGCCCGGCACCGTGGTGTCCGTGGAAATGACCAGTCCGTTGGGGGATCCTCGGGCCTACCGGGTGCGCGGCACCGTGGTGGCGCTGCGGCAGGATCAGGCCCGCTGGATCCGGGTCGAGCCGTTGGAGGCGGCGGCCGCATGAACTCCACGCCGCAATCGCCTTCGGCCGCCGCCCTGCCCGCCAGCGAGGCATGCGCCAGCTGTGCCGTCTTCCGGGCAGCCCGACTTCGCAAACTGGGCGTCCGCATCGGCCACGCCGATTTTGTCGTCGCCCTGGCCGGCAATCCCAACACCGGCAAGAGCACCGTCTTCAACGCCCTGACCGGTCTGCGCCAGCACACCGGCAACTGGCCCGGCAAAACCGTCACCCGTGCCGAGGGCGCCTTCGAATACAACGGCCACCGGTACAAACTCGTGGACCTGCCGGGCACGTACTCGTTGCTGTCCACCAGCCCGGATGAACAGGTCGCACGCGATTTCCTGTTGTTCGCACAGCCGGACGTGACGGTCATCGTGGCCGACGCCACCCGGCTCGAACGCAACCTGAACCTGGTCCTGCAGGTGTTGGAGATTACCGACCGCGCCGTCCTTTGCGTGAACCTCATGGACGAAGCGGAACGACACGGGTTGCAGATCGATACCCGCCAACTGGCCCGGGACCTGGGCGTGCCCGTGGTGGGCACGGCAGCCCGACGCGGCCAGGGCCTAGCCGAGCTGCTGCAGGCCATCGAAGACGTGGCCACCGGACGCGTCCGGTGTCGCCCGCATCGCCTGCCCGAGCCCCCGCCCGCGCTGCGCGAGGCCATCCGGGTGCTGGTGGAAAAGCTCGAACGCGCCTATCCCGGCCTGCCCAACGCCCGCTGGGTGGCCATGCGGCTCCTGGCCGGGGACGAAAGCATCCTCAACGCCATCCGCACCGGGGAACTGGCCGAGCTGGTCCGGTCCCGCACCGTTCGGGAGACAGCCGCCCAACCCGCCACCCCCTGACCCCGCCGCGGGAACCCATGAACGAGACCTCTGCCCCAACCCTTGCCCCCGAAGTGGCGGACCTGCTGCGGACCGCCCAGCAGTACCGACAACGATTGCAAGGTGACCTCCACGAACAGGTGGTGGAGGCCATCTACACCGAAGCCGAACGGATCGTGAGCCGCGCCGTCTCCTCGCCCGCGGCCCCGGCCCGCCCCACCTTCGACCGTACCCTCGACCGCATCGTCACCAGTCGGCTTTGGGGTTTCCCCATCATGTTCGCCCTGTTCGCGGTGATGTTCTGGATCACCATCAGCGGCGCCAACGTGCCTTCGGGGCTTCTGGCAGAGTTGCTGGTCGAGCGCGGACACCCGTGGCTGCGCGAGCTGACCCTGGCCTGGGGCTGGCCGGACTGGCTCCGGGGTCTGACCATCGACGGCGTGTACCTGGCCACCGCGTGGGTGGTGAGCGTGATGCTGCCGCCCATGGCCATTTTCTTCCCCATGTTCACCCTGCTGGAAGATTTCGGTTACCTCCCGCGCGTGGCCTTCAACCTGGACGCGCTGTTCCGCAAGGCTGGCGCGCACGGCAAGCAGGCCATGAGCCTGATGATGGGGTTTGGCTGCAACGCCGCCGGGGTGGTTTCCACGCGCATCATTGACAGCCCCCGGGAACGGCTCCTGGCCATTCTCACCAACAACTTTTCCCTGTGCAACGGCCGGTGGCCGACCCAGTTCTTGATGGCCACGCTGTTCGTGGGCGCCCTGGTGCCCGCTCCCTGGTCCAGCCTGGCCGCCGCAGCCGCCGTCACCGGCGTGGCCGCCCTCGGCGTTGCTCTCACGTTTCTCGTCTCTTGGGCACTCACCCGGACCGTGCTCAAAGGCCAGCCCTCCGCCTTTAGCCTGGAACTTCCGCCCTACCGACCTCCCCGACTCTGGCAAACGCTCTACACGTCGCTGCTGGATCGGACGCTGTTCGTGCTCTGGCGGGCCGTGGTTTTTGCGGTTCCGGCCGGCGCCCTGATCTGGTTGAGTGCCAACGTACATGTGGGCGGAGACAGCATCGCCGCCCACCTCGTGCGCACCCTGGATCCGGTGGCCCTGTGGCTGGGGTTGAACGGGGTGATCCTTCTCGCCTACGTGCTGGCCATTCCCGCCAATGAGATCGTCATTCCCACCGTCCTCATGCTGACGGTCTTGGTCACGGGCACCCCCGAGGCCGGGGCCGGAGCCGGCGTCATGTTTGAAATCGAGGACGACAATGTTCTCAAACAATTGTTGCTCCAGGGCGGCTGGACCGCGTTGACCGGGATCAACCTCATGCTGTTCAGCCTGCTCCACAATCCCTGCAGCACCACGCTGTACACGATCTACAAGGAAACCGGCAGCCTCCGCTGGACGATGTGGGCGGCTCTGTTGCCCCTCGGGCTCGGGATCGTGGTGTGCTTCCTTGTCGCCCGGCTGTGGCAGTTATTCGCCTAGCCGACGGCTGAGAACGTGGGGGCCGAACCCACCCCTCGATATGCCAAGGAAACCCGCATGTGTTTTGTCGGCAGAACGGCTTTTTCCCCAACTCGCTGGCAGACTTTGCAGCGGCCATTCCACCGACGAGCCACAGGCGAGGTCCCCCAAAACCCGAAGGCCTTTTTTCGGAGAACCCTTCTGGCTCCACCGCCCGCTCGCGGGTCGCCAGATGGCCGGTGAAACCGCAAGCGCCGCCGCGCTGCGTCCTCGCTGCTGAAACGCAGCGGAGATGCGGGGTAGCCATGACCGGGGAACCATCACCCGGGATGGGTCCTGCCGGCAGGGTCAGGAGACGGCAGAGTGGGCATCGATCGCCAGCGCCCGCGGGTCTTGGAGTACACCTCCCCAAGGGACTTCCAAAAAGGCGGCGAGAGATCCATGCAGAGGAAGGTCAGCCTTGTGCGGGGCCGGCGAGGCCTTGTGCGGGCTGCGTAACGGCCGTGTTACCGCCCGTTCCGGGCCTTGGGAACGCTGCCCCCGCCGGTTTTTGGGCTTCAGGCAAGGGTTGGGAAAGCCGATGAGGAGATCTCCGCAGGGCGAAAAAACGGCCTTTTTCCGATTGCCAGACGGGCAGGGCGCGTTAGTTTGGAGATGCGGCGATGCAGATCGAAGCGGGTCAAACCGTCCTGTTGACGGGTGCTTCAGGCGGACTGGGCAGTGTGATGGCGCGGGCGCTGGCCCAACGCGGCGTGCGACTGGCCCTGGTGGCCCATCCCGGTGCACAGCTCGAACCCCTGGCCGCCGAACTGCGCCAGCAAGGGGTGGAAGCACTGGCTCTGATCGCAGACCTTCGACAAAACCAGGAGCGGGTGCGGGTCGTCGAGGTCACCCAGCAAGCATTCGGGACCATTGACCTCCTGATCAACAATGCGGGGGTGGAGCACAACGGTCCTTACCACGAGCTTCCCGAAGCTGCGATCGAAGAGGTGTTAAGTGTCAATTTGGTTGCGGCCATGTTGTTGACGCGGCTTGTAATGCCGCGGATGCTTGACCAGAGGCGCGGACATGTCGTGAATATTTCCTCTCTGGCCGGCATGGTGGGCCCGGCGTTTCAGGAACCGTACGCCGCATCGAAGGCCGGGTTGATCGCCTTCACCCAGTCCCTGCGTGCGACTTACAACGGGTCCGGGGTCAGTGCCTCGGTCATCGTGCCGGGGTTCGTGGAGACGGGCATCTATAGTCGGCTCAAGGTGCAAGCGGGTCGACCGGCGCCGCCTCTGCTTCGCCCCGTTTCTCCCGAGCGAGTGGTACGCGCGGTTTTCCAAGCAATCGAGCGTGATCTGGCGCAGGTCATTGTGACGTTCTATCCCGTGCGCCCCCTGCTTTTCTGGCTCCTGTGCGCACCCGGCTGGGCGGTGCGCCTGACAAATGCGCTTGGGGTCAACAATTTCTTTCGGGCCGCCAGCACACCGGGGCCCGGGATATCTGAATGGTCCCCTGTCGCCGGCAAGCACGAATCCACCTCCTCTTGAGACCATGGCTCTCTCCGGTCCTATCGCCAATCCCTGGCAAATCAAAAGATACCCTCCCATGAGCAATACACTCTGTCCGCAAACCAGGTGGGAAATGAAATCCTACAATCTCTGGCAGTGCCTCGCTGCATGGGTGCTCACTGTGGGGCTGCTTCCCGAGCCGGGGCATGCTACAGGTTTCCGACTGCCCGATCAGGACGCTTTTGCCACAGCCCGCGGCGAGGCCTTCGCGGCCACGGCCAACAATCCCGCCGCCATCTACTACAACCCGGCCGGCATCACGCAACTCCCCGGTCACCAGGTCCGCGCCGGCGTTTATGCCCTCAACCTCCAAACCACCTACCGTGCGCCGGGCAGTGGCGGTGAATTCGACAACGAGAAAGACCTCCACGCCGTGCCGCATTTCTTCTACACCTACGGACCGGAGGCTTCTGCCCTGAGTTTCGGCCTGGGTCTGTACGCGCCTTTCGGGCTCAGTTCCGAGTGGTCCGACCTGACCGGATTCCGCACCGTGGCCACCCGCGGCCAGGTGAAATACTTCACCATCAATCCCGTAGCGGCCTGGCGCGTCACGCCCCGGCTTTCGCTGGCCGCCGGGGTCACCTTCAATTACGCGGAACTGGACCTGCGACAGGGCCTCGTCTGGCCGGCCCAGCCGTTGGACCAGTTCCGTTTCAAAGGGGACGGCTGGGACGTCGGCTACAACCTGGGCCTGCTGTGGCAGGTCCACGACAAAGTGACGATCGGGATCAGTTTCCGCAGTCCCACCACGGTGGAACTGGACGGGCACACGGCCGCGTACAATCGGGAGCCCTTCCCGCCGGGGGGGCCTGTCGTGCCGGCCTTCCCCGAGCAGCGCTGGGCTGCGGAGGCCGACTGGCCGTTTCCCTTGAACGCGGTCTTTGGGATTTCCTGGCGTCCGACGCCCGACTGGAATCTCGAGTTCAACGCTGATTTCACGGGCTGGAACCGGTTGCGGACGGTCACCCTTCGCCAGGCCGGCGGCCTTCCCGGCTTGTTGCCCCCCGCGATTCCACTGACGCTCAACTGGGAGGGAAGTTGGTATTATGAATGGGGCGTGACGCGTTACGTTGGGGAACGCTGGCACATCAGCGCCGGTTACATCTTCAACGAGGGGTCGGTCCCGGATGCCACCTATTCTCCCCTGGTGGCCGATCTGGACCGCCATTTCTTCAGTGTGGGAACCGGGTATCGCGGTCCGCGGTGGAACTGGGATGTGGCATACCAGTTTGGCTACGGCCCCGAGCACACGGTGCGCGGCAGCCGGCCCTCGGCCACGGGCCAGTCCGCCGACGGCCGCTACAAGTACCTCAGCCATGCGGTGATTGTGTCGGCAGGATGGGCGTTTTGACATAGGCTGCTCTGTATGACCGACCGGCGTTGGTGGGAGCGTTGAGAGATCAGTTACCATGCCGACTCCGACCCTAACCCAAGAAGGCGTCTGGTTTCGGACTGCCAGCGGAGGGTGTTTCTGGGGAGCCCTCCGTCGTCTCGGGCGCTTCAGTGTGGTGTTTGACGTTTTCTCGGAGTCCTGCGAGGTGCGGATCTCCGAGATGCTGCAAAACGTAACGATCACCATCCGAGGGAGGGAAGTGTACAAGGGGCGAGCCGTGGTGCGTGCGCTGCTCCAAGGCGGACCCACTTGGACCTGCGAAGCCGAGCTCAGCGAGTCTGAATGGCAAGATCATGTTTATGAGAGCCCTGCTATCCTGAATGGAGCTCTGGAGGAGGCATTCAGCGAGTTCATGGAACACTGGGCGGAGGCGTACCAAATCGTCCCCGCCTACAAATCTGTGATCGCGGACATGCATACCTTCTTCTCTGGTCTCCGCATTTGGTTGGATCAGGTCGAGCTTGTGCAGAAGATGTACGCCGATCATTCGCCTCACGGACATGTCGCCCCGGTTGCGCGTGCAGTCGCCGGCCGCGTCATCCCGTGCATCAATGAGCTCTTTGCGCGATTTGAAAAGTGCTGCGCGGAAATCCCGGAAGAACTTCTGCCTGCGCACCGGAGTTACATGCGCCGGCAGCTGCACCCTTTGACACTGTGTGCACCCTTTGCTCATCGAACGTTTCACAAGCCCCTCGGGTATGCCGGCGACTACGAGATGGTAAACATGATCATCCGGAACGGATGGGAAGGGCCTTCCCTGTATGCCCAAGTCGTCAACAAGTGGTTTCTCGAGCAACCACCAGCCGAGGCTCATCGGAATCGAATTGCCTACCTGACCGAGTGTCTCATCCAGGAAGCCGTGCGTGTCGTCAACCGCCGGCGGCGGCTGCGGGTTCTGAACCTCGCCTGCGGTCCGGCGCACGAGATTCAGCGCTTCCTGGTTTCGAGTCCCCTCAGTAATGAGGCCGAAATCACTCTCCTCGACTTCGATCGCGAGACCATTGAACACGCGGCGCACGCATTGCAAGGGTTGGCCCAGCGATACCATCGTGCCACTGAGTTCAGGTTCCTCCAAGAGTCCGTGTTCCAACTGCTGAAGGAACGGGAGGAGGCCCGCAGGGGCCAGGCCGTAGAGACCTACGATGTGGTGTACTGTGCCGGCCTCTTCGATTACTTGACGGATGCGGTTTGCCGGAGATTGCTGGCGTATATGCTCCGCCATTTGGAGCCCGGCGGACTGCTGATCGCCACCAATGTGCATCCTTCCAACCCCCTGCGCAACGGGATGGAACATCTGCTCGACTGGCATCTGGTCCACCGCAGTGCCGGGGACATGGAGAGCCTCGCTGCGGAGCTGCGAGAGTACGCCGACATCCGGGTGTTGGCGGACCCCACGGGCGTCAACGTTTTCCTCCAAGCGCGCAAACCCGAGGAATGAAGGACACGCCTCCCCTTCAGCGTGATCCGGCATTTCGTGCGGCCTTTCAAGCCCACGAACTCGAGAACCGGGTGAGCACGGGCAAGGTAGCCGCACTGTTGGTGGCGGTCCTCATGCCTTTCGGAGCCACGCTGGACTGGGCAGTCTATCCGGAGCGGTTGGCCTTCTTCGGTTGGATACGGTTGGGAAGCTCGGTCCTCGCCTGCGGGATTTGGTACTTGTTAACCCGGCCCTGGGGGATCAGGCACCACAGAGGCCTGGGGTTCGCCACCGCATGGTTACCGGCGATCTGCATCTGCTGGATGATTTACGACCGGGAGGGGCCGGCCTCCCCCTATTACGCCGGGTTGAACCTTATCCTGCTGGCCATAAGCCTCGTGGTGCGTTGGAACGCGGTCGAATCCGCCATCGCAGTTGGTGGTGTGATTCTCTTCTACCTGGCAACTTGCATGCTTCATGGGCCATGGGACAAGCTCGACGGCCGTTTTGCTGCGAACTGTATTTTCATGGTGGAGACGGGAATCATCGTGGTAGTGGGAAACCACTTTTTTAACCGGCTCCGCCAGAGAGACTTTGCGACCCGATACGAACTGGCGCAACGGAAGCAGGAGCTCGAAGCTGCGCTCACCAGGCTGCGCGAGGCGGAAGCACAGCTGGTGCAGCAGGAAAAGATGGCATCGCTGGGCGTCTTGAGTGCCGGGATCATCCATGAGATCAACAATCCCCTGAACTTTGCCACCACCAACCTGTTTGCGCTGCGCAAGAAGGTCGCCGCCCTGCCGGCTGCCGAACAAGCCGAAATCGACGAAATCCTCGACGACATCGAAGACGGTCTGGTCCGCGTGAAAAACATCGTTTCCGACCTGCGCCTGTTCACCCATCCGGACAGCGGCGATCTGGAGTCGGTGGATCTGGGAGAAGCCGTCCAGGCCGCACTCCGCTACCTGAGCGGAGAGACGCCGGATTCCGTCCAACTGGAAGTGCGGGTGCCACCGGGCCTGGCGGTACGCGCCAACCGCAACAAACTGGTGCATGTGTTGATCAACCTGGTGGAGAATTCGCTGGACGCACTGCGCCGGAAGTCGTTTCAAGGCGAAACCCCGCGGATTCGCATCACCGCCGGAACGGAGAAGGATCGCGTCCGGTTGGAGGTTTGGGACAACGGACCGGGCATTGCCCCGGAGCATCAGGCCCGGGTGTTCGACCCGTTCTTTACCACCAAGGACGTGGGCGAGGGCATGGGGTTGGGACTGAGCATCTGTTATCGACTGATGCAGGAGTGCCAGGGCAGCATTCGCGTGCAGAGCGAACCCGGCCGGTACTGCCAGTTCACCCTTGAATTCCCGACCCCCTCCTCCCAGCCTGACCTGCAGCCAGGCACACACGCATGACGCCGACGTACGACTACCGCCGCTTCGCCATCCTCTACGTGGACGACGAGGAGAAGTCCCTGAAGAGCTTTGCACGTGCCTTCTCCGACACGTTTCGCATCCTGACGGCTTCCAGTGCAACGGAGGGGCACCGGCTGCTCCTGGCCCACCGGGAGGAGATCGGGCTGCTCATGACCGATCAGCGGATGCCGGGCGAGAAGGGGGTGTGGCTGCTGGAACAGGCGCGGCAGATTGACCCGCGGATCATCCGGGTGCTGGTGACCGCCTACAGCGACTACAAGGAGGCCATCGAGGCCATCAACGCCGGAGCCATTTACAAATACATCAGCAAACCGTGGGATCTGCAGAAGCTGGAGCAGACGCTGAAACATGCGCTGGAGCTGTTCATGATCCAGCGCGAACGCGACGAGTTGCTGCGGCAGAAGATGGCCACGCTGCGGCAGATGCTGATGGCCGATCGCATTCTGAGTCTGGGTCTGCTGGCCGCCGGTCTGAGCCATCACATCCGCAACGCCCTGGTGGCCGTCAAAACCTTTCTGGACCTGGCCCCCGTCAAGCTGGCCGAAGAGGTCAATCTCCAGGCGTTGCGCGACCCCGAGTTCTGGCAGGTGTACCATCGCAAGGTGCAGGAGCAGATCGAACGGATCAACAACCTGCTGTTGGAGCTCTGGAAGGCCTCGGAACAACCGGCCGCACCCTTCACGGATCGGGTGCGTCTGCACGAGGTGATCCAGGAGGCCTGCCTGCGCATGCAGACGGAAGTGACGGCCCGGGGAATCCGCGTGGAACAGGACGTTCCGGCGAATCTACCCGAGCTCCAGGTGGACGCGCCGCGGTTCCGGAGGTTGTTCGAGCTCCTGTTGAAGGACGAACTGGTGACGCTCCCGCCCGGGTCCTGCGTGCGATTCAAAGCGCGGCCCGTGGAACCCTCTGACCCGGCACGGCCGGAAGTGGAGATTCAGGTCACCGACACGGGCCCGGGTCTCCCGGAGGAATGGCTCCGGCTGGTGTTCGACCCGTTTGTGTCGCGGACAGACAGCCCGGCGGAATTCGGGATCAATCTGATGGCCTGTTACTTCATCGTGCACCATCACGGGGGCACCATCCATGCCAGCAGTCAACCCGGGCAGGGGACCACGTTCGTCATCCGGTTGCCGGTGCAACCCGCCGCCCCGGCGCAAGCGCTCTCGGATACCGACTTTTTGCGGAAAGCGGTATTGAACGATGAACTGTGGCACCGGCTGGCAGGCGGCCTCCTGCCCCCGGAAACCGGGGCCCGACCGCCCGCTTGAACCCCTCGACCGGCGGGCCCGTCGAGCGGCTCGCCACCATCGACCAAGGGGTCGGGACTCCGCCGGCCGACCCCTTCAGAGTGCGGGCGCGCGCCTACAAATCCGGGTCGAGGTGAGCCACCCGGGCCCCTTGCCATGCACCACGCACCCGCAGTAGGCTAACGGCCGACTGCCCGGCTGGACATGTCCATCCACCACAGGGCCATGAGCTTCACCTCGCACTACTTGGAATCGGCGCGGGACGGGATTGAGATCAGCGTCCTGGTCAATTGCCTGTTACAAGATGCCATCCGACTGGGGGCCAGCGATCTGCACATCGAGCCGTGGGAGGAATCCCTGGCCGTGCGAGCCCGCGTGAACGGAGTGCTTACCGAATTGGTGCATCTGCCGCTCAACCTGTTGGAGAAGATCTCCGCCCGATTCAAAGTCATGGCCAACCTGGTAACCTACCAGGCGGGTCTGCCGCAGGATGGCAAGATCGTCTGCGGACCCGAGCTGGATCATGTGCAGCTGCGGGTCTCCATCTTCCCCACCACGCGCGGCGAGAAAATCGTGTTGCGGATCTTCGACCCCCACGACCGGCGCTTCGACCTGGACGATCTGGGGTTCGACCCCGACACCTTGCAGGGCCTCAAACGGTTGCTGCGCCGGACCAGCGGACTGCTTTTGTTTACGGGCCCGACCGGTTCGGGCAAGACCACCGCCATGTACTCGGCCCTCTGCCACATCGTGCAGCGGGACGGCAGCGCCGTGAGCATCAGTACCGTGGAAGATCCGGTGGAGTTCAATCTGCCGCGCGTCAGTCAAACCCAAATCAATCCGGCGCAGGATTTCACCTACGCCGTGGCGCTGCGCAGTATTTTGCGTCAGGACCCCCAGGTGATCATGGTGGGGGAAATCCGCGATGCCGAGACCGCTGCCATCGCGGTGCAAGCGGGGCTGACCGGCCACCTGGTCATCAGCACCATCCACGCCGGAGTTTCCGCCGGCGCGTTCACGCGCCTCATCAACATGGAGATCGAGCCGTTCCTGCTGGCCTCGAGTGTGCTGGGGGTGATGGGGCTGCGGCTGGTCCGCCGCGTCTGTCCCCAGTGCGCGCACCCGTACGAACCGGAGCCCAGCTTGTTGAAGGTGGTGCCGGAGGACTGGATCCCGCGCGCCCGGTTTCGACGCGGCGTCGGCTGCGAGCATTGCGCGCACACCGGCTACGCAGGTCGGATGCCCGTTTGTGAGCTGCTGGTGGTCAACGAGCCCTTTCGGGAGGCGGTCCTGAAACGCATGCCCACGAGTGCCCTGGAGGAGATCGCCATTCAGAACGGCATGCGTACCCTGTGGCAAAACGCGCTGCACGCAGCCTTGCGCGGCGAAACCACGCTGGAAGAAATCATTCGGATTCTGGCCGCTTCGATGCTCTGAGAGCCTCCGGGTGGGGCCGGGCCGTCTGCGCCGACGCGAAAGCTCGCCACCGCCAATAGCCCGCCAACAGGCTGCCGATCACCGAGTGCATGGTGGCCGACAGTGCGCACGGCAGGGCCGCGGCAGGAAGGGTTGCGAAATGTTCGCGGGCCAGCGCAGCGCCGAGGCCCGAGTTCTGCATGCCCACTTCGATCGACACGGTGCGGGCATCGCGCACGCCCAGCCGCCAGAGTCGGGCAAACCCGTAGCCCAGTGCAAAACCTCCCGCATGCAGCAGCGCCACGGCTGCCAGCAGTCGGAGCCCCGAACCCAGCAGCACCTCGGCGCTGCCGCCGATGATGCTGGCGCAGATCAACGTGATGACCGCCACGGAGACCAACGGCGCCGCCGGCAACACCGCCTGCACCAGTCGGGGTGCCCCATGATGCAGCGCAAGCCCGGCAAGCAAGGGCATCAGGACAATGACCAATGTGCTGCGAAACAGCCCCCAGGCATCCACCGGGACGTAATGGCCCGCCAGCCAGGCGGTCAGGACCGGGGTCATGCCCACCGCGGCAAACGTCGAGCACATGGTCATGACCACGGACAAGGGCACATTGGCGCCCGCCAGGAACGTTACCACGTTGGAAGCCGTGCCGCCCGGACAGCAACTCACCAGGATCAGTCCGACCGCCAGGGGGGTCTCCAACTGCAGGGCTCGCGCCAGTGTCCAGCCCAACAGGGGCATGATCAGGTACTGGCCCGCAAATCCCACCGCCACCGCCCAGGGCATGCGCAGAACTCCGCGAAAATCCTCCACCCGCAGCGTCAGGCCCATGCCCAGCATGATGATGCCCAGTCCCCACGGGATCCATGGACCGCTGAACCATGTGAACCACGCAGGTCGCACGAGGGCAACAGCCCCTGCGAGCAGGACCCAGACAGGGAAAAGATTCGTCAGGAGCGAAACCCAGCGCCGCATTGAAATCGTGGCCAGAGGACTACACGGCGCCGGGCCGGGATCCGGCAAGCCCTCCGCCGTCCGCCGCGACGCCGGTCGGCGCAGGCGCATTCATTGACTCCGACCGGTCACCGACTCCAGCGCATCGAACAACGCCTGCATCGTGAAGGGCTTGAACAAGACGCGACACGGCACTCGCTTGAGGAATTCTTGGATCTTCGGATCGTGCTGGTGTCCGGTCATGAAGATGAACCGCTCGCACAATTTCGGTTTGGCACGCTGAACGGCCAGGTAAAACATGTCCCCCGGGAAATTCGGCATCATGATGTCGCAGAGAATGGCATCGAAATCCCTCACCAGGATCTGCTGGATGCCTTGCGCGCCGTTGGAGACCACCGTGACCCGGTAATCCTGCTGTTCCAGCGTCACTCGCAGCATGGAACAGAACTCCGGATCATCTTCCAGCACCAGCACGGCCTGCGCGCGGGCCTGGGTCGGATCCTCCGGGATTTCGTACACGCGGGGGGCAAGAGGCTCTGGCTCCGGACCGGGCAGACCACCGGGGCCGACGGGTTCGGTCGGGGCACTCATAGCTTCACCGCCTCCAAAGTAGGCGAACTGCCGGCAAGGGCAAGCGAGGATTCGAAGTACGGGACCCGAGCGCTTCTCCGTTTTTGAGCATCCCATCGGGGAGGTCCAAGGAAATGCCGTTTTCCGCGGGCTATCCCGGGCCGCCGAGATCCGAATTCCGACGACCTCGCGGGGGTGTCGAAAACGCAAGATGCAGCCAGGGCCCACGATTCACCTCGAACACAGCCCGAGCAGGCCGGGGTGGGCAGAGGCACACACCCGGACGAGGGCTCCGGTGCCCGGTTCCTCGCCTTGGGCCATTGGCATCGGGAGTTGTCCGGAGCTGGTGGGAAATCACGTTGAAGGAGCTCACACCCGGGCGGAGTGGGGCACCGCGTCCACGCCTGCCCACGTCACCCGGGTTAGAGGCGTGCACTTGCCCCACCTGTCGGCTCGGAGCCATGCCAGCGTGCCCCGCGCGCGGTGGCTTTACAGGTCCGGGCCGGGCGACCTAGATTGAGAACCGAAGCGGCCCCGGGTTTGCGGCGCATGAACCGCACGTCATCCAAAGCCATTCGCGTGCTGATCGTGGACGATCATCCGGTCGTCCGACGCGGGCTCCAATCCTGTCTGGGCGAGCGCCCCGAGTTCAAGGTGGTGGGAGAGGCCGCCGATGGCGAGGAAGCCCTCCGGCTGGCCCAGGCGCTGCACCCGGATGTGATGTTAGTGGACATCAACATGCCGCGGATGGACGGGTTGCAGTTGTGCGAAGCACTCCAAACCACGGCACCAGAGGTTCGCGTGGTCATCCTCTCCATTCACAACAGGCCGGAATATATCCAGCGGGCCATCCGCGCGGGCGCCAAGGGTTATTTGCTCAAAGACACGCCCCCGGAGCAGTTGGTCGATGCCGTGCAAAAAATTTATCAGGGCCAGCCCGTGTTCAGTCCCCAGGTCACTCAGGTCGCCTTGAACCAGTGGGTGAGCCGCCGCAAACGCCCGACCGCCACCACGGCTCTGAGTCAACGGGAACGACAGGTTTTGGCACTCATTGCCCGGGGGCTCGGCAACCGCGAGATCGCCCAGCGCCTGGGCGTCAGCCCGCGCACCATCGAGACCCATCGCGAGCGGATCATGAAGAAGCTCGACCTGCACACCGTGGCTGCATTGACCCGCTACGCGATTGCCCAAGGAATCGTGCCCTTGGACGAAGAAGGGCAGGCTTGAAAAGCTGCCAGGCTCTTGGGCTTCGCGTCCTCCGTCGCACCGCAGGAAAAAGGTCACCATCTGTTCCAGGCGTCTCGAAGCGTCGTCCCGAGAGCGGTCCGACGCGTGAAATGGCCGGCACGCCCCAGCTTGGGATGTCCGTGTCCCGAGGCGGCCCCTCCCCGCGATCCAGCAGGTTCGGCCAGCCGGAGGTCACAACTCGGGCAACCCGGGCGAGGGACCATCGGGATTTGGCGAGGTGTGAGGTTTCCCTGGCAGGAACGGTTTGCGGCGCCCGCCCGGCTCTTTGATCCCGGCTCTGTTCATGGTTTGCGCCTCATCGGCAGGTTCGAACGCAGGAGAGACGCGCCCGGGGCATACGGTCTTTCAAGGAGGAAAGCTCCAAGAGTGCGGTGAGGACAGTCGCATTCCTGAAAAGCCCAAGAGGGACTCGTGGATTGGAACGAGCCGTTTCGGGAAGGAAAACGCACTTCGGCGCTCAGCCACTCGCGGTTGTTTCGACTCCCTGATCGGGCCGCGTCGCTCTTTGAACCGTTGTCGTGCGAATCGATTGGTGCTCTGAGCACGGAAGTTGCCGAGCCGGGCAGACTCGCCCTTCCCAGCCGACTTCGTGCATCGTTCTCCACGCTCACAGCTTGTGGGCGGGAAAAGCCTGTTTGGTGCTTCCTGCCGCTCTTACATGAACGAGGTGCGGGATCCGACCCTCGCTGGCGATGGGCCTTCAGTGAAGGGTAGACCGCCAGGATACCACACGGGCCGCCGGGGGATCGGGCCATCGCCAGTTTTTCCGACACCATGCCCCCCGATTCAAGCTTAAGGCATTCCAAACAACAGGTCGCCGTAGGTGCCCGACGTGACGGATTTTCTTACATTTTCGCGATTCGCTCGCAATCCATTGCGCACCAATGAGATACCGTTATTCATGGCTCCCAGCGGCAGTCCAAGCGCCCAGAATGTGTCGGATAGTTGAACACTTTTGCGCCATGGGTCCGTGCATGAGCTCCATAACAGTGCTCGCAACTCAGAGTTAAATTGACCGCAACATGTTTGCCTGCAATATGTTGCCGAGGTCGTGGCGCGCGGCCATGCAATACTATGGCACGAGTAATGCTACAAATTCATTGCACGGCGGTCGAAGTCGTGTGTAGCAAACGGAAAAACCTCGGCATGCTCCGGCTTCACCGGAAATGCCAGTTGAGAAAGGCGATGAATGAAGAAGACACTGATGCTCGGTGCGGTAGTTGCGGCGGCGAGCCTGAGCGGCTCTGCCGCGGTGATTGACTTCGAGGCAGATGCTCCCGGACTCAAGCCCAATGGATGGTCTCCCGTGGGGCATCCCACCGTTCAGTTCAGCGACACTGCCGGGACGGATCTCCTCGTGGGTAACTTCGGTGGTCAGGGCATCGGCCAGTCCTTGGTCGTGTTTGACGACACCGATGGTAGCAAGCTCCAGATCGACTTCACGGTACCCGTTGACTCTCTGAGTCTGTGGTTCGGGAATGACGACCCCGGTTGGGCCGGCCCCACCGACCTAGCGTGGTTGGAGATTTGGAATGGCGCAGTCCTGCTGGCCACGGTGAACAGCCCACTGAACCTGGACGACATCATGAACCAGAACATCGGATGGGCGGGCCAATGCTTTGATCGAGCGTACTTCTGGTACGGTGATGCTCAAGGCAATCCGTTCACGACCGGCCCAAGCGGTGCTATCGGCTTGATCGAAATCGTAGACCGGATCGAGTACGTGCATTGCCAGCGCGTCCCCGAAGGCGGCAGCAGCCTGATGTTGTTGGGGATCGCTGGCCTCGGCATGGTCGGGCTCGGTCGGCGTTGGATTGTCCGCTCGTAGTCGAAAAGACTCTCCTCCGCAAGCCCTGTTTCCACGGCGTTGGAGTCAAGCCCCGGTCTGGCAGTGAACAGGCCGGGGCTCTCTTTCTTGCCCAAAGTCAGGCCCAACGAACCACGCTCCAGAGGTCAGAACACAGAGCGGAACTGAATCCATCTGACTGCTTCACAGGATGTTGTAAGCGTAGAAACCGCCCGCTTGCCCTCACCCCACTTGGGAAGGCGGTTCTTGTCGAATTCACCGTGGTCACCCTCTTGGCCACCTGACGTGATTGGAGCTGCAAACAGGCGCATCCCGTTTCGCCTTGTGCCTCTGCAACGGGATGTGGATCAGGATCCTCTGAGTAATCTGTGGTTTTTGGAGCGCCCGTTGGGTGCGCCGGAAAGGCTGTGGACGAAACCATTGCGCCGATAAGGTACCCTTGCCGCAAGCAAGAATCGCTGTTTGAAAAGCCCACTTCTTCCGGAGTCCACCAAGCCGTTGCCTTTCGGCTTTTCGGATCAAGAATCACCTTTTGGGCTCCACTGAGGAATTGCGCAGACCATGGACTCACTTTCTAGGAGGATGGGCATTGAAAACCCCCTTGGTCGTGCTTCGCCCTGAGGGTGGCGGCGGGCGGGCACGATTGGGGTGCCGAAAAAGCTAACCGCGAGCCGGCGACCCCGAACGGAGTTGGCCCGCGCCGTAACGCTTCAACCAGACGGCGAGGATCGCAATGTCCGCAGGAGAAACCCCCGAGATCCTGGCCGCTTGGCCCAACGTTCTGGGCCGGATCTTCGAAAGTTTTTGTCGGGCCTCCAACCGCAAGCTGGGCACGGTGGCGTAGTCGAAATCATCCGGTATCATCTTGTCTTCCAATGACTTGAACCTCAGTACCTCGGCCTTCTGCCGCTCGATGTAACCGGCGTACTTTACCTCCACCTCGACTTGGTGGACCACATCAGGGTCCAAGTCCGGTCGAGCCCCGGGCAAATCTCGGTACCGGACCTCTGGGCGGGCCAAGATTTGGGCGAGGGTTTGGGCGCCGTGCCTCGTGGCTTGAAGTCGGCGAAGTTCTTCGACAATGGCTGCCTGCTTGGCCCGGACCTTGGCGTAGCGCCGCTCCGGAAGGAGTCCGACTGAGTAGCCGATGCCCGAGAGGCGGAGGTCGGCATTGTCTTGGCGCAGCAAGAGCCTGTATTCGGCACGTGAGGTGAACATCCGATAAGGTTCGGTGGTTCCCTTGGTGACCAGGTCATCGATGAGCACCCCGATGTAGGCCTGGTCCCGTCCGAGAGTGATCATCGGTTTCCCTTGGGCTCGCAGGGCTGCATTGATGCCGGCGATGATACCCTGGGCGGCGGCTTCTTCATAGCCGGAGGTGCCGTTGATTTGACCGGCGAGGAAAAGTCCCTTGCAGGCCTTGGTCTCAAGGTAGGGCGTCAACTGCGTAGGCGGGGCGTAATCGTATTCAACCGCGTACGCCGGCCGCAGCATCACCGCGTTTTCACAGCCGATGACGGTTTTTACCAGCTGCAGTTGGACATCAAAAGGCAGCGAAGTGGACAGGCCATTGACGTAGATCTCGTCGGTGCTGATTCCTTCGGGCTCCAAAAAGATTTGGTGCCGTTCTTTATCGGCGAATTTGACGATCTTGTCCTCAATGGAAGGGCAATAACGGGGGCCAACCCCTTTGATGGCGCCGCTGTAGAGTGGGGATCGGTGGAGATTGGCGCGAATGATCTCGGCGGTAGCCGCGGTGGTGTACGTGATGTGACATTGCATCTGGCCGCCGAGCTGGGCGAGGATCGACCCGGGTGGGTAGGGTCCGGAGCAGGAGTATGAAGCAGGGAATCGCACGATGGAATGTTCCACGTGGAACAATTCGTCCTTCCAGTGCGAGAAGTAAGGCACCGGCTCGTCCCCCGGCTGTGGTTCGGTCTTGGAAAAGTCAATGGAGCTTCGCAGTAAACGCGGAGGCGTGCCGGTCTTCATCCGGCCCAGCTCCAGTCCTAGGCGGCGCAGCGATTCACTGATCCCGAAAGCGGCCTTGTCCCCGGCACGGCCCCCCGGAAGCTGTGTGGACCCGATGTGCATCAGACCTTTGAGGAACGTCCCCGTCGTTACCACCACGGATTTGGCACGGTACTCCACGCCCAGGGAGGTCCGCACTCCCACGATCTCCCCGCTATCTGTCACCAATTCCGTGGCTTCGGCCTGCATGATGTCCAAGTTCTCCTGCCGCTCACACACCCATTTCATCCGCATCTGATAGGCCTTTTTGTCGCATTGAGCCCGTGGCGCCCAGACCGCAGGACCCTTGGTGGTGTTCAGCATACGGAACTGGAGTCCGGTCATGTCGGTGTTGATTCCCATCTCCCCGCCCAATGCGTCCACCTCCCGCGCCAGATTTCCCTTGGCCAAGCCACCAATGGCCGGGTTACAGGACATTTGGCCTATCGAGTCGGGATTCAAGGTGAGCAACAGGGTCTGGCATCCCATGCGCGCCGCGGCCAGGGCCGCCTCGATCCCGGCATGGCCCCCGCCCACCACAATGACGTCGTATGGCTTGGGGAATGGAAAATATTCAGAATGCACGGAAGAATATAACTTCGCGCGATGGGATCGCTTGGATTCCACTTGCCGGATTGTGGGCCAGCATCAGACAAAGGTCGTGGATTTCCTCGCGATCCGACCCGGCTTCCAAGGATTGAGCGATTTCATCACTGGTCATCGGCTTGCCGCGATTGGCGCGGAAGTGGCCTATCACACGTTTCTGGAGGGCGATGACCCTTTCCGACGCCTTCTTCCCAGCTTCCACGCCCGGCTGATGATAGGCATTGATATTGATCAGCGAGGCATAAAGTCCAACGGCACGTTCGAACAGAGCGATGAGGCAACCGATCGTGAACGGGCTGAGCACGTCCAGCGTGATGCGGATGACGCCTCTGCCCTTTTCAGCGATGGCTTTGGCGGTGCCGGAGCAGAAGCTGTGAAGGTAATCTCCTGCGGTGACCAGATCGTTCATGAGGACCGGCGGACCGTTTTGGTGTCGGAGCACCTCAATGAATGTGATGAAAAAATTCGGCAAACCGTCTCTAAGTTGCTGGACGTAAGAGTGTTGGTCGGTCGTCCCTTTATTCCCGAAAACAGTTAGCCCTTGGTGAACGACCTGGCCGTTGCGGTCCAGTTCCTTGCCAAGCGACTCCATGACGAGCTGTTGCAGGTACTTGGGGAACAACTCGAGTCGATCCTTGTAGGGCAGGACGACCATGTCTTTTGCTCCTTTACCGTTACCTGCGAAATGCCAAGCCAGAGACAGGAGGGCTGCCGGGTTTAGATTAACGTTACAGACGCGCGACGCTGCATCGCAGCACTTGGCCCCCAGCAACATCGAATCAATGTCAAACCCCTGTAGCGCTGCAGGAAGCAAACCAACCGCCGAGGTCTCGCTGGTCCGGCCCCCCACCCAGTCCCACATAGGAAAGCGCCCAAGCCAACCCTCCGTGACCGCCTGTTTGTCCAGTTGACTGTTCTCCTGCGTAACAGCCACGGCATGTCGGGCGAAAGGAAGCCCTCTGTGGGCATAAGCAGTCTGCGCGATTTTCAGGCCGTTTGCCGTTTCCTTGGTCCCGCCCGACTTGGAGATAACGATACAGAGGGTCCGACCCAACTCGTTACTCAACTGGCGCACCACACGCTGCATTCCGTCCGGATCGGTATTGTCAAAGAAGTACGGTTTCATCCGGTCCCGGTCCGGATCCCCCAACGCATGCGCCACCATCTGCGGACCCAAAGCCGACCCGCCGATCCCAATCAGCAACAGATTCCGAAAGGATCCATCCCTGCCACAAACCGCGCCCGAATGGACCTGGCGGACGAACGCCTTGATCTGCGCCAGCGTGCGTTGGATCTGGTCCCGAATCTCCACCGTCGGCGCCAAGTCCGGATTGCGGAGCCAGTAGTGACCCACCATCCGACCCTCGTCCGGGTTGGCAATCGCACCGGCCTCCAGTGCCCGCATTTCCTCAAAAGCCCGCTGAAAAGCCGGCTCCATCGCCTGCACGTAGGACACCGGGATCCGCATTTCCCGGACATCCACGCTCAGGCCCAGTGCGGGCAGTCGCAAGAGTCCGCCGTCCCACAGGGGGTGTTGCGTCCGCTCCCAGGTGGGCTGGAGATTCATGGCACTCATATCGGGAAGACACCATTACCACAGCCGCGGCGCCGCCTCAAACCCGGACGTGGCCGTCGGACTCCCGAATCCCCCTTGGCGCTGCCCTTCCGAGAGAGCCCGGGCTCTGGCGCAAGCGGATGCAGCCCGGCATCTACGCTTTGGCCTTGGCGCCCCCTCCTCCCGGCAGCACGAAAGGGCCGGTCGAAAGCGGGTCGCCCCGGGCCCTTTCGGCTTTGGCAACCTGCTGCGGAAACTTTGTGCGCCTCTCGGTGTTGTGCAGAGAGACGGTCATGAACAAGCGCGAGCTGGAAGAGCTGCGAGCAGCGTTGTGGCAACGGCCGCTGCGTCCCGAGGAAGAAGCGCGACTTCAGTCCTGGCTGGCCGGGCATCCGGAGGAACGCGAAGATTGGGACCTGGAGCGGTCTTTGACCCACGCACTGGGCCGGCTGCGCCAAGTTGAAGTGCCTTCGAACCTGGCCGCTCGAGTGTGGTCGGCCATCGAGCGGGAGGAGGCGGCCCCGAAGCGGTGGCGCTGGGCCCACAGATTCTCGTGGGTGCGGGCGGTGTGGATTCGTTGGGCCGTGGCAGGGGCTGCAGCCCTCATCGTCGTGATGGTCTGGTGGCAAGGGTGGCAGGCGCCCAAGGTGCTGGAGCCGGAGGCCGTACAGGTCTGGGCGGAACTACTCTCGCCGGAGCCATTGGCGGAGTTCGACATCGTGGCTCGTCTGCCGGTCGGGCCTGCGCCCGATGTGGAGCTGTTGAGCTTGCTCCAATGAGAACGGTCGGCGTGGTGGGCGACGCTGGGCTGGTCTGCACGGGTGGATGCGCAGGAGAGGCGGGCACCCGTTTTTGGATCCTGTTGCTTTTGGGCACGTGGCTGACCTGCTTGAGCGTGGGGCGGGCGGGAGAGCCCGTGGGGGTCCCATCGACGCCGCCACTGCCTCCTGTGGTCTCGCCGGTGGATGCCTTCCGCGAGCTATTGGCGATGGCGCCGGAGGACCGGGAGCGGGCCCTGAGCAATCGACCGCCCGAGGTTCGTGCGCGTCTGTTGGCCAAGATCCAAGAGTACACAAAACTTTCGGCGGAGGAGCGTGAGCTTCGGCTGCGCGCGACGGAGTTGCGGTGGTATCTGGCACCTCTGATGCGGCAGGCGCCGCAGGAGCGGCCCCCGCTGGAGACGACCGTACCGGCGCATGTGCGTCAGGCGGTGGCAGATCGGCTGGCGCTGTGGGACCGGTTACCGGCTGCGGTCCGGGAGCAATTCCTGCAGAGCGAGCACGCGTTGGACTACTTCAGTCGCATCCCTCGGGGCGCGCTCCCGGCGGGCGGCCGTCCACCGGTGGCTGTCGGGGCAACCGGTGCTCCAGCCGCGAGGGAAAACGAGGCGGTACGCCTGCCGGGAGGCCGTCGGTCTGCAGATTGGCAACCGGCGATGCGGCAGTTGGCGCGCTTTTTCGAGTGGACGCCGGAGGAACGCGAGCGAGCGTTGTCCACGCTGAGCGAGGCGGAGCGCCGGTTGATGGAAGAGAGCTTGCGGCAATTCGAGCGGTTGTCACGGGAGCAACGTCGGGCCGTGATCGCCTCGTTTCGTCGCCTGGCGGCGATGTCGCCAGAAGAGCGACGCGCGTTTCTGCGGAATGCGGAGCGTTGGGCGGCCATGAGTCCCTCGGAGCGGGAAACCTGGCGTCGGCTGGTGCGACAGGTGCCGGAACTGCCGCCGCTGCCCCCGGGTTTCTTCGAGGCGGGGTCAATGCCCCCGCTGCCTCCGGGTGCCCCTGGCGCACGGTCGGCTCAATCGCCTTCCCCGCCCTCTTCTCCATGAAAGGCTGGCCGGATTTGACCACGCCCGCGGCGGCTGAACCCTCCGGAGCAGGAGAAGAGTCCGCCTCGACCGGGTCAATGCCGCGGCCGACGGAGGTGGCTCGCGACCCCGGCCCCACGGATGCCGATCTGGTGCAGGCCGTGCGGTCCGGTAACATGGCGGCCTTCGAAGAACTGATGCGGCGCTACGGCCCGCGGGTGTTTGCCACGGTTCGCCGGTATGCCCGGCGGGACAGCGAGGTGGCGGACCTCGCGCAAGAAATCTGGATCAGGGCATTTCAGAAGCTGTCGAGTTTTCGGGGTGAAGCGCCGTTCGAGCACTGGTTGATGCGGCTCGCGGTGCGCGCCTGTTACGATGCGTTGCGGGCCCATCGGCGCAGCCGGGAAGCGACCTTTACAGATTTGACCGAGGCGGAGCAGGAATGGCTCATGGGTCTGACGCAGACCGCCGACGACTCGGATCGGCATCGCAGCGAGGCGGCCCGCCAGTTGGTGGATCGGCTGCTGGAGCTATTGTCCCCGGCGGACCGGCTGATATTGACCCTGTTGGAGCTGGAAGAGCGGTCGGTCAAGGAAACCGCCGAGCTGACAGGCTGGTCCGTGACCACGGTCAAGGTACGGGCGTTTCGGGCGCGGGCGCGGATGCGGCGCCTTTTGTCGCGGCTGATGAAGGACAAGTTTTTGTAGGCCGGCGCTGCGCTGTGTAACCCGGCCGGCCTCCCGCACGTCTCAAAGAAAGGTCAACCAGCACATGGACCGGCAAGTGGAAGCACTGAGGCAACGATTGATGCGGGCTGCCCGGGCCTGTCCGCCCTCGGCCTCGGTGCCACCGGGCTTCGAAGCCAGGGTGGTAGCGGCCTTGCGGCAGGGGGCACCTTCCGTGGACCCGATCCGCGGATGGATCCAGGGGCTCATGCGGGCCGCCTGGGCGTGTGCCGGCTTGAGCCTGCTGTTGACCTTGTGGCTCTGGATGGTGCCCATGGGCGAGGGCGCCGGAGAAGCAGCGGCGGACCTGGAATCCACCTTGTTGGCCGCGGTAGAGGATTCCGAGTGGACTTGGTGAACCGCGTGTCCGACCAGTGTGCGGCCATGGCTGGCGACCGGATCCAATGGGGTTATGAGTGAACCGATCACGGGGAATGCAACGCGGACCGCCGGGGTCGGCGCAGCTGCGTGGAAGATCGCGCTGGCCACGGCGATCATTTTTGCGGCGGGGGTTTTGACCGGGGGCCTGTTGGTCGGCAAGGCCGTGCGCGAACGGGTCGGCCGTTTTCGTGCCATGGGCCCCGCGGCTGCTCCAGGGCCGACCCACCCCAATGCGGTCGCTCCCGCGCCCCCGGCGGCTCCGATCCTGCCGCCTCTCTCCGAGTTACGGCACCGGGCCGGACCCGAGCTCCAGCGTCGGCTGGAGGAACGGCGCATGGAATTCTTGCTGCGGGCAACCCGCGAACTGAACCTTTCCCCGGAACAGCGCGCGCGCATCGAACAGCACATCCGGGAAAGTCAGGAACGCATCCGGCAGTTGTGGGATTCGATCCAGCCGCAGCTGCGAAGGGAGGTGGCGGAAGCCCGGGAGCGAATCCAACAAGAACTGACCCCAGAGCAGCGGCGTGCCTTTGAACGGTTGCTGCGGCGGGAGCCCGGGCGGAGGGCCGAGGAACCGGGCGCAGCGCCCCCTCCGCGGCCGCCCGGACCTCGCCCGCGGCCCGAGCGTTGATCGCCTGCCCTGTTCAAGGTGCAACTCGGGGCCGGGTTCGTCCCCTGCAACAAGAATCCGCCACGCTTGATGCGGTTCGGGAGCCGCTCCGCCTTTTGGGGGCGAAAAGCCGCCGGCACGACCTCACGCAGGACGGAGCGGTTTGAGTTTTCGCGAGGCGGTTGAAGAGACGGCCACGTCCTGCATGAGAGCCGACGACAGACCGCGGCAGAAACGGAAGCAAGAGGCTCCTCGTTTCCTTGCACGTCGGACGGCGCCTGGAGCGAAGGCACCTTCATGGACCCCCGCAAAACGTGTTACGAACCTGCAGTGACAGCCCAGTCCGCAGGCGGCCGGAGCCCCGAGGCTGGGCTCAGGACACACGTAACCGGCAAGGCACGTCCATCCAAAAAGCTCATCGGCTCGGCCGGCCTGCCAATCGGTGCTGCGCGGCCGGCAGGTCTCCAGGGAAAGGAGTTTGGTCCGCGGCCCGGGCGGCTCGGGTTTGCGAGGCTGCGACGCGTTACATTTTCGGCTGTTCCGCAGGCGCCGTTGGTCTTATGGTGCGGGCTCCCATGAACCAACCGGATCGACTGGAAGAGATTTGGCGGCTGCAGCACGCGTTGAACGAGCGCATCGGGGTGCGGACGGAAGGTCTGAGCGAGGCCGAGCGCATCCACTGGATTCTGAACTACTGCCGCGCCATGTCCCAGGAGATCGCCGAACTGACCGACAGCGTCCCGTGGAAATGGTGGGCCCGGTACCAAAGGTTCGACGAACAGAACGCGCGCGTGGAGGTGGTGGACCTGTTCCATTTCCTGATCAGTCTCGCCCAGGTGCTGGGAATGACCGCCGAGGACCTGTATCAGGCGTATCTCAAGAAAAATGCGGTGAATTTCCAGCGGCAGGAAACGGGCTACACCGCCAAGGACGAGCAGGACAGCCGGCACATCTGATTCACGGGCGAGGACCGGTTCGGATCCCGCGGACCCCAATCAAGGAGGCCAGCGCGGGTGCGCACTCTCTCCCGTGGTGGCATCGTAACAGCCGGGGTTTTGGCCGGCTCGGATCCACGCGGGCAGATGCAAGCCCGTGTGCGCACGCGGCCGGCTGCGTTCTTCCCTCGAGCGGCCATGCCGGGGTCCGGCCCAAGCAACATCGCGAGCCGACGGCCGGGTGAGCGGCACACCGCGCAGCGCGTGTTCTGGCAATCAGGAAGAGGTTGCGCGCACGCCTGTCACCCGGCGGTCGGCGCCTTGGCGACCGTCGATCCACCGGGACGGCTCAGGTCTTGAAATCCCTGACCTGGAAACCCACCGCGCCCAGGATGAAGGCAGTGGCGTTGGCGCCGAGCAGGACCAGTTGCGACTGCAGGATCTCCCACCAGGGAATGGGCGAATCGAACACGCGCAGCCAGCAGCGGAAGTGGTGGGGGAGAAGCCAGACCTCGTAGCGATCGAAGAAGGGAATGGATTCCAGGACCAGATTCACGAACAGGTAGGAGAGCGCCAGGATCGTGGCGGCCGCGGGCTTCATGTTGAAGCAGGAGAACAGGAAGGCCAGGCTCAACATCGTCACCGCGTTCATGCCCAGAAAGACGTGGGCCAGAAGGTAACGTTGGAGCCCAGCTTCGCTGCTCAGCACCGCAAAGGCCTGGCCGGGCGCAAAGACAAACATCCCCTTCCACGGAAACCAGAGCCGCGCGCACAGGACGGCCGTGGCGCCCAGCACCAACACCAGCGACAACGCGAACAAGGCGCCCGCCAGCCATTTGACGGTCAACAGGCGCAGCCGCGAAATCGGTCTGGACAGAATCATGCGCAGTGTTCCGTCTTCGGCCTCTTTGGCCACCAGATCGCCACCTACCAGGGTCGTGTACAGAGGCATTAGAAGCAGGATCTGGGGGATCAGCATGATCACCGCCACGGTCAGGGCCGAGATGAATTCGCGGGCCAGGTAGCCGTTGCCTTCCAGCAAACGTTCCAGGTCCTGCTGCCAACGCGTGAATCGGAACGCCAGCAGCATGGCGTTCTGGGCCAACAGGAACATGCCGAAGCCGATGTAGGTTCGCTTTTTGCCGAACAGTTTCCAGAGTTCGTTCCTGAGATGCAGCCAGAACATCGCGAGCTTTCAGGTTGCGGCCGGACGGCGCGTCACCTCCCGGCTGTCGGACCTGCTGTCCGATTGCGGGTCGGGCCGCATGAGTGACAGATAAAACTGCTCCAGCGTTTGCCGGGGCCGGCGGAGCTCCAACAGATCGAATCCGGCCTCGACGATCCAGCGGGCCAGTTGGTCGGGGGTGATGCCCGGGGCCGGGCGCACCCAACCGCCTTCAGCGTCCCGGCCCGCCTCGAGCACCAGCCCGACGGCCTGCAGGCCCGCCACGGCACGTTCGAAGGGGCGGGCCTCCAATCGGATCGGACCCTCCGCCCATTGGACGCGGTCCCACGGGCCTTCGAAGACCTTGCGGCCCTGGCGCAACACAGCGATGCGGGTGCAGAGCTGTTCCATCTCGCCCAGTTGATGGGAAGAGATCAGCAGGGTCAGACCCAGTTCCCGGTGCAGCCGTTGGAGCATTTGTCGGAGCTCGTGCACGCCCTCGGGGTCGAGGCCCTCGCCGGGCTCATCCAGAATCAAAAGATCCGGGTGCGGCAACAGGGCCTGGGCCAGGGCCAGGCGGGCTCGCATGCCGTGCGAGTAGGTCCGCACCGCCGAATGCTCGCGCCCGGTCAGGCCCACCCAGTCCAACACCTCGGCCAATCGCCGTTGCGACACGGGCGCGGTGTAGCTGGAGAAGATCTCCAGGTTGCGCAATCCGCTCAGGTATTCGTAAAAGGCCGGAGTTTCGAAGATGGCGCCCACCCGGGCCAGCGCCCGGGTCCGCTGCGTGGCGACGTCCCAACCATGGATGCGCACCTGTCCGGCGGTGGGCCAGACCTGTCCCAGCATCATGCCAATGGCGGTGCTTTTGCCGGCGCCATTGTGTCCGAGGAGACCGAAGACTTCTCCGATGGGAACCGTCAACGTGAGGTCCTCCACCGCCGTGCGGCGTCCGAACCGCTTGGTCACGTGATGCAGCTCGATCGCCGCCGTCATCGGGCCCCCTCCAGTACCAACAAATTGCGGATGTGACCGTCGGCGTAGAGATAGTTCACCGCCCGCCGCTCGCCGCGGGCGCGATGGAACCCTTCTTTATCGAACATGAGCGGCATGCGCGAGCTGCCGAAGCGCATGCCGAACACCTGCAGGTCATCGGCGCGCTGGCCATTGAGCAGACTGTTCCACGCATAGCTGGAACCCGTCCGCTCGAACAACTGCGCCGTATCGGAGGGGCATCGAAACACCCGCACATCTCCCACCTCGTCGGCCAGGACCTGGTCCGGACCGGGCAGGACAGGTCCGGGCGGCAGGCTGTTGGTGTCCGGGGGCCGATCCCGCATGACCGGCAGGCGCTGATGGTTTTGATCCACGTACATCTGCAGGGCCAGCCCGATCTGGCGCAGGTGCCCCATGCAAGCGGTGGCGCGGCCGGCTTCGCGCGCGCGGCTCAGACCCGGCAGGAGCAGCCCGGCCAGCAGCGCCAGGATGCCGAGCACGACCAGGAGCTCCAACAGGGTGAAACCGCGAGACCATCCATTGTGGGGCTCTGCCAGGATTCCGTTCATGGGTCGTCTTCACCGGTCGGGTCGCCCCCGGAAGAATCGTCCGCTCTGCATGAGCCGCTGCAGTTCTTCGAGAACGGGCGCCAACTCGGCCTTGGTCTGGGCCGAGCTCTGCGAGTAGAAGGCGCGCAGTCCGTGGAGGGTGACCTGCCGCTGCAGATCCTCGCTCCAACCCGGAGGGGGTTCGGCCGGAGTGACTCGGCCGGACTCGATTGCGGCCTCGCGCACGCGGCGCATGGCTTCGCGCAAGGCCCGCTGACGACGATCCGCGGGCAGTTCCTCGAAGGCGGCAATCATTTGTTGCAGCCCCTGCGGCAGGGTGGCATCCAGGAACGCCGCGCGTTCGTCCTCCGTCATGACCGCGAACCAGTTGGTCCAGAAGCCGTCCAGCCGTACACGACGTCGCTCTTCGTAAGGCAGCGCGTTGAGTCCCTCGGCCAACTGACGCAACGCGCGCTCCCGCTCCGGACCCCGCAGCCGGGCCAGGTCGGTGCTTTCGACCCACTGCCGCAGCTTGTCTGCGGTCATCTTTTGCGCAGCGGCCCATTGGTAGCCGGTCCAGATCAGGATCCAGACCAGGGCCAGGGCTCCTGTGCCGGCCAACCACCACCGCAATCGGAGCTGCATAGCGCTTTCACGATAGCGTCCCCGGCTCCGGGTTGCCATATCGCAACGCGCGCCACCGGCTCCCAGCACTTGCCCGCCGGGGCCGGGCGCGGGCGTGCCCCGGGCCTTCGCTGCGCAGAACGGGATCCCGATCCCTTCGCAAGTCCGGGTTCGTCGCCATGGATCGGTCCGCCGAAAAACACCTTGTACCGCCCGTGGGGCAGCCCGCCGGGTGTGCCTGGACCAAGGGAACACGCAGCTATCCCCGGCTTTTCACAACCGGGTCGGTTGGGAACACGGTGAGCCGTTCAGGGAAAACGGGTGCGTGGAGGCCGGCCGGTTCGTCGCCACGGGCAACCATCCCAAAACGCGGGCCAACGCGGGTGGAAGAGCGCGGGTGCGGGAACGTCAGCGACCTTTCGATTCAGGTCCCCCGGCCCGCACGGCCCGGCTTGGATGCGCGAGCTCACGGCAGGCGGCTGTTGCGCTTGCCGGTCCTCCGCGGGCTTCCTAAGCTTTCGCGCCATGTATGCAAGGCTGTCTTGCTTGTTGGGCCTGGCGTTGCTTATGACCGGATGCACGGCTGCCTCCAAGAAAAAGGCGTTTCACACGCCAATTCGATCGCTCAAGGAAGCCCAGGCGCGGGCGGCGCACTTCGGCTCGGTGATTGCCGTGCCCGCGTTCGAGACCACGCCCGAGGCCATCCGGCGGTTGGTGGATCGGACCATGGCCACCGGCAACGCCGCGCTGGACGAGATCGCCGGTCTGGACCGCACCCGTCTGACCTTCGAAGACACCGTGCGCGCGCTGGACGATCTCAATCACCTGGTGGGCACGGCGGCCAACCGCCTGGCGTTCATCAAAGAGACCAGCCCGAACCCCGCGCTGCGGCAGGCCGCCACCGAGGCCCTCAAGACCCTGCAGGAATGGGCCGTGGGCATCGAGTATCGAGAGGACGTTTACCAGGTCATCCGCGCCTACGCGGACACCCGCCCGCAGCTCTTCGGCGAGGACGCCAAGTTGTTGGAGGAAACCCTGCGCGACTATCGCCGCGCAGGTCTGGCCCTGCCCAGGGAACAACGCGATCAGGTGGAGCAATGGCGCAAGGAACTGGCCCGGCTTTGCACGGATTTCGACACGCACATCACCCAGGCGACCAAGGCCCTCAAGTTTCGCCGCGCCGACCTGGAGGGCTTACCCGACAGTTTCCTGGATCAGCCCGGCATCAAAACCGGCCCGGACGAATACACGATCCAGGTCAATGTGACCTGGCAGTACCTGATGGTGATGGAAAACGCGCGGCGCGAGGAGGTTCGGCGCCTGGTGGAGACGGAGCGTTACCGCCTGGCCCGGGAAGAAAATGCGGAGCTGCTCGGGCGCATCTTGGCCCTGCGCGATCGCATTGCCAAAGCCCTCGGGTATGCCCACTGGGCGGATTATCAGATCGAAACGAAGATGGCGAAGACCGCGGCGCGCGCGCTGCAGTTCCTGCAGGAAACCTCGGCCGCGCTCCAGCCCAAGTTCGATCAGGAAAAGGCCGAGTTCCAGGCGCTCAAGGCCCGGGACACGGGCGATCCCAACGCCGTGGTCCACATCTGGGACTGGCGCTATTACGCCAACCAGCTCAAGAAGGAACGCTACAACGTGGACGCCGAGCAGTTGCGCGTGTACTTCCCCTACCAACAGGTCCTGGACGGCATGTTCCGGATCTACCAGCGCATCTTCGAGTTGCGCTTCGACCGGATCGACCCGCCATGGCGCTGGGTGGACGACATCCAGCTCTACGCCGTCAGCGACGCCGTCACGGGGGAACCCCTGGGGTTGTTCTACCTCGACATGTTTCCCCGTGAGGGCAAGTTCAATCACTTCGCCCAATTCGGGCTGATCGAGGGCAAGCTGTTGCCCGACGGCCGCTACCAGCGCCCCACCGTGGCCCTGGTCTGCAATTTCCCGCCTCCCCAAAAAGACCGGCCCTCGTTGCTGTCGCATGCCGAGGTGGAAACACTGTTCCACGAGTTCGGCCACGCCATGCATTCCATTCTTACGCGGGCCAAGTACAGCCGGTTCGCCGGCACCAGCGTGCCGCGCGACTTCGTGGAAGCCCCTTCCCAGATGCTCGAGAACTGGGTCTGGGACAAAACCGTCCTCGACAGCTTTGCCGCGGATTATCGCGACCCGTCCCGGAAGATTCCCGAGGAGATCCTGCGGCAACTGAAAGAGGCCAAGCGCTCCAGCATCGCCCACTTCTATCGGCGCCAGTTTTCCTTCGGGATCCTCGACCTCACGTTACATACCCAGATCCACGAAGGAAATGCGTCCGAGACCATCCCGTTGGCCAATCGCATTCTGAGCGAGGTGTTCTATCCCGTGCCCGAGGACACGACCTTCGTCACCTACTTCGGACATCTCACCGGTTATGACGCCGGGTACTACGGCTATGCGTGGGCCGATGTGATCGCGGCGGACATGGCCACGGTGTTCGAACAAGCCCCGGAAGGGTACTTGGACGTGCCCACCGGCCGGCGGCTGCGCCGGGAGATTTACGAGCCCGGCGACTCGCGCGACGTCAACCTCTCGGTGGAAAAGTTCCTGGGCCGGCCCGTCCGCAAGGAGCCGTTCTTGCGCGAATTGGGAATCGTCACCGAGCCGGCTTCCGCCGCGGCTCGCTGAAACGTGCACGTTCGGAGCTGGGTCGGGAGCTCTGGGCAGATTGCCCTCGGGGCCTCCACCGGGCCCGTCCTTGAGGGTCTCCCCAGATCCGGGCCGGCGCGCCATGTTGTCCGTCAGGGATAATGTGCGAGGCATGACCGCCCTGCGGCAGGGCCGCGGAGCCTCCACAGAAAGCACGCCGAAGGAGGAGGTGTGCGAACTTTGAAGCCGTGCGAGGGCGCATGCGCACTCTTGGGTCAGGGCTGTGCTGTGTCCGGCGGCGGTGTGCGTTGCGCCAGCCAGCGTTTCCACAGCTCCAATTCCACGTACAACTCCAAGAACACACGGGGTCTCAGTTCGTACAGCCCGGTCATCACCCATCGTCGCCCCGACCGTTCGTCGAGCTTCACATTCCACTCCGCCGCGGCGACCACCACCGGCGCCCACGGTGCCTCTGGAAACCGATCGTACCAACCCACTCGCTCCAGGCTCCGCCAATACCACGGCAGCGGCCAGTACCCGTGATTCGGCACCGCCACTTGAACGGGCATGCGTGGGCCGTCCGCATGCCCCCGCGCCAGATCCAGGACCCGCCGGGCCATGCGCAGGACGTCGGGCACCGTTTGTGCGTACACGTAGGGATTGCGCCAGTCCGAGTGACGCACAAAGTTGGCCTGCCAGCACTGCCAGCCCAGGTGGACGACGCCCGCGGTCAAGAGTCCCGCGTAAAGCGCCCGGGCCGTCAGCGGCATCAACCAACAGGCAAGACGGGCGGCCCCGACGCCGGCAAGGAGCACGAACCCGTGCCAAAAGCCCACCAGGCACCACGGCGTTTTGTAAGGGATCAGGGTGTAAAACACGGTGAGGGTCAGAGTGTAGATCATCACGCCGCGGACCAGGACGCGATTCGTTGGCCCCAGGCCCTGGCCACGCAGCGCCAAGCCCATGGCGACACATGCGAGGACCAGGATCAGCCCCTCGGTCCACAATGGTCCCCGGGGGCGCTGGAACCAGAGCAACCGTTCCAGGTAGAAGTACCAGGGATGAATGTGCGGCGAGTCACCGGCGGCCCGCTGCAGCCAGGGCAGGTAGGAAAGGATCGAGTCCAGGGGACCACGCCAGTGCGTGAAAAAGGAGGTGTAAAACGTCACGGACACCACCAGGGCCGCAAAGGCCGCCCAGAGCACGTGTCGGCCGTTCCATGTCCTCCGCCATTGGGCGAGGAACCCCGGTCCGCCTTCCCATCGGCTCACGACTGCAACCGCGATCGCCAACGCGCCCAGGGGAAGGACGAACGTTTCCTTGGTGGCGTGCATCAGTCCGAGGGCCACACCTGCGAGGACGGCCCACGAGGCGCGGCGCTCGGAAGTGTATCGCCAAACCGCAACGCCCAGCAGCAGGGTAAACAGCCCCAACAACATTTCATGAATGAAGTTGCGGCTGTAGAAGACCAGGGCCGGCGAGAGCGCGGTGAATCCGGCCGCAGCGACGGTCGCACCGGCGCCCAGGGCGTGTCGCAGCGGCCACAGCAGCAGGACCATGGCGACCCCGGCGAGTGCGGGGGTCAACCGCAGGGTGGCCTCGTCCAGCGCGGCAAAGCTGGGCACACCCCGCAGGCGAATGGGAATCAGGGAGAAGTAATAGAGCGTCGGCCCGTGATGTTCGCCCGGGTCGTAACGGTACGGCTCGGAACTCCACGCGGCGGCCTGCCGGATGGCATTGACCGCTTCGTCATTGTGCATGGGCCGGAGATCCAACTGAACACAGCGGATCCCCAGCGCCCCGAGGGCGATCAGGCCAAACGCCCACGCCCAGCCACGGTTCATGAGGCCGGGAGGGCGTAGACCTCCAGCTCCTGCCAGCAGTTCAGCGCGCTCTGGCTGCTGCCGCGCGTGTAGCAGCGAACGTACCGGGCCTTCACGCCCTTGCCGTCCACAATCTTGCCCTCATGGGTCTCGAAGTACTCGCGGTCCGTGCCCACGCCCAGGCCGGAGGAATTGTCCACGTCGTTGTTGAAGAGCGTCACCACCCCTTCCCGGAATTCGGGGTCATTGGACACCTGCACGATCACGTCATGAAAGACCTGGATGTACCGATGATCGTGCCACATGACGATGGCATGGATTTCGTAAGTCGCACCGAGATCCACCTGAATCCACTGCGTGCCGCGGCGAAACTCCACGGCGTCGTAGTCGAACGCCTCTTTCTTGCCGTCGGTGATCTGACTCAGTTCGCCGGTAAACGGGGGCACGCTGGACGTGACCGCCTTGCCCAACGCCACGTTCGTCACGCCTTTGGGCACGTAAAACGGCGGACGAGGCTTGTCCGACAGGGGCTCCACATTCGGTCCACTGGGCAAATCCTCCGGCGTTCCTTTGAGCGTGGGTGCCGGCAGTTTCAACTCCAGGGGCACCTTGTCCTGCGCCACAGCCGCTCCTGAGGCCAGCGCCCAGGCCAGCCCCACCGCGCTCACCAAGCCGATCCACTTCCGGTACGTTTTGCGATCCCTTCTCATGAATCTTTTTCTCCTGCGTCGTCGTTTGGCCCTCCCGGATACCCGATTCCAGAGGCCATGGAAAGCCGAATATGCCCGGCCCGCCACACCATGGGACGAACCGCCGCAGCGACCCATTCAAAAGCTGCGGGGCCGCCGACCCCCGAGGCACTCGGCCCTGTTCCCGACCACAGGCCGCGCGCGGGCAGGCCCCCGGCAGATCTAGACAACCATGGCCCGGGATGAAGACCGACGCAACCCCCGCTCTGCTCCCGGGCCGAGCCGGCAAGAATTCTCGTCGGGCCCGATTTTCGCCGCGGATGCTCCACCCCGGGCACCGTGCCCGCTTGTGCCGCCCCTCGCGGCGGACCGGTGGCATGCCGGATCCGGCCAGATGATCCGGGAGGTGCCGGGGTCGGCGCTGGTTCGAACTCGGGACCACCCGGTCGGGCTTCTTTCAAAGCCCCCGAGAGTCGCGCGGAGGATTGATTCGGCCGGCGTTTTCTTCACGATGGCGCCATGAAACGCTTGGCGACCTCAACCGTTCGTCCGCAGGGCGCCGCTTGGGGAGCGGCCCTCCTCTCGACCTGGCTGGCCACCGCAGGCATTTGCACGGCCACGTTGCAGCCGGTGGGCTTGCAGTGTGAATACCGGGTAAACCCGTTGGGTGTGGACGAGCCCCGGCCGCGCTTGTCCTGGCGGGTGGAATCGTCCGAACGGGGCCAGCGTCAGACCGCCTACCGCATCCTGGTGGCCAGCCAGCCGGCGTTGCTCGAACGCGAGGTGGGAGATCTGTGGGACAGCGGTCGCGTGGAAAGTGGGGAATCGGTGAACATCCCGTACGGCGGCCGGGCGCTGACTTCGCGACAGGAATGTCACTGGCGCGTGTGCGTATGGGACCGGGACGGTCGTCCCCAATGGAGCCAGCCGGCCCGTTGGACCATGGGTTTGTTGAGCCCCGAGGACTGGCAGGCACGGTTCATCAGCTTTCGTGACGCCGCGCCCGTGCATCGCGATCGGGAGCGTCTGTTCCT
>JAOADM010000201.1 GCA_026417315.1 Limisphaera sp.
GTCGTCTATACCGTGCCCGACCAGGTCAAGGTCACGGTGGAGGAGAACACCAAGATTGTCGTGGAGGGCCCGGACAAGCAAAAGGTCGGTCAGGTCGCGGCCCAGATCCGCAGCTTTTATCCGCCCGAACCCTACAAGGGCAAGGGCATCCGTTACGAGGGCGAACACATCATTCGCAAGGAGGGCAAGACCGTCCAGTAACCCGGCGGTTCCCTGCGTTCACGGCCATACCGTGACCATCCCATGAGAGTCGAGATCAAACACGAACGAGCCCAGAAACGGCGTTGGCGCGTGCGAAAAAAAATCTTCGGCACCGCCGAACGCCCGCGCATGAGCGTTTGTTTCACGAACAAGAACATTTACGTTCAGTTCATCGACGACACCCGCGGGGTGACTCTCGCGGCCGTGTCCACGCTCAGCCGCTCCATCCCCGACCGGGATCAGCTGAGCGCCAATGTGCGAAGTGCCCGCATCATCGGTCGCCTGGCCGCCGAAGCCGCCCTGGCCAAGGGCATCAAGAAGGTCGTCTTCGACCGCGGCCCGGCAAGGTACCACTGGTCCATGGGCAAGGATGGGCAGCCCGTCTATGGCAAGGTGGCCGCCCTGGCCATGGCTGCTCGTGAAGCCGGTCTCGAGTTTTAACCCAACGGAGGATTCCCGTGGCTGACATCGAACCCCAACTGCGCGACGAAATCGTCTCCGGCGCGGAGGAAGTCCGCGAGGAAGCACGCCCCGGCCGCGGGGCCCGCCGCGCCATCGCCGAGGCTCCCGCTCTTACCTTTACCACCAGCGACCAGCCCGAGCTGATGGAGAAGGTCATCTTCATCAACCGCTCGGCCAAGGTGGTCAAGGGCGGACGACGCTTCTCCTTCAGTGCCCTGGTGGTGGCCGGCGACCGGAAGGGCCGCGTCGGCCTCGGCATGGGCAAGGCGGGTGAAGTCGCCGATGCCATCCGCCGGGGCGGCGAGATTGCCAAGGCCAATATGGTGCCGGTGGCGTTGCTCGGTCCCACCATCCCGCACGAAGTGGTGTGCCGGTTCGACGGCGCCCAGGTGTTGCTGCGACCCGCCTCCCAGGGCACCGGAGTCATCGCCGGGCGCACCGTCCGTGCCGTGCTCGAGGCCGCCGGCGTCCGGGATGTTCTGAGCAAATCCCTCGGCTCCAAAAACCCGGTCAATGTGGCCAAGGCCACCCTGAAGGCCCTCCTCCAGTTGCGGCTGCCCGAAGAAGTCTTTCAGGAGCGCGGCTTGAACCGAAAACGCAAAACCACGGACACCCCGTCCGAAACCGCGGCCTCCTCGGCTTCACCATCTGCTTGACGCATATGCGACTACACGATTTGAAACCCCGGCCGGGCGCCAAGCACCGACGCAAACGCCTCGGTGTCGGCGAGTCCAGCGGCCACGGCAAAACCAGCGGGCGCGGCGGCAAAGGTCAGACCGCACGCTCCGGTTCTTCCATCCGACCGGGCTTCGAAGGCGGCCAGATGCCCCTCATCCGCCGCCTCCCCAAACGTGGCTTCAACCACAGCCGGTTCGCCACCCGCTACATCCCGGTCAACGTCGAAGCCCTGAACCGGTTCGAGGATGACACGGTGGTGGACGAGGCCCTGCTGCGGAAAACCGGGTTGGCCAACGGCCGGGCCGACGGCATCAAGATATTGGCGCGCGGGGAGTTGACGCGCCGCCTGATCGTCCGGGCCCACGCCTTCAGTGCCGCCGCCCGCGCCCAAATCGAGGCCAGGGGCGGTCGCTGCGAAGTGGTCCCGCTCCGAGGCGCTTCTACCGCTGCCAACGCCTGAGCCGAGCTGCCCCGTATGCTCGCCGGAATCGCCCAGACCTTCACCAACTGCTTCCGGATCCCGGAGCTGCGTTCCCGCATCTTCTTCACCTTGTTGCTGTTGGCGGTGTGCCGGCTGGCGGCCTACATCCATTGCCCGGGCCTGGACGGCAATGCGCTGGCCGAGTTCTTCCGTCAGCAGGCGGCGCGCGATCCCAGCGGCGGTGTGCTGGGCCTCTACAGCCTCTTTACCGGCGGCGCCCTCGAAAACTGCGCCATCGGCGCGCTGGGCATCATGCCCTACATCAGCGCCACCATCATCATCCAGTTGATGACCGCGGTCGTCCCGCAGCTCAGCAAGCTGGCACGGGAAGAGGGAGGGCGAACGAAACTCATCCAGTACGGCCGCTACCTGACCGTCCTGCTCTGCCTCGGCCAGGGGTTCGTCATGGCTCTGGGTTGGGAACATCCGGAGAAGATCTTCGGCGAAGGCATCGGCCGGCTCGTGCTCTACGACGACACGCCGTTGCAAATCTGGTGGTACCGCATTCAAACCACGCTGATCCTCACGACCGGGACCATGCTCCTGGTGTGGTTGGGCGAGCAAATCACCGACCGCGGCATCGGAAACGGCGTCTCGCTGGTCATCACGATTGGCATCCTGGCGCGCATGCCGGCGGCCTTGATTTCCGTCAAGGACATGTTCTTCCCCGGTCCGGGCCTGGAGGCGCAATACAACATCGGCCATGGCGTGGCCCTGCTGGTTCTCTTGGCCGCGGTCGTCGCCGGCATCATCGCTGTCACGCAGGCCCAGCGGAAAATCCCTGTCCAGTACGCCCAGCGCGCCATCGGCCGCAAGGTCTATGCCGGGGGAACCTCCTTCCTTCCGCTGCGCGTGAACTATTCGGGAGTCATGCCCATCATTTTCGCCCAGGCCATTCTGATGTTTCCGGAGCAGATCTTTGCCCGACTCGGCTCGGTGTACGATGTCAAGCTGTTTCGGGACCTGGCCATCAGCCTGCGCTGGGATGGCAACCTCCACATCATCCTGTACGCCCTGATGATCCTGTTTTTCTCCTATTTCTGGGTGGCCACCCAGTTCAACGAGCTTCAAATCGCCGATGATCTGAAGAAGAACGGCGGCTACATCCCGGGCGTTCGGCCGGGGGCGGCCACCAGCGAGTACCTGCACAACGCCATGCACCGGATCACCCTGGCGGGTGCGGTGTTCCTGGTGGTGATCGCCATCATCCCCGTGATGTTGAGCCGGGAAATGAAGATCCCGTATCAGGTCTCGACCTTTTTTGGCGGGACCAGCCTGCTCATTACCGTGGGGGTGATGTTGGATACCATGCGGCAGGTGGAGACCCACTTGCTCATGCGCCACTATGATGGTTTTTTGAAGAAGGGCCGCATCCGCGGACGGTTTTAACCGACCGCGGGCCGTCGCCGGGCGCGACCGCGCTACAAGAGGTGGCCTCCGGGCGGCCATGCAGCCATGATCATTCTCAAGACAGAACGCGACTTGGAAGCCATGCGACCCGCCTGCCGGGTGGCCGGGCGGGTGCTGCGGGAAACGGCAGCGTTCATTCGTCCGGGCATCACGACCCGCGAGGTGGACGAGTTTGCCGCCGAGCGGATTCGCCATTACGGTGCCCGCAGCGCGTTCCTGGGCTACCGGAAATACCCGTGCAACATTTGCATTTCCGTCAATGAAGAGGTGGTGCACGGGCTGGCCGGTCCCCGCCGGCTCCAGTTCGGTGACATTGTCAGCTTGGACGTCGGGGTGTATTACCGGGGGTTTGTGGGCGACACGGCCATGACGGTACCGGTCGGCGGTTGCAGCGCCGAGGCCCAGCGCCTCCTGGACGTCACCCGTCAGGCCCTCTGGGAGGGCATCGCGCAAGCCGTCCCCGGGAACCGGGTCGTGGATATTTCCCGTGCCATTCAGCAGTATGTGGAACGGCACGGATTCAGCGTGGTCCGGGAGTTCGTCGGCCACGGCGTGGGGCGTTCGGTGCACGAACAGCCGGAGGTGCCCAACTTCGTGGACGGCAAACCATCCCCGCGGCTCCGCCCCGGCATGACCCTGGCGATCGAACCCATGGTCAATGCCGGGTCGCCGGAAATCCGGGTCCTCAGTGACGGCTGGACAGCCGTCACGAAAGATGGTTCACTGTCGGCTCACTTCGAGCACACCGTGCTCATTACCGAGGGTGCGCCCGAAGTGTTGACATGCCCGGACGAGGACAATGGACTGTGGACGCCGAGGTGATTGCGTGCCTGGCCCCCGGGGTATACCGGGCGCGCTTGGCCAACGGACACGAACTGGTCGCCTTCGTGCGGGGACGCGCCCGAATGAACGCGCCGGCCTGGCAGCCGGGTGACCATGTGCAGGTCGTGCTTTCCGCGTATGACCTGTCGTCCGGGCAGATCGTTTGGAATCAGGAATCGAAGGCTTTATGAAAGTCAGAGCATCGGTCAAACGACTGTGCGAGCACTGCAAGATTGTGCGTCGCAAGGGCGTGATCCGCGTGATTTGTACCAACCCGCGCCACAAGCAGCGTCAGGGTTGAGCCGGTTCACCAGCATCTGATCACCCGCAAGCCCCTGTTACCATGCCACGCATCATCGGAGTCGAAATCCCGGGCAACAAACCCGTCGAAATCGCGCTGCGCTACATCTACGGCATTGGCCCGACCCTGGCCAAGGAGATCTGTCAGCGCGCCCAAATCGATCCCCACATCCGGGCCAAGGATCTGACCGAACAACAGCTTTCGCAGATCGTCCATGCCATTCAGGAGGGCAAGTACGTCATCGAAGGCGATCTGCGCCGGGAGATCGGCCTGAACCTCAAGCGGCTTCAGGCCATCAAGTGCTATCGCGGTATCCGGCACATGCGCGGATTGCCCGTGCGCGGACAGCGCACCCAGACGAATGCCCGCACCCGGAAAGGTCCGCGCAAGACCGTCGGCGTCCAGCGCAATCCTCACGCCAAGAAAGGCATCCACTAAGCCACCGGAATTCTCACCATGGCAGAAGCCACTCCAGCGACTCCTGCTCCCGAACCTCAACCGGCCGGCAGTGCCGCTCCCAAGGCGGACAAGCCGGCCAAGCCCAAGGCCGCCAAGGCCCCCAAGGAGACGAAGGCCAAGGCCGAGTCCGCCAAGACTGCGGACGGGGGCGCGGCCCCGGCTGCCACCGCCGATGCCGGCGCGCCGGCCGCGGCCACAGCTCCCACGGCCGCCGAGCTGCTGGCCGATGAAATGGCCGGCAAGAAGATCATCAAGGCCAAGGGCGCCAAGAACATCACCAGCGGCATCGCCAACATCCTGGCCACCTTCAACAACACCATCGTGACCATCACCGACATGCAGGGGAACGTGATCGGTTGGTCCAGCGCCGGACGTGTGGGCTTCAAGGGCTCGCGGAAGAGCACGGCCTACGCCGCCCAGCTGGTGGCCCAGGACGCAGCCCGCCGGGCCATGGCCCATGGCATGCGCGAAGTCGAAGTCCGGGTCAAGGGTCCCGGATCGGGCCGCGAAGCCGCCATCCGCGCCCTTCAGGCCATCGGTTTGGAGATCACCGTCATCAAGGACGTTACCCCCGTGCCCCACAACGGATGTCGGCCGCGCAAGAAACGCCGTGTCTAACCTGCGCCTGAACCTTTTCTCTCGCTGACCTATGGCTCGCTATACCGGCCCACGCGTTCGCATCAGTCGCCGATTCGGCATCCCGATCTTCGGCGATTCCAAATACCTCGAGCGCCGCAATTATCCGCCCGGTGTCCACGGACCCAAGGCGCGTCGCAAACTCACCGACTACGCCCTGGGCCTGATGGAGAAGCAGAAGCTCCGCTATTATTACGGCCTCCAGGAACGTCAGTTCCGCCGGGTCTATGAACAGGCGTTGCGCCGCCGGGGCGTCACGGGCGAAACCATGCTCCAGATCCTCGAAATGCGGCTGGACAACGTGGTCTATCGGCTGGGCTTTGCCCCCACGCGCCCGGCCGCCCGGCAGATGGTCACCCACGGCCATATCCGCGTCAACGGCCGCAAGGTCAACATCCCCTCCTATGCCGTGAAGGTCAACGACGTCATCGAGCCAAAAGACTCCGACGTATCCCGCCAGCTGGTCAGCCGCGGCCTGGAGAACTCCACCGGTCGCCCGGTCCCCGACTGGCTCTCGGTCAACCGGGACGCGCTCCGCGGCGTGGTCATGCGCGTGCCCACCCGCGACGAGATCCAGCCCATTGCCAACGAGCAGGCGGTTGTGGAATTTTACTCCCGCTAAACCCGAACCCGGCTCCGCGGGTGCGGAGCCATGCAATTATACGGGCCCGACCCTGCGCGGGAGCGGGGTCGTGGTCAGGTTAAAATTGCAGAAAGGAAACAGACACCATGCCGGTCCGACTGGGACGATTCGAAATGCCGAAGCGGTTGGTCAAGGACGAGGCCACCGCCACGGCCACGTACGCCAAATTCACCGCCGAACCCTTCGAAACCGGGTACGGCCATACTCTGGGGAACTCCTTGCGCCGCGTGCTGCTCTCCTCCCTCGAGGGCGCGGCCATCACCTCCGTTAAAATCGACGGCGCTTTGCACGAATTCTCCACCATCGATGGCGTCATCGAGGACGTCACCGACATCGTACTCAACCTCAAAAAAATCAAATTCAAGGCCCATACCCGTGACCCGCAGACCCTCCTGCTCTCCGTTCACAAGGAGGGCCCCGTGGTCGCCGGAGACATCCAGCTCAACCAGAACGTCGAGCTGGTGAATCCCGAACAGCACATCTGCACGCTGGCCAAAAAGAAGAAATTCGAGATGGAGCTGGAAGTAAAGGTGGGGCGCGGATTCTGCCCCGGCGACGAAAACAAAAAGCCCGGCCAGCCCATCGGCGTCATCGCCATCGACTCCATCTTCTCCCCCGTCACCCGCGTCCGCTACACGGTCGAGGCCGCCCGCGTCGGGCAAAAGACCGATTACGACCGGCTGATTCTCGAAATCTGGACCGACGGCCGCATCTCCCCGGACGATGCCCTCGTCCAGGCTTCGGCCATCCTCCAGCGGCACCTCGACGTCTTCG
>JAOADM010000202.1 GCA_026417315.1 Limisphaera sp.
TTCCGGGTCACTGAATACGGGCTGCGCCAGGTCTTTCCCCGCCTGCCGGATCACCCGGTGCTCCAGGGGTTGACTGCGGATCATCTTCGCGACTGGCGGGGTTCCGCGACACTGCTGCCTCCCCGGTTGCAGTACCGGTCCGACCCCCGGTTCCAAGGCGCACCTACCGTGGACTGGTGCGGGATTCCCGTCACCCGCGCCTGGCGGTGTGGCAACCAGGGGAGTGTGGCCTCCGTGTTGATCGAGAAACCCGCCCGCGGCGATTTCCTGCCCTTGGTGGACGGTGGCTTCAGTCTGCAGTACAGCCCCCTGATGGAATACCGGGAGGGCGAGGGTCTGATCGTCTTCTGCCAGTTGGATGTCACCGGCCGTACTGAGCGGGATCCCGTCGCTGAGACCCTGGTCGCCCGGCTCTTGGAATACGTGGCCGCGTGGAAGCCTGACCGGCAGCGTCGTCGGGCCGTCTATGCCGGCGATCCAGCGGGTTGCCACTATCTCCAGCAGGCGGGCTTCGAACTGGCGTCCGCTGGCGAGGGGCCCCTGCAGCCACAGGATCTCCTGATCCTGAGCCCGGGTGCCGCCGAAGTTCTCCAGCCCCACCGCACGGCTCTGTCTCAATGGCTCCGCGAAGGGGGCGCCGTGCTGGCGTTGCATTGCTCGGCTGCGGACACCGATCCTCTTCTGCCTTTCCGCCTCACGTTTACCCACGCCGAACATATCAGTACGGTCTTTCCACCCCCGGCCCGGACTTCACCCTTCGCCGGGATCGGCCCGGCGGATGTCCATTGTCGTGATCCGCGCGTCTTGCCCCTGCCCGCCGGGGGAGTGATCCCCTTGGGCAACGGCGTGCTTGCGATTGCCTCTGACGCTCCGGTGGTGTTCTGGCAATTGGTCCCGTGGCACTTCGACTACACTTCCAACTACGGGCTCAAAAGAACATTCCGACGGACGGCCTATTTGCTGAATCGACTGCTGACCGGGCTGGGTGTTCCGTGTTCCACAGCGCTCCTGTCCTACTGGGCCACCCCGCCCCAACCGGGCCAGCCCGGCCGCTGGCTGCAGAGTTACTATCTCGACTCCCCGGAGGAATGGGACGATCCCTACCGGTTTTTCCGATGGTAAAAGCGGGAAGGCAATAGCACCCGGCCGGCTCCTACCAAGAGAAACCATGAAGAATCCAATGGCATTGCTCCTCCCGTTTGATTCCCCGGCCATTGGGGGAGAACCGATCCGCCGCGAAAGGGCTTCTCCAAAACGGCGTCGGTGCCTCGAGGTCAAAGACAACTCGGAGCCGGTCATTTGTGCCTGTTTGCGGAAGCGCCTCGATTCTCCACAAGAAGCGCGTGAGACTCTGTAGCGGTTGCCCGAGCTTCCCGATTGCGTGCGCACCTTTTCTTTCAGCCCTCGCAAGCAAATGGGCGAGCCGGCGAACCCATGGACCACGCCGCGGAGTAGACTCGCTTTGCTGCCCCCCTCGCGGAGCGCACCCATCCCTTCGGGGTTCCCAAGGCGGCTCGTCGGTCTGCGAGTCTGGTCTGGCTTGGGAGAGTGATGAAAAAGTGCCGTTTTTCCGACTGGTGAGGTTTTGCTGTCTTGTTTTTTTCCGGATCCGCGCGCGCGAGCGCCCTGTTGGCCCAGTCGCGGCCTGCTGCAGTGGCATGTTTGCCTGCCACCGCAGGGGTCTTGCGTCTTCGGTGACCGGCGCCGGCCCTCGGCGGTCCTTCGTTGCAGCTGCGGGAACGCAGTGGTCAGTGTGGAGGTGGGCTTTCCGCCGACCTCCGTCAGTGACCGCTCCATAAAGTTTAGCCGATTTCCATGGGCGGCTACGGATTTAGGGAGTGGAATCTGCCGCCCCAAGGCGGCGGGCCCCGGATCCAGCCAAGAAACCCTCGCTCGGGAGAGTGGCACCGCGGCGATTGGTGTCATGAACGATCCACGGTCTCGTTTGTTGCCAGCACCATGCCGGCGGCTTACGATTTGCGCGATGCGCATCCTGAGCTTCCGTCCTCGCCTCACCCTAGCTGCCATGGTCACGGCGCTGACCCTGGCGGATCCCGAGACCAACGCCACCGTTTCTGCTGCACGTTGGTCCTGGGAAGAACCCCACGCGGAGGTGGATCCCAAAGGGGGCCTTCGGTGGAAACCGCGGCCGTTCGTCTTTGCAACGGGCCGTTCCGTCCGCTACATCGACTTCGAAGCGGGCGACGACCATGCGCCGGGCGACCGACCCGACCGTCCTTGGAAACATCACCCCTGGGACCCGCAGGCCACCGGCCGGGCCGCTGTCGCCACCGGGGTGCACACCTACGTGTTCAAACGGGGCGTGGTGTATCGGGGCCGATTGCTCGTGCGCGAGTCCGGAAGACCGGACGAACCGATCCGGTTGACCAGCGATCCGAACTGGGGCACGGGCGAAGCCGTGCTGTGTGGAGCCGAACGCGTCACACGCTGGACCCGGGGCGCCACCCACAAGGACATCCCGGAACCGGAAAAGGTCTGGTGGGCCGACCTCGACTTTTCTCCCCGCAGCGTGTGGCTGGTCACGCCGGCGGGCGAAATCGTCCGAATCCCTCTGGCCCGCACGCCGAACTGGAGGGTGTCCAATCCCGACGATGTCAAAAGCGAATGGTGGACCTGGGACAATCCGGGTCGGCCGTTCGGCAACACCGTCACCAACGCCCGCGGCCAGATTCTGCATTTCGGCATCGACACCCGGCATATCCGCGACAAACCGGCCGACTACTTTCAGGGTGCCCTGGTCTGGACCGAGTTCGGCTGGGTCATGAGCGCGCCGTACCCGACCGAAGTGGAGGTCGTGGATCTCCAACGCCATGGCCTCGGATTCGCAGGCTGGACGGGCGGCGGCACCAACGGGGTCATCATGCGCGGCATGCGGTATTACCTCGAGGACAAGCCGCATTACCTGGACGATCCGCAGGGCGAGTACTGGTTCGAGAAACGCGGTCAGGGAGGCCGGCTGTACCTGCGGCTGCCCGGCGACGCCGACCCGAATCAGGCACAGATTGAAGCCGGCCGCTGGAGCAACCTTGTCGAAGGTACGCGGGTCGAACATCTCCACATCACCGGATTGACCTTCCGCTTCACCACACCGGCGTGGGAACTGACCGCGCCGCCGTGGGACTTTCGCACCCGGCCGTGGAGTCTGCGGCCCGACCAACATCCCGGCTGTATCCGGGTCTGGGGCGAGGGCCGCGACATCCGCATCGCTCATTGTCGCTTCGAACACGTGGTGATGCCGATCCGCATCCGCGCCCTGGCACCCGGCCAGCGGGTCGATGACGTTTGCATCGAGGACAACGAGATCCGATTCACCGACGAGGGGATTCTGTCCGTCTGCGACGGGGGTGCCTGGGGCTACGCAGACCTGCGGGGTCGGCTCGGAGACGTGCGGATCTACCGCAACCGTTCGTACGAGACCGGCCGCCGCCCCTCCCGCTACAGCAACGGCATCGGCATCGAAGTGGCCGGCGCCCGCACGGTCGAAATCGCCGGAAATATCATTGAACGCACGTACGCCCAGGGCATCGATGTTCACGGCGCCAAACGCAACGGCGTCTGGGGCGACGTGCCGTTCACGCGCATCCTCATCCATCACAACAAGGTGTGGGAATCCCTGCTCAACTGCAATGACTTCGGCGGCATCGAAACCTGGCAGGGGGGCCCAGCCTATGTCTTCAACAACATTTCTTACAATCCACTGGGATACCGCCACTGGAACCGGTACACGGGCACGGACGCGGGCTTCGGTCACGCCTACTATCTCGACGGAGCCTTCAAGAATTACCATTTCAACAACATCGCCTGGGGCCGGGGCCGGCATCCGTCCGACCCGGTCGTCAACTGCGCGGCCTTTCAGGAGATCATCAGCTACCAGAACACCTTTTTCCACAATACCATTTACAACTTCCACACCGGCTCGCGCCGACAGGAACCGCAGGCGGGCCGCAACAAGTATCTCGCCAACGTCTGGTACGGTATTGGGAAACATGTCTTTCGCCATGCCGATCCGGCCCGATCCCGGAGCGAGGGGGAAGCGGCCCATGCACGGCCGCCCAAGGTCCGGTACGCCCTCGAATCGAACGCGTACAGTCACAATGTCTTCTTCGACTGCGCGGAAATGGGTGTCCTGGAACCGTCGGGCCGCTGGCTCCCCCGTTTCGAGGATTTCCAGGGCGCTCTTCACAGCAACCGCTGCGTGGCCACCAACCTCGGGGTGATCAGCCTGCGGCCACCGCTGCGGGATCCTGCCCGGGGCGACTTTCGCCCGGTTCCGGGGTCCCCGGTGATCGATGGAGGCGCGAAGGTGTTCGTCCCATGGGCCCTCTCGGGCGTGGTGGCCGAATGGCACTTTTATCCCGCGGGGAATGATCCCACCCTGATCTTGGACGAGCACTGGTACATGACCGATTATCATGTGTCGCGGGACACGTACCATGAGCGGCCCACGTATCCCCTGCATGCGGTCGGTGTCGAGGCCGCCGACTATGTGCAGGGCGAGCTCGAGGATTGGATCCACGGCGCTCTTCGATTCGATCCGACCCGCCATCAGTATGCCGTGGTGTCCAATGCCCAGTTGATGAAGCCCTTTACCTTCGTGGACTTCAAAAGGAGCCGACACGAGAACCCGCGGCCCGAGCCGCACACGGTCGAGGGCGAGGCTTTGAAAAACCCGCAGATCCACCGATCGAACTTTCTGATCGAAATCTATTTCCAGGCCCGGGCCGGACACACCGGAGGCGTGTTGGTCGAGAAACTGCGCGGGAGCGGGTACGGCCTCACTTTGGATGCGGAGGGACACGTGGCGTTCCGGGTGCAGGGACCCCGCCAGACCGCAGCGGTTCGGACCCCTGCGCCATTGAACGACGGTCGATGGCATCACGTCATCGCCGAGGCGGACCGGAGTAAAGCGCGCCTGACGCTTTATGTGGACGGGCGGGCCGTGGCTGCTGCCACCGGACCCGGGCCTGACGAGTCGCTGGCCAACGAAGGGGACCTGTACGTGGGCGGGACGCCGCAGGGACGTTTCTTCGATGGGACCATCGACTTTCTGCGCATTGCACTGGGCACGCTGGCGGACGCCGACACGTCGATCGAAGAACTGTACGCCTGGCAGTTCGACGGACCTTTTCTGAGGGACTTTTGCGGTCGCAAGCCCGTGGGCAAACGACGCGATGCAGGAGCCATTGAGAGCGAGGGGCAGGAACCTTGAGACTTGCCGTTAGAAGGTTGCCGGAAGAACCAGCCTGGTGGACCCCGACGGCGGTTTGTTTGGCTACTTAAAGGCACGTCCTAGCCCGAAACCTGGCAACGTGTACGCCGTAGGCCAATCCTGCGGGTGGCCCCGGAGTACGCTACGCCTGTCCAGCGGGCACTGGACTGGTCGCGGGCCGAGGGCTCCTGGGCCGGAGGCGTGATCAGCCCGGGGGCCATTGCTCCCGCGCACGATCGGAACAAACCGTCCGACATAAGACCACGTGGGCATGCGTTCCCGGTTTGGCGGCCGAGGAGACGTCCCCGGGGACAGTCCCGCGAGTGAGATCGCACGGGAACAGGTCCCGGGTGGAGAACGGGAGAGCTTTCGAACCTCGGCGTCCCGGGAAAAGGCTGGTGTGTGCCCCGGAGGCTGGATCGGATAGCAAGTTCGGCACCCGTTGTTTCCCGCCGCCCCACCGACGGTACGGTGCCGCGCGTTGAACCTGGCGCGGTGGATTTGCTTTGTGGCCTGCGGCGCCACAATCCTCCGCCTCACCGAAACTCCACAAGGCACCTTCTTAACCACTGCATCGCAGAATCAGCGGCCAGCTTCTTTACAAACTGCTCGAAACGTTGGTCTTTATCGAAGCGGGGAATCTTGCGGAGTTCGGGGCCGGTATCCGGAAGGCCGTAATCCGCGGGTCTGACACCGCAGACCGCGGCCCGCGCGTACAACCATTCCTCCAACCTTGGCGATACGACAATGAGCCGCTTCCGGGGATTCTTCTTGTGCACCCTCAACGTGAGGTCACCGTTCCTCTCCTGCTCAATGTACTGGCCAAGCTCCTCTGGCTGGGGGGCCCACGGATCTTCGTCGATCATCCCCTGGCCGGCCTGCAGGTTGCGAAGCCGGTTCAGAATGTTGCCTTTTCCTCGGGCGTGTCTGATCTCCCTGCGCGGCACGCCCAACAGGTGCGCCAGGAGCTCATCCGGGTAACACTCTACGTAGAGCATTACTCAGTCTCCAACACTGCGTCCAATCCGAGGAGTGGATCCTGTTCAAGCAATCTGCTGATTTGTTTGTCCGTTAGCTGGACGACCTTGGTCTCGTGGTCCTCGTATCGCGTAACGAACACGGCCACCTGCTGTGCGTTGCCCGTTTCCAACACCGCCTCCAGCAGGTAGGGATTGTGAGTCGCGATGAAATACTGGTTGGAGGGATCCGCCGCGATTTGCTCGCCGAGCTGCCTGGTGTAGTACGGAAAGGCATGCGCTTCGGGCTCCTCGAACAGCAGCACAGAGTTCGTGCTGGAGGCGATGGCTACATGGAAAAACACGATTCGCTGCAAGGTCTCCGAGCTCATGTGGAGAGGCAGGGCGATAAAGAGACCGCTTTGCTGCTTGACCAGTTTGATGCTCCGTTCCATCGGCTCGAGAAGCACGTCGAGGCGGAAGGGTCGAAATAGCGCCGTCAACCACTCTCGCAGCTGCCTCGAAGCATAAATGACGGAGAAAAGGTTGGGACCGTCTGGCGGAATCAGTGTGCCCGGGTCCACGGATTGGTAGTGTTCCAGGGGACGATAACGGTACAGGCGAACCGGCCGGCCATCTGTCCAGGCCAGGTAATGGCCGCTCGCGCC
>JAOADM010000203.1 GCA_026417315.1 Limisphaera sp.
GGCAATGGAGGGTTCATCGTGACGTTCGACCAGCAGCATGCGCATGCCGTTGGAAAGGGTGACTTCGACCACGGGCACGTGCTGGGCGAAGCCCGCGGACAGGGTTGCTCCCCAGAACAGGACCAGCCACCACAGCGCCGGCCCCGGCGGGCGAGGGCGAAGCCTTGGTTGACACTCTTTGTTGTGCACGGCAGCGAGCTTAAGGACCGACGGCTTGCGCGCAACAGGGAAACCCGCCGCGCCCTGAAAGGGCGCAACTCGAGGACCCCCATCGCCATGGTCGTGCCCGCTACCCTTGCATTCCACCCTTCTAGGGCAGGATGAATTCCGTGGACCCGGTCACCCAGGGCGTTGCCCCGGGTCAGGGAATCGCCGCTCCGTCGGGGCGGACACACGGCGCGCCGAAGTCGGAGCCAATCATTCGGTATCGGCGAATCGGATTCTGTCCAAACAGCTGGCTCGGGCCGGTTCATCCATGTCCCATTGGGGGCGAACCCGGGGCGCGCGGGGGGCGCGAGCCCTTTCCGCCCCTGGATGGGGTTGGCGGGGACGAATCTGCATGGGGCTGCTTGGGAGGATTGTCGCTTGGAACGATGGCGCTGCCAGGGCCCTCCGGCGCCCCACGTGTGCCGTCCGGCGCATTTCGGATTTGGACCCCCACCGATGGCCGGGGGATGGCGGCTCTCCTCGGCCCGAGAGAGCCGGGAAAAGGGCGTTTCCTCGAATCCCGGGCTCGAAAACGGAAAGGCCTCCGAGGCTCTGGGGGCGAAATCCGCGTTGCACGCAGCTGGGGAGCCGTGCCACTATACGTCCAGAGGTCGGAGCGTAGCTCAGCTTGGTAGAGCACCAGCTTTGGGAGCTGGCCGTCGCAGGTTCAAATCCTGTCGCTCCGACCAGTTCGTTTTCGAGCCATCGTGCACTTGCCCTCGGGGGGCGGCTTCGCGCAAGATGCGGGCCCGTGAACGCGGTGTTCGACCGTAAGCATGTGCGTGCCGCATGGAGCGGCTCCGGTCCGGTGTTCTCTCGAAGCACTCTGGTCCCCGTGGCGGGGGCACGTTTCGACCCCGACCCCACTGCGGCCCCATTCACCCGCCCGCGCGGTCGCGGAATCCCACGGCGAATGTGGATTGGATGCACCCTGGGGCTCCTTTGCATTTGGGCCACCCTCGCCCCGGCCCAGGAGTGGACCCCGCTTTTCAACGGCCGCGACCTGGCCGGTTGGAAGGTGCCGAATCCGAACCCCTTTTGGCGCGTGGTGGACGGCGTTCTGGTCGGGCAGAACGATCCGGCCCTCAAGGGGAACGTGTTGTGGACGGAGAAGGAGTACCGCGATTTCGAGCTGGAGTTCGAGGCCCGCTGGGACGGGGAGATTGACAGCGGGGTGATGTTGCGCAAGCCGGAGCTGCAGTTGCAGATCGGCGTCTCGCGCACCTTGAAACGCGACATGACCGGTTCCTTTTACACGGGGGGCAGCGAGCGCTACCCCGAGGCCGGCCAGGCCAAAGAAGCGGACAAGGTCCTCAAGCCCGGACAGTGGAACGCCTTCCGTTTGCAGGCGCGGGGCAACACGTTCACCGTTTGGATCAACGGCCGACAAATGGTGGAATACACGGACGGTCGGTTCGCCGACCCGGGGCCCATCGGGTTGCAGATCCATGCGGGCGTGGACATGCGCATCGAGTTTCGCAACCTGCGCATTCGGGAGCTCCCCGCGGCGGCGCCGTCCGGCTCCTGAACCGCCGCCCGGCGACAAATCCTCCGAGTTGACCCGCGGCTGCGGCCCCGCGGAGGGTGGGTTCGAGCTGCCTCACCTGAGCCATCGCAGCCGGAAGAATGCGGCGCCCGAGGTCCCCCCCGGACCGGGCACGGGCCAGGAGGTTTGATACTCGCCGGCCTCCACAGTTGCCACGGATTCCCAGGGCCCCTGGGGCGTGGAGGCACTCAACAGCTCGTAGCGTTGGCCGGGTGCGCTGTTCCAGCTCAATTGCCACCGCGGTCCCGGAACACCACTCCATCGCAGCGTGGGCGGGGCCACACGTGGCACCACGGCCTGGTCGAACACCACGCCAAAACGGTCCCGGGCCACGATGCGGAGTTCGTCCCCGACCACTTCGCACTCCAGATGATGAAAGCGCGCCTGAAAGAACTGGCTGAGCCGATCGCGCTCGGTCAAACCGTAGAGCACGTAGCCGCCGCCGCCGGAGACGAAAAAGTGGACACTTTGGACAGGGCCCAACCGTTCGTAGCTGTGATCGTGGCCGCTGAAAACCACCTGCACTCCAAAGCGTGTCAACAGGGGCAGCAACCACGCCTGCAGTTCCAAGCGGTCCTCCACGCCGTTGAAATTGAAATCGTCGAATCGGTGTCCGCCGGAGTGGAACAGCGGACTGTGCAGAAACACCACCCGCCAGGGCCGATCCGTCCGGGCCAGATCGTTGCTCAGCCAGAGCCATTGGGCACTCCCCGGCTCGATCGAGAACGCGGCGTGATCGCGAAAGGGCGTCAGCGTGGGCACAAACAGCGAAACGAAATGCGCGTCCCCGTAATCGAACGAGTAGAAATGCGACGTGCCCGTTACCTCGTTGGTGGGAAGCGACCAGGCTTCCCAGTAGGGCGTCAGCAGTTCCGGGCCATAAAGCTCATGATTGCCCACCGTGGGATACCAGGGGATGCGCCGCATCATCGGCGCGTACACGCTGAGACAACGCAGGTCGGCCAGTGCCCTCGTAAAGGCCGGATACCCCAAATCCCCCGTGTGCAACACCAAATCCACCGCGGCCGTGGCCAGACACGAGGCCACCTGCAACTGCGGCAGTGCGCCCGAGCCCGTGTCGCCCACGACGGCGAACCGTACCGGTCCCGAAAGAGGTGCCGTGCGGAACGACGCGGTCGGCGACACGGCCTCGTCATTTCCGGCTCGGACGCGTACGCGATAGAAGCACTCCGCACCGGCCGGCAGATTTGTCAGCCAAATGCGGTGCGCCATCTGCAGCTCGGGCTGTTCCACCCTCCAGGGCATGTCGGGGCCGGGGCCATACTCCACCACGGCAGTGGCAGGGACGACGGTGCGCCAGAGCAGATGCGCCCGATGCGGTTCGACCTGCTGCACGTAGGGGCCCCGCGAGAAATTCGCCCGCAGCTCGGCAACCAGGGCCAGGGCCGGGGCGGGCTGCATATAAGCGTGCACCTGGATGGCCAGCACGTTGGTGCCGGCGACCAACGTCGTTCGCGCCTCCGTCAGATCCCATTCCTCCGTGGCGTGCCGGCCCCGGAACGGCACGAGCTCGTCCCATGCGGGCGGTTCGCTCACCGGACCTCGTCGGGCCACCTCGCGACCGTTGAGCCACGCCACAAACCCGCTGTGGTAATCCAGACGCAGCAACAGCCACCGCACGGCGGCCGGATCGTCCAGCACAAAGCGCGTCCGAAAACAGGCGGAGACCAGGTTGGTTCCCGGGAGTACCGTGGCTTCGTCGCCTAGGCCGGTGCCGAAACCGGACGGGCCCGCCGGCCAGGCGGAATCATCGAAGTCCGCCGCCATCCAACGCTCCGGCGGGCCGGAGTCCCCCATCCGGTTGACCCAGAAACGCCACACCCCGCCCACCGGCACCAACACGGGATCGACAACGGGCGACCGGGCAACGGTTGCCAGGGGCACGACCCCGCCCGCGAGCCACGCGCAAAACGCCATTTGCCGCGTCCAACCGCGGAGGAACTCGCCCGCTCTCATGCGACTGAATTTGCGAAGAGCCGTGTCCACTCACAAGCGGACTCGATGGCCGGCGGGTCGCAACGCCCCGTTGGCTGTTGGAAGGGCGGAGCAGTTCGCCAGCCAGGCATCGAAGCGGCTGAAACGGAATGCCGATCCCCTTCCCCGGAAAGGCACAATTCGCGATGCATCCAGGTCGAGCTCAGGACCGGAGCACTTCCGCCAGTGGGCTGCGCTTGGTTTGCCGTTCTCTTATAGGTCCGCCGCCGCGGGCGCCGGGGTCAGGGCAGGTGTGCCGAATCCTTGCCCGGAAAACGACCTGCTCCGATTCCGCGTTGGCCCGGTTGTCACCTGCCCGCGGGAAACGTGGCGCCGGACACGCCCCCAGCGCCCCGGAGGCCGCGATTCAGGGGCAGTGCGGAAACACAGGCTGATTCGTCCCCGGCTCCGCCTTCAGCAGTGCGGTCGGTGTCCGACGAACGCAGAGCCTGGCTTTGCGGGGCCCGATATACGCGGCTCTTGGAAGTTAAAAGCCCCGCTGTCGACCTTGGCGATGGTCCCATGGGCAGAACTCCGGCCGCGATTGGTTACCCGGGCCCCTCCTAATGGGGTAAAAACCTTCTTGTGCAAAGAAGGCCTTGCAAATCCGCCCCTCGAACGCCGCACAACGGCCCTTTCCCAACAGACAGCGAACCGTTTGCTGAATCCTGTGTTCCCTCGAAACACGATCCCCGTGAATCAAAAACCTCGGAGGCTGCCTTTCGAAAGGGAGCCCCGTTTTCACCAGCCTGATGGCGTTCCAATCCACCAGGGTCAATCTCCCGTGCGAGCGTTTCGACAACCTGGCATGCCCGGGGTTGGGGTGCGCGGTCGGACCGATGGAGGCCGGTTTTGTTTCCTTCGCGCCAGGGAGCAGCGGCTGATGGCTGCAAGGTGAGCCGACGCGTCCGAGGGGAAAGACCGAAAAACGGGACGCTACAACCTTGCCGGGCATGGGTTGCGCGAGCTCATGGCCTTCGACAAGCTTTGCCCGGTGGATAGTCTCGCCAAAACTAACATCGAATCCCGTGAATCGATGCAACAGGCCATGTAACCCGATCGAAGACGACAATGTGGCCGCGATTCTCATCCGATGCTTGCGGGCCGAGAAGGGGCAAGATGCGCGACACGAGCGCTGTGCTGCATTGGGTTGACCGGCTCGTCGTCATCAAGTCCTGCAAGCTTCAGTGGGCATGCCAATGCGCCATGGATGCCCGGCGGCACGGAGGCAGCGCATCCGTTCAGCGTCCGCCGGAGAGTCGTTTCCGTACACGGTGCGGCAGATTGGCCGGCAGACCGGCGGCACAGGTGATGCTGCGTAAACAACTGCTCAACAATGGATTGGCGTCTTGACCAGACAGCCTTGGCTCGGAGGATCGCCATGGTTGACTGTCGGTGTACCATCCGCAGACGAAAGTCGTGGCAACGTCGAGCGAGGCGCGTTGCGGCGATGGTACTGGTAAGTCGCCACAAGCATGCAGTCGGCATGGGCGGGGTATAAAGCCGAAGGCGGGTTTGTGTATCGCAACTTTGTTTCAGCCTCGGAAGAGCACTTCCGCTTTGAAGTTCGGGGCGGAAAGAACGGATGGTTGATCATAACGAGACGGGATGGCGTCTTTCGCCAGTTCGGTCATCACGAAGTGGGTGGTGACGGTACCAACCTCTTTCGTGTTCTTTATTTGAATTCTGAGCCCTCCGAAACGGCCCGTGCGCCGACCAACCATGCCTTTGTGAACGGCTTGGTAACGCAGGGCATAGTGCCACAACCAGNCCCTTCCCACGCCCGGTTTGTGTGGTTGGCGTTGGTTGCAGTGCCATCGCGCCGATGGTCGAATTCACTGCCGTGCCGTCTTTTCTACGACGGGCTTTCCCCTACTTGCACACTGCCGGCGAGGGTTTTGGAACGGGACGAATCGGGAAGGGGCGTCAAAACGATGCTGGTTCTCAATCGGGGCCTCATGGATCGTATCGATGGAGAGCCACTCCCGCTGCAGCCCCCATACGATGAGGGATACAAATTGTTCGAATACCGAGCGCACGCCACTGGGACTCTAGATGGTTTCTGCATCCCTCTGTCATGGGAACTGAAGCACTTCATCGCCAAAGCGGTCGGCGGCGTGGACTCTGAGGATCTGGATCCCGTTTGCGCGGTCGAGTTGCGGGTGGACACCGTCTCCTCGATTTCCGACAAGGTTGCTGTGGTGCCCCGATTGAAGATACAGCATTGATCTTTGATTCACGGAGACCTGATCCAATGGAGGTTCGCGAAGGGCATCTTTCGTTCAGGGGCTGGATTGATCTCCCTCCGCCCCGGTCGAAAAGGCGCGAGGGCTGCAAAAGCGAGCTTCGCAGGGGTCTCCCATGGTGCGATACGTAGTCCTCGGGGCGATGGCAGTGTTGAGCACCGCTGTCCTGTGGGCATGGGTAAAGAAACGGCAACAGGTCTTGAACCATGGCGCGAAGACGCAGGATTCTTGAGCCGAATGCAAGCCGGGCGGGTGAGGCACGGTTTTGTTCTTCGGTTGCCCATTGTGCCGGAACGGATTGGGGCTCGCCGGAATTGCTCGGGTGAGGACGAGCCCACGGCGGGGGCTGCTCGTTTCACCGGCTCCGCTTGTGCCTGGAGATTCGGTATCCCCGGGCTTTCAGAATGTCTCGGACCTCGGCGCCGCTCCCTGAGAGGCTAGCTGCGGTGCGCGCGCAACGCGGGATTACGCGATGGCGGCTGCGGGGGTTTCTCTGCAGCGTCCCGCCCCGCCAAGGAACCGGGGGGGGGAACGTTTCTTTCATCGATAGAGCGACAGCCCCACGCGGAACATTTCCGTGCGTTCGCGGTAGTCCAGAAGGCTCTCTCCGTATCCCGTGAAATACTGGGCATGCAAATACAGGCTGAGGCTGCCGGTCAGCACGCGCATCATGGGATACGTCAGGTCCAGTTGCAGACTGCCACGGTTGGCGTCATCGCCGAGGCGGCCCAGCGCGGAGATCTGCAGGCCGCGCGGCCAGCCCAGGACCAGGCGGAGATCCGCATATCCGCGGTAATCCGCCAGATCCGGATTCTCCTCCAGCCCACCCACGTACACCCACAGTC
>JAOADM010000204.1 GCA_026417315.1 Limisphaera sp.
CCAGCTTCGCCACTCCGAGCCCCACCAACCCGCAACCCGCCACCTGCACCACCCTGCGGACATCCCACCACCGTCCCCCGCACCCGGCACCGTCAGCCTGCTGCGCCTGTCTCATAACACACGTCAACGGATTCCCACTCCTTGATACGCTGGGACGCGCAGAACTCCGGGCACCCCCCGGTCCCGGATCGCCCACGGTTTTCGTCGCGTCCGGCCTCCCCGTCTCGATTCTCCGCCCGCCGCCGCTGCCTCCACCATCCCCCCACCAACACCGCGGCTCCCACCCCGGCTCCCACCATCAGCACCGCCACCACCACCCACCGGCGCCAGCCGCTTGGTTCCAACATCGGCAACGGTTCGTACGGCTCTTCCTCCACCTTGTGCCAACGCCCCGCCAAATCCACCAGGTAGTCAACGTCATTCGACACCACGAGAAACCTCACCAGCGGTTCCGTCTTCCGTCGAAACATCTCCGGGAAATAACCCTCCGGTGCGGCGGGATCCACCCCACACTCGATGTCATCAACATAATTCGTGTGATGTAACAACCCCCACCGCTCGTCCCGCTCTTCCACAATGTACAACTACCGCGGAAACGGTCGCTCCGGCAGGTACACGTACGAGACCCGCCAAAGCCGCCGGCGGCCGTCGTACTCCTTCGTTTGATATGAAATCTCTGCCGGGCGGCCGTGTTCGTCAAACCGCTCGATCCTGGCCCGGCCACCCGGATAGGATCGGAATGCCTTCACGGGTTCGACCTCGAGCTCCGTGTCGCTAACCCAGCGTAATGGACCCGGTCCAAGCTCATCCAATCCGAGCCGACGATCGCTGAGGACATACGCATCGTGGGTAATGACATTGACATGAGACGCACCCTGACCCCGCCCGGCGTGTTCGTCCGAAAGGTAATCGAAAGTCTCTCCTGACCGTCGTACAAACACCAGTAGTAATCCTTGTTTCTCCCTCGAACTCGCGCCAACCCATTCGACATTGGCTGATAAGTGATCGAACCGTCCCGCCGGGGACGCCATCGGCCCTTTTCCGTCCCCAGATCCTGCAAATACCATCCTTCCGGCTGCCAGCCGGCCTCCAATCGCTCCATCACAAATGGGCGGAGAATGGACTCTTTGGACCCTGGCCTGTCAGCCACGCTCATGAGAAACCTGGAAAAGGATCGGCGATGGGCGATGAACCGAATCGGCGGGGTCCGAGCCAGAAACTCGCGGAAGACCACGGCCGGTTCACGGTTCGGATCGAAAGGCTTGTCGGATCCCTCCACTGCGAGGGCAGACCCGGCAGCCAACAGATGAAGGATCAAGGCCCACCGGGCCGCGGTGCTGCCAAGGTTCTGACTCCGCATCTGTGGGCCCATGGTAATCCGCGACCGGGGCCAGGGGAGCTGCCGAGGGCATGGCGATGTGTTCATGGTGCAGAAGTCATACAACCTTACCGTCTCGACCGAGCCGGTTCTGGACCGCCACCCCTTGTCTGTCGTCTCCCAAATGTACGCGGTCAAGGCGAGTAGGGACTTGGTTTAAATGGAGTTGCCCGGCCCTGTCGAGGAGTTTTCTTGCGCATCCACCGGGCTTCACTCCGGGGATCGAGAGGCCCCAGAGGCACATCAGGTGGAGCGGGCTCGACCTGCCAGCCGTCCTGGCTCTCCGCAGGCGGATTCGAAGATCGTTTCGTTCGTCAAGCTGCTTCCCTTATTACACGTTTGGCTCTTGTCCCAGACATCGACCGCCGGCGGGATAAGCTGAAGTGTAAAGCCGGACGAATCTCGGTTGGCCCTGACACTCGTACAAACACCAGCGGTCACTCTCTGTCCGTCCAGACGCGTGTCCAACCTGACGTTCTCGGCAGTGCTCAGGTCACCCAGCGATAATCAGCGTCCTCATGGAAGAGCTTACAGGACACTCCGTTGATCCAGAGATTCTTCGAGCAGGCACGCGTGGTGGGAATCCAACACGCTATTGCCGTCCCCCCACCCAGCAACACTGCCGCCAGCATTGCCGCCGGGGAGTTGAAGACGCGAGAGACCTTCGCGAGGACCATGCGCCGAAACTATTTCGTTCTCATGCCGCTTATGTACCGAGAAAGAGTTGTCAAGAGGGCATCGCGGAAGTCCGCACGTTGCCAGGTGGAAAAGCGGACAACCAGCAGATTTCCCAAGCGGGCTCGATCACTCGTTTCCTCAACCGGGGAGCAACTTCATTCCGCAGGCCGTCAAAGATTCGAGAACCCGCCCCTCTGAATCCGCGCGTTGCACCAGGACTTTTCGAAGGGTGGTCTTGTTCGACACCCCGGCGATTCGACCGGCGCGGCCTTTAGCAAAGCGGCAGCCGAGTACCTGGTTCGCACCCGAGCCCTGAAGGGAGCCGATTCCACTTCCGGCCACCTGCCCTGACCCGTCGAAGCGCGGGTCGATCCTGCACCGTCGCGAACGGCCCCGAGCAGGGCGCAAGCTCTGGGAAATAGCCACCCGACGAGGGCAGCGGACTTGGATGCAGCAGGCACCAACGGAGGTCGAGGGTCAAAGTTCGTATCTCCTGCTCCGAGGGCCCCCTGGTGGGGCTCGGTCCGGATTCGGATCCCGGGTCGGCCGTCTGACGGCAGCGGCAACCAGCCTCCAAACCCGCAACGGCGGATGGAAATTGGGGGGGCTCTCCGGCAGACGCTGCCCGCGCCCCCGCGGCCACCCCGGCGGCTCCTCCCGCCCATCACCCGGGAGCTATTGCGCCCCCAGGTGTCTCCTCTCGGCCGGCTGCATCGCTCGTCCGGGCCGGAACGCCCCCCTTGACAGATCCCAGGCTTGCGATAAAGAGGATGCGCGTGGGTAATATGTTGCATCTCTTGAGCTTACCGATGGGCCGCATCCACTCAATCGTACGGAATCGCATCGACCCTCGCCACCACGCTGGCAGGCTGGCCGGCGCCATGTTGTGGGTGCTTGTCAGTCTGGCCCCGGTCTCCTCTCGGGCGGACGGCGACACCCAGTTGATTCGCATCGTGCGGGGCGGCATGGCGCCCGTGGCAGCGGCGGCCGGAGAAACGGTGGAGTACCGTGTGGATTACGAGGTGCTCCGACCCAGCCTGCAACGGGTGGAGATGGATCCCGGGATCGATTGGTCCCCCCTGATCATTCACTCCTACCGCTACCTGACGAACGCCGAGGGGAAGCCATCTTTTCGTGTCGTGCTGAGGATCCCCGAGTCCCTGATCAACACCAATGGCACCGATCGGTGGTTGTTTTACTCCCCGCGATTGCGCGTGATCGATACCCAGGCCAATGTTCAGACCCTGACCGCACCGCCGGGCGTGCTGCTGGTTCTGGTCCGGCATGCCCTGCGCACGGAGAGCGGTTTGACGCACTACCAAAACGCCGCCCCCGGTTCCTGGTGGCTGATGGCACCAGACTTCTTGTTCGCCGAGGAGATGGATTGGGAGACAAGCTTGCGCGACCGCAGTCGGGTTCTGCTGCCGCCGGGCGTCGATTTGTTGCTGGCGGGGCTGGACAGCCGCATCGTGCAGTTCATGTTGAGCTTTTACGGCTCCGCGCCATCGTCCGGCTTCTTGGTTTTCACCGAGGGCCCGTTCGAGTTGTTTGCCTGGGACAATCGGGATCGTCCCCTGCCGGAGTTTCGGACGCGCCTGATCCCCGGCGTTCGGGTGGGCGAGTATTACACCTACCAGGTGGGCCCCACGTGGGCACTCGGGGTGCGTGCCCGGGCCGACGCACGGCCGGGCGACGCCGGCAAGGTGGTCGCCGTGTTTCTCCGGGAAAACGGCGAGGAGTGGGGACGGCGGGAGTTGCGTCTGGAGGCAGGGCCCGACCCCCTGCAGTCCATGGGAAGAATCTTCCTGGCCAATTCGGGCAATGAGGCTTTGCTCACCGCCTACCTCTTGGGAACGCGCCCCCTGAGCAGCGGAGGCTACCTGGTCACCCTGTATGCAATGAAACAGTTCAATGAGCAGTGGTCATCGAACGGTGTCATATCCTACGAGCTCTTCAAACTAACGAATACGGAACCCTTCATTGATTGGATCGAAAGTCAGTGTATTCCGTGTTTTCCGGGTTGTGGCGACTGTTACGTCGTGAGCGGATCCTTAACTTGCGAAACTCCGAATCCATTCTATATCAAGTTGACGTATGCCCCGGGAACGGTCGTCGCAACCGGCGGCATCAATCCCTTTGGCACGGATGGCGAACACGTGGGTTCGCTCCACCTTGCGTGGTCCCGGGCAGGATCTCATCAGGTTCACGGATCTGCGCTGGGGCCCGTGGAGATCCGCGCCCGCTTCCGACCTCCTGCCCGGATCGAATATCAGAGTGTGCGTGCTCCCACTCTCAGATCGAGCAGCATAATCTCCGCGTCCGAGGTCGATCCGTGTCCCCCTGGCGCCCGGAGCCATTCCAGCCTCTGGCAATGGCAGCTGGACAATAACCTTTTCCTGTGGGCAAACGCCGACTTCGATACGCAACGTTTTGACATGACCGTAGGAGAAGGCGGCGTGCCATGGATCGATCCAAGACTTCACATTGATGCGGACCTTTCTTTGCCCTGGCGCACGCCTTCTGACACGCCCGAGGCCGTGGTGCAACTTGTAGCCAACCCCCCTGCCCTGCGACTGGTTCAACTGACACCGACCAACCGTCCCTGGGTGGAGCTGCTCGTCCAGGCACGGGAGGAGGATCAACCATGGGCGGCTCAGCCCGTGAGCGTCGAGGGTCCCGACGTGGGACAATTGGTCCTGCAGGAACCCCGCCAAACAGACACGTACGGGCACTACTCGTTCTACTGGCAGCCACCCCCCGCCGACTGGTTTGAAGGGCGAACACTTCCCTATGCTTTCGACTTCACCGTACGACTCCCCGGGGGCCGCACCTCCACGGCCCACGTCTTCGTAAGTCAGGAGGTCGTGCGCGGCCGGGTGGTGCGTCGCCACGCCGGGGCGGATCGTTCGGACCCGGAGGGCGATGGTTTGACCCCGGTCGTCGGAGCAGAGGTGAGCTTCACTCCTTCTTTCAATCCCGGATTCACCGTACGAACAGATGCCGAGGGCGATTTCGTCCTGCCGGTGCAGGGCGCACAACTCTATACCGTGTATGTCCGCGGTCCCCAAACGCCCCCGATGACCCTGACGGAGTCGGATCCCATCCTCTGGGTGCCGGGGACGCAGGAGCACCTGTTGGCGGACCCGCTCTACCTGGCAAGCCTCAGTGTGCTTCCCAAATTGAAGGACATCTACCTTCCTCCGGTGCGCCAATATCTTCAACGCGGTTCTGCCGAAACGTGGTTTTCCCTCGAATCGCCCACCAATCCGGCTCCGGTCATCGAGGCGTTTTTGCAACGCCTGCAGTCGCAGCCCCGGACATCCAGCTACGACGAGGAGGCCCTGCGGCGGCTGCATTTGGCCACGTGGGTGGCTTACGAGGGCACCCGAGCCGCGCAGGAAGTCAGCGAGTTCGCCGCGGACCAGATCTGGGAGGGCTCGTGCGGACTCCTGACCCGGCTGCTCCAGGAGACCGTCAAGAAAATCGACGTGCTGCAAATCATCAAGGGTCGACTCAACGACGAGATCCAACGACTGACGCAATCGGGCAGCGATCCGGTGCGTCTGCGGAAACTGCAGGATCAGCTCGCCATGTTGGAGGCCGCGGAACGCAAAACGCTGGAGCTGAAGCGCCGGCTGAACCAGGCCGCGTACAGCCTGTACAGTCAGGTGGCCGTGCGCCTGGCCAAAAGCGGGACCGAACCGCGCCTCGTTCGCCAACTCTTCCTGCAACTGATGCTGTACTGGAACAATCAACTCAACGAGCTGGTGGGTGAGCAGATCGAGAGCTGGTTACTGGACTCCAAACTGGGCAGGTTGGCGACCACCGAAGTAAGCCGCCGCCTGAATTCCGTGAACAACTCGCTCGAGCAACTCGATGCGCAACTTCGCGAGGCGTTGCGGCAGTATCTGGCCCTGGGCTTCCGACGAGAACTGGGGCGGGCCCTCCTCGAGGCGGCCCTGGCCGCCGACGCGGGGCGGTTCCCCCAAAATGCCTTCAGTTATGCCCAGGCCGATCGCGCCGTCGGCCTGGCCGTCGAACGTTTGCAAGCCGACATCCAGTGGTTCCGGCAGGTCACCACCGGGGAGTTCGGCTACGGCTTCTGGCTGGAGCTCTTGAACGGGGTTTTGGACGACTGGGATAACTGGGCCAAAGCAGCTCTGACCGCAGTCACGGTCGGAACCTTTGCAGCCTGGGTGAAGGCCATCGACGCGGTCCTGGAGGTCGTGAATCAAATGTTGCCGGTGGCCCAGGTCGCAAGCGGAATCCTGGCCGCCGAGGGCATCAGCGAGGACGGATCTCTCACCGCCCACACCGTCCTAGGGATTCGATTCGCCCTGTCTCAGGCGGGCCGTTTTCAGGTTCGGGTGCATTCTCCCGTGCACTTGATGGCCGTGGATCCGTGGGGCCGCCGCACGGGTTGGGATGCATCGGGCACGTTGCATGCCGAGATTCCCGGCGCTTTGGCCCAGGCAGCGGGTCCGGACCAACCCGAGGTGCTGTATCTGCCCGATGCTCCGGCCCACTACCGCCTGTTGCTCTTCGGCACCGGCTCCGGTACGTATCGCGTGGAGGTCGGTCAGGAACAGGCCGGAGGCATTTTCCAAACGAACGGTTCGTGGTCGGGCACCATCAGCCCCGGGACGGTCCGTTCGGTTCAGCTCACGGTTTCCGACAGCGACACGATTCAGGCCCTGTCTCTTATACACATCT
>JAOADM010000205.1 GCA_026417315.1 Limisphaera sp.
AGCAGGAGGCGGGCTCGGGGCGGGTACCGGTGCCGCGGGCGCTCGCAAGCTTGGGGCCGGGGCGGCCGCCGGGGGTGTCGGCCCGGGCCTGCTCATGGAAGGTGCTGCCGGCGCCGGGCTTGCTGGTCACTTCGATCCAGCCCTGGTGTTGTTTGACAATTCCGTACACGGTGGCCAGGCCGAGGCCGGTACCCTTGCCGGTTTCCTTGGTGGAGAAGAAAGGTTCGAAAATGCGGGCCAGGGTCTGCGCGTCCATGCCGCAGCCGGTGTCGGTGACTTCCAGGCAGACGTAAAGCCCCGGCCGGGGGGCGCCGCGCCGGGCCGCCTCGGCTTCGTCCACCGACAGGGAGGACGTGACCAGACGGAGGCGACCGCCCTGGGGCATGGCGTCGCGTGCATTGACCGCCAGGTTCATGATGACCTGTTCGATCATGCCCAGGTCGGCTTCGACGGCCGGCAGTTGCTCCTCGCAACTCAGTTCCATCAAAATGTCCTCGCCCAGGAGGCGGGAGAGCAACTGGGCGAGGTTGTGGAGGACCTGGTTCAGGTCGAGTCGTTTGACCTGGATGACCTGCTTGCGGCTGAAGAGCAGCAGTTGACGAACGAAGCGGGCGGCGCGGTCGGCCGCGGCGCAGATCTGTTTGACGGAACGTTCCTCCGGGCTGCCGGCGGGCACGGCCTCCAGCAGCAGCTCGGCGTGTCCTTGCACGACGGTGAGCACGTTGTTGATGTCATGCGCCACGCCGGCGGCCAGTTGCCCGATGCATTCCATCTTCTGGGACTGCCGCAGCCGGCTTTCCAGTTCGAGCCGCTCCGTGATGTCATCCAGAGACAGGACCAGTCCATCGATCTGGCCGGAACGGTCCAGCAGCGGGGCGGCATTGAGGGAAAGGACGATCCGGCGCGGGCCCTCGTCCCAGACCCGGCGCAGGTCATGCAGGGGACGGCCGGTCTCCAGGGCGGTTCGGAGGGGCGCCAAGGGCGGGTCCGCCCCGGTGCTTTCGGGATCGTGCAGGGGCCAGTCCAAGACACAGGCGTGACGGAGGGAGCCGTCCGGCCCGCGCAAGCCCAGGATCTGTTCGGCCCGCTGATTGTGGAAGGTGACCTGCCCCCGGCGGTCGGTGACGACGATGCCCACCGGACTGGTTTCCATGATCCGGCTGATGAGGTCGCGGTCGCGACGGAGTCGTTCCTCGGCGCGGCGCCGCTCCAAGGCGTAGCGCAGGACCCGGTCCAGGCCCTCGGCGGTCAGCTCGGATTTCAGCAGATACTCGGCAGCGCCGGCTTGCATGGCGGCCAGGTCCACGGTCGCATCGCCCTGTCCCGTCAGCAAAATCACCGGAGGGCGGGCGGGCAAATGCCGGGTTTCCTCCAGCAAATCCAACCCGGTACGGGCCCCGAGGCGGTAGTCGAGAAGACAGAGATCGTATCGACCCGAGGCCAGGGCCTGCAGCGCCTGATCGTAGTCGGAGATCCAGTGAAGCTGATACTGCCCGGTCAGGCCGGGCCGTCGCAACAAGTCCCGCGTGAGGATGAAATCGTCCTCGTCATCATCCACCAACAGGACCTGGACCGACGGAGCGGTCATGGCGAAGAGTCGTTTTATTCATCCGGCGGCAGCTCCACCACTTCGAACCAGTAGCGGCCCAGGACCCGGACCAGCTCCACCAGCGATTGAAAGGTCACCGGCTTGGTGACGTAGGAGTTCACCCCCAGATCGTAACTGCGCAAGATGTCTTCCTCGGCCTTGGAGGTGGTCAGAACGACGATGGGGATGCGGCGGAGGTGAGGGTCGCTCTTGATCTCGCGCAGGGCTTCGCGACCGTCCTTGCGCGGCATGTTCAGGTCCAACAAGATCAGCCCCGGCAGGGGCGCGCCATTCAGGGCGGCATAGCGGCCGCGGCGGTGGAGATAGTCGAGCAGTTCCTCCCCGTCTTCGACGGTATGGAATTCGTTGGCCAGCCGGCTCTCCCGAAAGGCCTCCCGCGTCAGTTCGCGATCGTCGGGATCGTCGTCGGCCATGAGGATGGTGATGGGACGTTCCTTGCCTTTCATGGTTGATGCACTTTGGGTTGGTGAACGGGCAGGGTTACAATAAACGTGGCACCCTGCCCGGGTTGACTGCGGGCGGTGATGTCCCCACCGTGCCGCTGGACAATCTTGCGCGCAATGGCCAGGCCAATGCCGCTGCCCTCGTACTGACCGCGGCCGTGGAGACGCTGAAACACGTTGAAGATGCGGTCGAGGTACTTTTCGTCGAAGCCGATGCCGTTGTCCCGCACGAAGAAACGACAAAGGGGTTCCGGGGCGGATTCCGGCCCCCGGTCCGGGCGCGGTCCGTGGAGCGGATCGGCCCACACCCGGACGCGCGGGGGTTCCTCGGGTTTGCGGAATTTGAGGGCGTTCCCCAGCAGGTTTTGGAAGAGCTGACGCATTTGGAGCGGGTCGGCTTCGATCACCGGCAGATCGCCGATCTCGATGGAGCCCCCGGTCTGCTCGAGACGCGCCTCCAGATCGGCCACCACTTCCCGCACCACCTCGCCGATGTCCACGGGCTCGAATTCGCGGGCCCGGGTGGTGACGCGGGAGAAGGTCAACAGGTCGTTGATGAGGGTTTGCATGCGCTGGGCCGCCCGACGCATGCGTTCGAGATAGTCCCGGCCCTCGGGGGGCAAACCCTCGGCGAACCGCTCGCACAAACGCTCGCTGAAGACGATGATCTTGCGCAGCGGCTCCTGCAAATCGTGGGAAGCCACGTAGGCGAAATCCTGCAGCTCGCGGTTGCTTCGCTCGAGCTGGGCGGCAAAGGCACGCAACTTTTCGTCCGCCAGTTTGCGCTCGGTAATGTCCAGGCCGATCCCCGCCAACCCGACGATCCGGCCGGACACATCCCGCAGCGGTACCTTCGACGTCAACAACCAGCCGCTGGTGCCGTCGGGCCGGGTGATGCGTTCCTCGCGATTGAGCACCGGCACGCCCGTGGTCAAGACCTGCATGTCGTCGGCATAGAACGCCTCGGCCTGCTCCCGCGGGAAAAACTCGAAATCCGTTCGCCCCAACGCCTCCGCTTCGCTGCGCACGCCCAGGTTCCGTTGATCCACCGGGTTCACCAGGGTTTTGCGCGTGGCAGTGTCCTTCAGATAAATGGCCACCGGGAGATGGTCCACCAGGGTGCGCAGGATGGCCCGTTCGTTGGCCAGCCGCTCTTCCCACTGGCGCCGTTCCGTCACATCCACCAGCGTGCCCACCAGCACCTCGCCGCCGGCATCCGGAATGCGGCGCACATGGATCTCGACGTGGACCGGGGATGCGTCACCGGGCCCGGCCAGGCGAACCTCGCAACTGGCATGCGTCGCCGGCCCCTGCCGGGCGGCTTGTACGGTCTGCTGAAACGCGGGACGATCGGCCGGGCTGACCAGCTCCGCCAGATCTGTCAATCCCTGGAGACGGTCCCGGGGCTGGCGGCACATCCGGCTGAGTGCCTCGTTGGCGTAGCCTACCCGACCGTTCTTCCAAAGAAACATCCCCACCGGAGCGTGGTCGGCCAGCACTGCAAACAAGTTTCCATGGCTGGCCGCCGGCGCTTCCGCCCCACCAGCACACGATTCCACTGCCCGGTCGGACGGATCGACTCCGCCAGCCGGGCCCGAGTCGGCGGGCGCGGGATCGCCGACCGCCGGCTTCGGACTTTCGCCGCTCAAGCTTCGCTCCATCGTTGCTTCCATGCGGAGACGCAATTCAGCCGCCTCCCTCTCCCACAAGGGGATGGGGAGCCGCCAACGAGGGAGAAGCAGCACGCATGCCAGAAGGCTGGCGGAGCTCACTAACAAGCTGCCCGGGCGGGGACCGCAACCCTTGGGGGTGCACAGGCCACTGCGCCACAATTAGTCCCGCTCATGCCTTGCCCAGAAAAAGGACAGCCCGCAGCCCTCGCCGACGCGCCTGCAACCAGCAGGCAAACGGCTCCCGGCAAGAACCTCCTACTTGGCTCCGCCGGCCTGAATGGAGGGCATGGGGCACCGCCCGCACAATCTCCGCTCCCTCGGTTGCCCCACGGACCCCGGCCCTCCCGGCTCGGTCCAGCGCCGGCTCTGGAATCCGAGCACCCGAGCGGGTTTGTTGATGCAGAAGGGCAGTTCTTGGAGAAAAATATCCGCCAACTTCTAATCACCGAACGAGTGCGAAGCCGGCGTGCCGGCCGCGATTCACGGCACCCGCAGGCGGAAGAAACTCGCGGGGAACTCAGGCGGTAGGGTCACCGTGTAACGGTCGCCCAAGAGGCTCGCGGCATTGGTCACCGGCGCCCAAATCGGTGAGGACAGTTGCGGAGTCCATTCCAGCGCGCAGTCGGCCCAGTTCGTGGACCAGGCCAATTCGAGGAGGTCCGGGGCTACACGCCGCACCGTCAGCCGCGGCGCCGGCTCAGGGAATAGCGTCAGGAACACGCCTGAATCCGAGGTCCATGTGACGCCCGGCGGACACTCCACCGCCAGGAGCTGGACGCTACCGCCAAAATCGGAGACTCCCTCCGCGCTCTGTCCCCGGGGGGTCCAACTCGCCGCCGAGGCCCATGCCTCCAGGCGGGCCGCAAACGAAACCTGGCGCGTGCGCGGAAGAGGGTAGTGATCGCCGGGCATCGCCAACCAGGTGCTCACGGCAAAAGCCTCGGATACGGTGCGCGGCGATTGCTCTGGAACCACCGAGACGTTGTAAGCCCAGCGGTAATCGGAGCCGGGCGGACTCCCCGCACCTTGAANAACCACCAGCGCATATTGACTGGCATAGCTATAATTGATCCCTGCGCGTCCCACTGCCGCCAGGTTGCCGGTCAAGCGTCCCCGCAGAGTGGCCACAATGCCGCTGGGGTAGGATCCTGCGGGAATGGTAAAACGGAGCCTGTCCCAACACTCCACCAAGGCGTATCCCCCCGCCCCTGCCGGGTTCACGAAATCCACAGGTGGCTTGTACCCGCGGACATAGGTCCCCATGCGGCCGCTCGCCAGGTCGGCATGATACCGCGCCACGGACAACTCCCCGTTTGGCCCCAGGTACTCCATCCTGTCGCCCCAAGCGGTCAAATTGGTCGAGGTCCAGCGCCGGAGGCTCGCCCCGAGCTCCACAATCCCGCTGATGCCGAATTCTGCCGCCCGGCCGGGCCAGGAACCACCGCTCCCCAACAGAAGAAACGCCGCGCTCAGCCACGCCCAGGGTCGCCCTGGACCCCGGGCGTTCCCGGCAGACCTGAGGAACGGAGGGGCTGTAGAGCTGGGGTTTGGGGAGGTCGGACGGAGTTCTTGGAGCTGATTCATAAGAAGAATGATGATTCAGAGTCCACGTATGTTGTGATGCTAATGCAGCTAATGCCTGCCTACGCCGTCCATCCCAGCTTGTCAAGGCCTTGCCCGTCCTGCCTCGGGCCCCGCGCTAAAAAACTTCACCCGCGTTTTCAAAACAGTGCCTGCAATTCGACCAGTGCCAACGTGCGCCAAGGTGTCGGGTGGGGAAGTTGTGTGCATCGTTCCTCTGGCCGGGAACCTCGAGGTCTCATGAACCTCCAACGGTAACGCCCTCTGCTGCGGCTGCTGTATGATCGCCTGAACTGCCAAGAATCTTTGGGATCGTTCCTCCTGGCCGATGAACCAACTTCTTTCAGCTGTGCTGGATCCGCCCCGAATGTCATCGGTTTCACTGGCAACTCGTCGCCTACGCTCGCAGCCGGCCTTCGGAGGTGCGTGGGAACAGGGCCACGTTTCTCCGGAGCACCTGCGCGCGTCGTTGGTATGGAAGGCCAGCATTGCGCGGGAGACCGTCTTTCCACATCCGGGAAAGCCGCCCGATGTCAGTTCGCGCTTCCGCAATATCGTCCGCAAATCAATTGTTCGACCCATGGCAGCCAACCGCCCTACATTGCCGCTTGCCCCTGTCTGCATGGCTTGCTCACCGGCCAGGCTGCAAACTGATGAAAGGGTCTCTTGGACTCCGCCCCTGCCGGAGCAGCCGGACTTTGCGAATCGGATCTTCGTGGGGTCAGTGCAATCGTGCCCGGCCCTGTGCAAGGGCTCGGACGTCCAAGAGATTGCGCTGCCCAGGTTCCGGGAATGGGTTCCCGTGGCACTGCGTCGCTGCTGCGGATGCAGGAGTGCTTGCGCTCCGAGAAGGCACGAGCCGGTTCCGCTGGCCTGTGGATCCGGCGTGTAATAGCGGGCAACTTCCGGCAAGCCGGCGCCTGGCATGGCTCCTGCCCGAAAAGGTTACGCCGATGACGATGGTCCTTTTTCGCCGCGGGCTGCACCGCAAGATCCGCCCGGATCGCAGCCCGTTTCCCCACAGCCGGTTGATGTACCATCAAGGAGATCGGGCGTCGGCGGTTGGCCGCGGTTTTGCGCGAAGGGNGCGCCCGCGCCCTTCAGGGGAAGGCGAGCGACTTGGAGCCGTTTGCGGCTTTGGCTTTCGCCTCTGCGGCACGCAGAGCCGCGGTGCCGCACCGGTCCCGAGGGCACGCGGATGTGCTTGGCAGCCCCGCGGTCTCCGGGGCATTCCTGAATTTCGACGCCCGGTCAACCCGGTTTTTGACCCAGCCGAAGACCCGGGCTTGCGGTGCGCACACCCGCGTCGTGCGGAGCCATTTTGGAATTCCACTGCCGCCGGCAGGC
>JAOADM010000206.1 GCA_026417315.1 Limisphaera sp.
GCCCCGACCGGTGCGAAACTCTTCCAACGTTCGGGGCTCCGAGACACCAAACGTGGGCCGGGCCAATGGCGCGAACTCCACTCCCGCACTGGTGGTCACCCGACCGAACGCCTGTCCGTTGAACGAGGCGCCCCAGCGCACCACATCCCGACGGCCGGTCTCCAGGCCCTGGCGCACTTCGGTCAGCCACAGTTCCTCCCCGTGCGTCGAACTCAACCCGAACGCGCGGTCTCCCAGGGATGGCGCCCCGAACTGCCCCTCGTAAAACACCACAAAACCCTTGGGCGGCACGACCGTGCCCTCGGGAATGCGGAACTTCAGCCGATCCGCGCCGTGGTTGCTGAGACCCCAACCGCCGATGTCCACCGGCTGATCCGTCGGGTTGTACAACTCGATGGCGTCTTCGAACGGCGGATCGCTATGGGCCAACACTTCATGGATGACCACGGTTGCGAGTGGGCGATAATTGCTGGCCCCGGGCGTGGCCGTGCCCGGGAATTCAACAAACGTCGGCCCGCCGTCGGGCAAGCGCCCCTGCGACACGCCCGGTGCGGCCGCGCCAAAGCCCACGTTGTCCACCACCACCCACACGCCATTGCTGATCCAGTACAGCACCAGCGCTTCTCCGGCCGCTTCCAACGCAAAACTCACATGATCCGCGCCGCGGCCGGGCTCGCCGTCTGCGATGAACTGCACGAATCCACCTGCCGCGATGTAGCTCAGCGGGGCCACGCGATGTCGCTCCCGTCCGGCCAGCGAGGGATCGTCCGTCACAATGAGACCACCGAGATCCACGGGCCAGGAGCTTGGGTTGTACAGCTCGAACCAGTCCAAGCCGGACAGCGGTTCGGCCATCCATTCGTTGATCCGCAGCACCGTGGGCGAGCCGAGCCGCGCAGCCGGGGCATTCGCCGCGCCCGGCGTCGGTCGCTCCAGCAAGGTCCGGACCGAACCGGCCACCCCCACGGACAAATCCGCCACCTGCGGCCCGTACTCGATACTGTCCAGTCGCCGGCCCAGCGCATCCCACAGATAGACCCCGCCGCCCTCCGCCGGCAGGCCGCGCCCGAGGTTGAACTGACCCGGCTCCATCGAAGGCGGCTGCGTCGGATCGCACAACACCACCATGAACTCGAAGGGACCAAGCCAACTGCCTGACGGGAAGCTCCACGCATCGGAGCCGTCTGGCTGCAAACTGAGCCGCATCCCCGTGAGGTCGAGAATCGTGCTGGTGGGATTGTAGAGCTCTACAAAATCGGCCACTCGCCCCCGGACCGGCACGGACCGGTTTCGGGCCAGAATTTCATGCAACCGCGGCGCACCGGCCACGGCGAGTTCGTTGCTGCGACCGGGCGTGCTGCTGCCCGGAAACGACATGATGGCATCGGCGCCGTCTGGATACCGACCCATGGCAACCCCGGGGCCGGCGGCGGTGTAGGTGACGCTGTCCAGCAAGCCCCCGGCCGGGTCGTACAGTGCCAGGCGTCCGGCGGCGGGCAGGGTGAGTGGCACCCAGTTCGGCCCCGCCCCATCGTCCAACCGGAGCAGCAGATGCGACTGCGGGGGCAGAAAGGCACGAACCCACAACGGAACCGCAGTTTCATCGGCGGCCAACCACAGACCTTCCAACGCCACGGGGAGATCGCTCGAGCGATTGAAAAGTTCCACCCAGGCGGGCTGCCCCATGGCCGGCCCGGGCAGCCACTCGTTCAGGGCGAGCTGGTCGGGATCCGCGATGGCCGCAGGCCCATTCGCCGTCCCCGGGGTGGGCTCGGTCAACGTCCACCGTCCCTGCCAGCGGCCCAGGGTACGGTCCGGCACTTGCAGTCCGAACACCACCGCATCCACGCGATTGGTCTGGGCATCGTACAGGAAGACCGCGTCCCCCTGGCGATCGAGCCCAAAGCCGGCGTTCAGTGCGCCCGGCGGCGCGCCCTGCGCATTGCACCAAACGACGAGATACCCGCCGGCAGGGAGCGTTGTGCCGGCAGGAAACACGAACCGCCGCGGATCGTCATCGTCGGTGAGGCTCCAGCCACTCAGGTCCACAGGTTGCCCTCCGGCATTGTGCAATTCGATCCAGTCCGGAAACCCGGCGCCGAGCGGCACCGCGCTGCGGTTGTCCGCCATGATCTCGTGAATCTGAACGAACCCGGGCAGGGCAGGGGAGTTGGGAGCCCCGGGACTGCCGCCCGCGGCGGCGCTGGCCCGCCAGTTGCCCGGATCCAGCGGATTCCCCCACGGATCCACCAGCTCGAGCGAAGGCCCCCCACCGTCCGGTTCCGTGGGCCACCCCCGCTCGTCGTCGAATTCGACTGCAGTGACCACGCGGCCCTGAGCATCGCGCAGGACAATGCGTTCGCCTCCGTTGGCGAGATTGCCGCCGAACCAGCCGAAGGGCATGACGCCGGGATACCGCTGGCGCCACGCGTTGGTATCCGTGTTGGACGCCAAAACCACGCGCGCACCCGGCGGCAGCACGCTGCCCAAAGGAAACCGAAAAGTAATCCCTTCGAACCAAAAGCCACTTACGTCCAGAGCCGTGCCGCCGAGGTTGGCCAGCTCCAAGAACTCTTCCGGGGGGGGGGCGGCCGGATTGTAATGGAGTTCGGTGATGCGCAGAGGCACACCCGGCCCGCCCACACGAAACGTCGCCTCGCTGATCGCACTCCACGTGGCGCCCGCCAGCGAACGCGCCCGCACAGTCAAGTCTGCCGTGACCCGGATCGGCCCCGTGTACGGTCGGGCGTCGGGCGCCACCCCGCTGGTGAAGGGCACCCGCGGATCGCCCCCGTTGGTCGTGTAATAAATCACGCCCGCCCCGTTGTTGGTCATCACCAGCTCGAACCCCAACGGCACACGTCCGCCCGGATGGTTGAACCGCGGTGCGTTGGTGAAGTTGAACAGGCCCGCTTGAAGCAGTTGATTGGAGTAAATCGGTCCCCGCTCGCGGATCCAGTTGCCGATGGTCGGCGAGAAGTCGGGCATCAACGGTTCCAGCTGCTGACGCAGCTCGTTCAGCCGACGCCAGAGGTTGCTCGTGCTCAGGGCGCCTCCTTCCGAGAAATGCTTGTGCACCCGGTCCGCCCACAACAACCGGAATTCTCCGCTGGTCCGCAACCGCTGAAACATGCGGGCGATTTCCGAGCCCGCCGTGCTGCCCAGGCCGGAGTCCGTCGGACCGGGCCCGCTCAGCGTGAACGAGTTCAGCGTCACCGAGCGATTGGCAAACCCCATCGCCCACTCCGCGTCCCACACCACGAACCGCCACGGGCCTCCGGCACGATCCCGACCCGCCCGCCAGTTGTTCACCGGCCAGTCCCCCGTGGCCGCCCAGGTGTTGAGAATCAGGTAATCCGCGAAATTCGTCAGATCCAACCAGCGCGCCACGTTGCTGTACACGACCGGAGGAAACGTGGTCTGCGACCACACATAGTTCACCAGCGCATCGAAATCGGCCCGATCCCCGTCGATCACGCCCGGCGTCCCCGCGGTCTGCGCCCAGCCCGGCCCCACCACGTCCCACTCCGCTCCGCCCCCCAGGTGCTCCTGGAAGAACTCTTCGTGCACACGTTCGCAGGGATTGTACCAGGGCGAGCCGACGTAATAGCGCCCGTTCAAGAACACGATCGCCAGCGTGCCGTGCGAAGCGATCTGCCCCATGTCCGACGACAGCCGTCGCGTCAGCTCGTCGCGCACGAAGGGGTTGTCCGGTTCATTGAATCCCGCCCGCAACACCAGCTGATCGAACCGCTGCACCGGCGTCAGCGGAAACAGCGGATACTCCAGCCGACCCGGCCCGTAATCGCTGCGGAAATAAAGGCGGTAGGAGAATTTGCTCGTGGGACGGAGACGCGGCCGCTGGTAGTCGCTGCCCTGCACCCGAATTCCGGCATCTGCCTGGAAACCGCGCCCGTCGCCCGGCTCGATCCACTCCACCGACACCGGCCGTTCCCAGGCCAGCCCGTGCTGCGAGGGGTTGTGATAATCGCCGGGTGCGACCGGCTGCCACGGCCCGCCCGCATAGGTGCCTCCCTGAATGCCCAAAATCCCGCTCGGCCCGTACAAATGGTTGGACGCCGTCACGAGCGAAAGAGTGGGCAAGGACCGCAGCGGTGCGGGCAAACCGAAGAAATAACTGTGCGTCACGACCCGCGAGGGCAAATGCCCGGGCTTGAACGCCGCCGCCCGAAACAACGTCGTGCGATCCACCCGCAGCCGCCCCGGAAACAGCGGGCTGTCCGGCGTCGGTTCGCTCCCGTCGGTTGTGTAGCGGAATTCGACGCCGGGGGTGGCGCACGACAGAACCAGATCGAACGGCACTTCGAAGTGACCGCGCTCCACGTTCACCCGCACCTCCGCACATACCCCGGTCAGGCTGGTGAACCCGTTCGGGGCGCCGGGGGTTGGCACGTCGTAATAGCTCCACTGTCCCAGGGGATCCAATCCGTAGCTGACATCGTTGCGTTGCTCCGGATACCGGTCCCAGCCGCTGACCCGGGCGCGCGGGGCATCCGGTGAGTAGAGCCCGAGCGGCTCGCCGCCCAACGCCAGTCGAAAATTCGTGTGCAACGGAACCTGCGGGTCCGCGGACCGCCGATCCTTGCCCGAGGCGAACACGACAAGGTACTGATTCGGTCCCAACACCCGCTCCGGAAACACCCACCGACCCGGCACGGTCGGATCGTCGCTCAAGGACCAGTTCGCCAGGTTCACCGGCTCGGTCCCGCGATTGTAAATCTCGATCCAGTCCTGCAGCTCGCCATCCTCGTCCACCAGTCCGTTGCTTCGCACCGCCCCGGCCAGGATCTCCGTGATGACCAGGTCCGCCCCCGGCGCCGCCGGGTCCACTTCGTACGTCCAGGACCCGCCACCGAACGCATTGGGCTCGGCTGCAGTGTCCGTGATCCCGTGCCGCGCGACCCATCGCACCTGCACCACCCCGGAGGCCGGCGGATCGAACGTGAACACGTAAACGCCTTCACCGCGACTGGCGACGTAACGCGCCGGCCGACCCTCCATTTCCAAATCCGCGGCGTCCAGACCCCAAATCGGCTCGCTGAACGTCACCTCGATCTCTTCCAACCGCCGCACGCGCAGTCCCGCCGGCGGATGCAACCGAACCACTGCGGGGGGCGTCCGATCCCGAAAATCGTACTCCCAAACCGCCCCGGCCGCCGCGCCATCGAACGCCAACGGCGGCTCTGCCAGATCGGTGATTCCATGCCCGGCCGCCCACTGAAAGCGCAACGTCCCGTACGGCGGCCTCATCCATCGGAACCGGTACACCGCGCCTTCGCCGCGCACTGCCAGCGCCGGAACACCGTTCAACCACAGATCATCCGCGTCCACGCCGGTCACCGGCTCCGAAAAGGTCACCACCACTTCGGTGAAGTCGGTGATTTCCACCGGCGACGGTTCCACCCGCAGAATCACCGGCGGATTCGTGTCCAGATACACCCCCTCCAAACGGGCGTCGAAGCCCAGGTCCGAGCTGCCCAGGCTGGTGTTGAACACTTGCACCGCCAGCACGTTCGTTCCCGAACGCAGGACCCCGGCCGCCACCGTCAACGGGTGGATCTCCCACATCACCGGCTCCGGCGCGTTCTGCGCCAGCGTGTTCACCGTCGGCTCGCCCGACGGCATGCGAATGCGCAAAACCTCCTGGCCGTTGATCCACGCCACCAGCCCGTCGTCTACGAACGTCCGCAGACGAACCTGCTGAACCATCGCCGCGTTGGTCACCACGAACCGATGCCGCAGGAAAATGCAGCGGTACCGGTTCTGCATGTCGGTCAGCTCCGTCCCGCCGGTTTGCGGATCGCCATACCAGAACGGCGCCGGAGCGTCCCAGAAACCCGCCGCGGCATCGTCGAATTCCGGCAACCGCCACAACCCGATCGGCGAAGAGGCTTCGTTGGTGCCGGCCCGAAACCTCCACACCGAACCTTCGGGGACCCAAACCACTGCCGCTGGCGCCTGGACTATAAACCAGCCCGCCAGCAAACAGACCTGCAGCCATCCCGCCGGTCCCACGTGGCCGGACCTGCAACGACCTCGCGCAGGCTGGCGGCCGCGTGGCGCCAATGTTCTAACGGAACAACAGTGAAGCAAACTCCACCAGATAGTCCCGCCAGTTGTTCCACGTATGTCCTCCATCGGTCTCCTTGTACGTCACCGGCCAGCCCCGCTGCCGCAACAACTCCACTGTCGCACGACTCACCTCCACCAGGAAATCGTCCCGGCCGGTGGCGAACCACAGCCCCTTCAAGCCCTCTCGTGCCTTGGCATCCTCCAACACCTTCCGATTCCGCTCCTCCCAGGTCGGCCCTTCCGGCGCCGGTCCCGGCCCGCCGCGCAACCCGAACACACCGGAGCTGAAAACCCCTGCGTACGCGAACGCCTCCGGCCGCTGCATCAACACGTTCAACGTCTGCATGCCGCCCATCGAAAGACCCGCGATCGCCCGGGAACCGCGCTCGGAGCGCACCCGGTACCTACGCTCGACCTCGGGCATCAGGTCATTCAAAAAATCGCGCTCGAACTCATCACTGAACCGCATGCCGAACCGAAACGGCCCCGTGTGCCCGTGCGGCATCACCACCACCATCGGCGGGACCCGACCC
>JAOADM010000207.1 GCA_026417315.1 Limisphaera sp.
GTCGGAGGGGGTTGTACTGCGTGTGGGTTTTGGGAGGAGCCGAATTACACCGGAAGTGACGCCGGACGGCCGTCCGGTGTATCTGGCGGGGTTCGGACAAAACCGCCGGGCCACAGGGGTGCACGACGATCTCTGGGCGGTTGCGTGTGTACTGGATGACGGTCGGCGCCGGCTGGGGTTGGTCGCCCTGGATGCGATTGGCTTTTTCCATGACGACGTGGTGCGCGTCCGGAGGAGGCTCCCGGAATCGTGGCGCCTGGACTACCTGGTGGTTTGCAGCACCCACAATCACTCGACGCCGGATCTGATGGGGCTGTGGGGCCCGAGTCCGTGGCGGACCGGGGTGGATCCCGCATATCTGGAGCAGGTCCGAGGGGCCTGTGTGGCCGCGGTGGGCCAGGCCGTGTCGAGCCTGAGGGCGGCGCGGCTGGTATTGCACGAGATTCCCTGCCCGCCCCGGGGCCTGTTGACAGATACACGCCCGCCGGAGGTGTACGACGCCGACGTGCGCGTGATGCAATTTGTGTCGGCGGAGGAGGGGCGGACGCTGGGCAGCATCATCAATTGGGGCAACCACCCGGAAACGCCCTGGTCGCGCAATCAGGAGGTGACGGCGGATTTTTGCGGTTTTTTGCGCGAGGCCTTGGAACGGGGCGTCCGGCTGGGGGACCGGGAAGGGTTGGCTCCAGTGGGCGGGATTCATTTGTTTGTGAACGGGGCGGTGGGCGGGTTGATGACGACCTCGCCCGGGGTGACGGTGGAGGATCCATGGACGGGAACGCCGATTCGGGAACCCTCTCACGAGAAGTCGCGGGCCGTGGGGCATCAGTTGGCCGCGCGCATTGCACCGCGATTGCGGGCGGGCGAAGGCGAAGGGACGCCGCATGCAACCGTTGGGATTTGGGCGCGTACCATCGAGGTGCCGGTCTCGAATCGCTTGTACTGGTTGGCCGGATGGCTCGGGGTGTTGGACCGGGGCTATGTGCGCTGGCCGCGGGTGCGGAGCGAGGTGGCGTTGCTGCGCGTCGGAGATGCATCCCTGGCGTGTGTGCCCGGCGAATTGTATCCGGAAATCGCCAACGGCGGGGTGGAGGCGCCGGCTGGGGCCGACTTTGGGATCGCCCCCGTGGAGGTGCCCCCGTTGCGGGCTCTGATGCCGGGCCGGTTGAAGTTGGTGGTGGGTCTGGCCAACGACGAGCTGGGCTATCTGGTTCCCAAAAGTCAGTGGGACGAGAAACCGCCGTACACGTATGGGCTGAGCCGGCGACCGTACGGGGAAATCAATTCCTGTGGGCCGGATGCGGCCGGAACGGTGTACCGGGCCCTGGCGGAACTGTGTCGGGCCGCCGGCGCGGAGCCCGCAACGGGGGTGACGACCATGGACCGCTGAACCGGCTCAGCCCCGGACGCGCGACGGCTTGGGCCGGGTCGTGTCGTTCGGAGCAGAGTCGGGCAGGTCGTCGAACCCGAAGTAGCTTCGGGCGTTGCGGTAACAGAGGTTGCGAATCAACGGCCCGAGCAGCGCATCATCGTTCGGCAGTTCCCCGTTTTCGACGTCGCGCCCCAGGAGATTGCAGAGCACGCGTCGGTAATACTCGTGCCGCGGATAGCTCATGAAAGAGCGGGAATCGGTGACCATGCCGACGAAACGGGACAACAGACCGAGGTTGGAAAGCGCGTTCAGTTGCCACTCCATGCCTTCTTTCTGATCCAGGAACCACCAGGCGGGACCGAACTGGATTTTACCGGGGACCCTGCCGTCCATGAAATTGCCGAGCATGGTGCCGAAGACGTAGTTGTCGGCCGGGTTCAGGTTGTAAAGGATCGTGCGGGGAAGGGCGTCTTCCTGATCCAACCGGTCGAGAAACGCAGCAAGGTTCCGGGCCTGAGGGAAGTCGCCGATCGAATCGAAGCCGGTGTCGGGACCGAGCTGTTGGAAGCGACGGGTGTTGTTGTTGCGCATGGCGCCGAGGTGGAGTTGCATGACCCAGCCCTTGGCCGCGTTGAGCCGCCCGACATGGAGCATCACGTGCGTGGCGAAGGCATCGCGTTCCTCCGGGGTGACGGGCTTGCCGGCGCGGGCCTTGCGGAAGATGACGCGGAGGCGGCTGTCGGAGGTGAACGTGGCAAAGGCGGTTTCCAATCCGTGATCGGAGGCGCGTGCGCCCAGCCGGGCGAAGGCTTCGTGACGCCGGCTCAGGGCCTCGAGGAAGTCCTCCCAGGAGGCGATCTCGACGTCGGCGGCGGCGGCCAGCTTGTCCACCCACGCGTTCCAGGCCTCGGTTTGATGGATCTGTAGGGCCTTGTCGGGGCGGAAGGTGGGGACCACTTTGAACGGCAATCTGGCCTGCGCCAGCTTCGCATGATGCCGGAGATCGTCGGTGGGATCGTCCGTGGTGCCGACGAGGTGCACGTTGAACCTGCACAAGATGCCCTGCGCAGTTAGTTGAGGCGTCGCCAGGCGGGCGTTGGCCCGTTCCCAAATGATCGGTGCCGTTTCCTCGCTGAGGAGCAGGTTGATGCCGAAGTAGCGTTTCAATTCCAAATGCGTCCAGTGATAGAGGGGATTGCGCAACGTCTGGGGCACCGTGCGTGCCCAGGCCAGAAACTTCTCATAAGGGGTGGCGTCACCGGTGCAGTAGCGTTCATCGACCCCGTTGGACCGCATGGCACGCCACTTGTAGTGGTCCCCCTCGAGCCAGATCTCGAACAGGTTGGCGAACCGCCGATTTTCGGCCAGGTCGCGCGGCGGCAAATGGCAGTGGAAATCCAGGATCGGCTCCGCCTCGGCGAACTTGTGGTAAAGCCGTCGGGCCGTGCGCGTCGTCAGCAGAAAATCGTCATGGATAAACGGTTTCATCCGGCCCAGCAAACCGCGGCGGGCTCCGCCGGGCAAGGGACAATTTGTGCACGGAACGATGGCTTTTTTGCACGGCGCAGCTGCGCCCCGGCCCGGGGCGGGCGACAGGGAGACGGCCCGCGTCGAGGTTGTTGGGCCCGCCGGGGAGGCACTGAATCGGGATTCGTTTCCTCCGCCGCCGGCCTGAGTGTCAACCGCAGCGGTGTTACGCTCGGTTGGCTCGGCCGGGAATCTTCAAGCCCGACGCCGGTCGTGCGTGACGGCTGCGGCGGGTCGATCCCCTGTGGTGGGGCCGCTGTCAATTCCTCCCAAGGAGCGCCGGTCGGTTCGGGTGCGGGACCGACCGGGAGATGTGGATTCAGGCGGTTGGCCCGTGGGAGTGAACGCGTTGGGCCGGGCTCGTTCGGGTTCCCAGTTGCCGGTGGATGTGGGTGACTCGGGCGAGCCCTTTCGCTGTTTCCCCGCTGCGACTTGCGCTCGGCCGCCGTGGAAACCCCGGGGGCGGGCTTCCGGTGCCGCGCGGGTTCGCGACGGCGCGGCGGGCCGAAGGGACCCGGGTTACTTGTAATAATCCGGCTCGTTCCCCGGCTTCCACTTGATGTTGCAACCCATGCTGGGTTTCTGGTCGGTGGGCACGGGGCGCCCCTCGAGTACTGCGTCCAGTGCGGCCCGGAGGTCCCGACCCGTGACCGGAACGCCGTTACCGGGCCGGCTGTCGTCGAACTGGCCGCGGTACACCAACTTGCGGTTGCGGTCGAACAGGAAGAAGTCGGGGGTGCAGGCTGCGCGGTAGGCCTTGGCGACTTCCTGGGTTTCGTCGAAAAGGTACGGGAAGGTGTAGCCCGCGGTGCGCACCTCTTCTTTCATGCGTTCGGGGCTGTCCTCGGGATAGCGCTCGATGTCGTTCGAATTGATGCCCACGATCGCGACCCCCCGTTTCTGGTACTCCCGTGCAAGTTCCGCCAGTGCAGTGCGAATGTGCTTCACGTACGGGCAGTGATTGCAGAGAAACATGACCAGATAGGCCGCGGCCCCGGGAAAATCCGCCAGCGAAACCCATCGGCCATTGGTGTCCGGCAGGCGAAACTCCGGTGCCGGCGTTCCCAACGGCAACAACATGGTCGAAGGTGTCAGTGCCATGGCCCCAAAATTGTGCGCGATTGCCGTGGTTGTCCAGTGGTCTGCGGGTGCGCTGACAGGTCCGACACGGTCAGGGCAGCCGGGAATCCGGGCGCGCGGGATGTGTACCGCTCTGCCCGGCTCGGGCTATTGCTCTCGGCGCAACTCCGTGAGGATGCGGTCGGCGATTTCCGAGGGCGTGGCGCTGGCGGGTACGTGGATCCAGTGCAGCGGCATTTGCCCGCGGAACCAGGTTCGCTGGCGCTTGGCGAACTGACGGGTGCGCAGCTTGACGAGGGCGACGGTCTCCGCCAGAGAGCGCCGTCCCTCCAGGTATTCCAGCACCTGACGGTACCCGAGCGCCTGCAAGGCGGTGGAACGGGGCGACACGCCCTGGTCGAGCAGCCGACGCGTTTCTTCGACCAGCCCGGCCTGGAACATGCGATCGACCCGGGCCTCGATGCGTTGTCGCAGGTCTTCCGGAGTTCTCTGGAGGCCGAACATGCGGCCCTGCCAATGGGCCGGCCACGCGTCGAGACTCCAGCGGGCGCGTTGGTCCGAGAAGGGTCGACCCGTGAGGCGAATGACCTCCACGGCGCGGATGACGCGGCGGGGATTGTGTCGGTCAATCCGCGCGTAGGTGGCGGGATCGCGTCGGGCCAGTTCCCGGAGCAGATCGGCCAGAGGGGTGGCTTCCAACTCGGCGCGCAGTCGGGGATCCGGCGCGGGCGCCTCCCCCAGGCCCTGGGCCAGCGCCTTGAAATACAGGCCCGTGCCGCCGCACAGGATCGCCGGCTTCCCTCGTCGGGCCAGGTCTGCCAACACTTCCCGGGCCAGCTCCACGAACCTGGCCACATCGAACGATTCGCGGGGATCGACCACGTCCAGCAGGTGATGGGGCACACGCGCCCGCTCTTCCGGAGAGGGTTTCGCCGTGCCGATGTCCATACCGCGGTACACCTGCATGGAGTCCACCGAGACGATCTCCCCGTCCAACCGTTCCGCCAGTTCCAGGGCCACCTCGGATTTCCCCGAAGCGGTGCAACCCGCCAGAACCACAACCGAGACGTCAGGCAGAGCCCCCATCGATCCCCACTCAGGACGCCGCAGTGCCGGAAGTCTTTCGAGCCGCGCGGGCCCGCCAACACAGCAGGCCAACGCCGGCCAACAAGATCCACACGCTGAACTGTTGCGCAGGTGTGAGACCCAGCCGGATGTGTTCGGCCGGATAATCTCCCCGGAAACACTCCACGAAAGACCGCGTCACCGCGTAGCCGATCAGGTAGAGCGCGAACACCTGGCCGTCGAAACGACGTTTGTCAAAGACGCGCGCAAGCCCACCGTACAGGGCCAGGCTCAAAAGCGAATCGTAAATCTGGGTGGGGTGCACAGGGAAGGTCGGCGGGGACAGAGGGTTGTCCTCGGGATACGTCACCGCCCACGGCAGGGAACACGCGCGGCCGTAGCAACAGCCGTTCATCAAGCAGCCCAGACGCCCGATGGCATAGCCCAGCGCGATGCCGGGGGCCAGGACGTCTGCCATGCGCCACAGGGGCAGCCGCCGGCGCACCAGGAACAGCCACGCCGCCAGCGTGGCGCCGACCAGGCCGCCATAGAACACCAGGCCACCATGGTGGACCATGAAAACCTCCCACCAGGGCGCAGCGGCGAACTGCTCGCGCCAGTAGCTCGCCACATACCACAACCGGGCGCCCACCACGGCCCCGAGGATCAACCAGGGCCCCAGATCCGCCACCGCCTCCCCGGGAAGCCCCGCGCGCGGTGCCCGCCGGGCCGCGTTCCACAACCCCACCAGAAACCCCAGGGCCACCAGCACACCGTACCAGTGGATCGTCAAGGGACCGATCTGTATGGCCACCGGATGCATCAACGGCGACCAGAGTAGCCGCAGCCGATCTGCGAGGAAGGAAATTTCCCGTGGCCACCGGCGATGCGGCATTTCCCGCGCCGGTTTCGTTTTGCCGCCTTTTGCAGTCCCGGTATCCGGGCTCCGGGCGCACCTCCCCTGGCCAGCAAGGCTGCGCTTTCTTTCGGAGGCGGGCCCTGCAGCGCGGTCCAACCCGAGCTGGCGCTTCCTGTTCCTTCTCAGCGCCGAAACCTGTCGAGCAACACGGTGGCCCGGAAGACCGCGGAGGGTCGAGGGAACGGTGGACCAGGCTTGGACCGGCTTTCGACCGCGCACAAACGGTGGCCGGTCCCTGGCCGTGAAAAATGCTGCACGATTGCCCGCCGCGCTTCGGCCGGTGCAATCGCCTGCGAGGACCCGTGTGCTTGTGAAGTCTTTTTCTCGTTGGCTTGTGCAGTCGGCGGGTCGGGCTTCCGTCGGCCCGAGTGCGGGGCACGATCGTGCGCAACTCGAGGATCCGCATGACACTTGGCCATTGTCGGTGCGCTTGCCGGCGGCGCATACTCCCGGCATGCGCAACCCGGTTTTTGTCGCGCTCGACGTGCCCACGGCGGAGGAGGCGTTGGATCTGGTCCGCGAACTGGCGACGGCGGTGGGCGGATTCAAGATCGGCAGCGAACTGTTCACGGCTGCCGGACCGGACATCGTGCGGGCCGTGCGGCGAACGGGCGCACAGGTCTTCCTCGATCTCAAATTCCACGACATCCCCAAC
>JAOADM010000208.1 GCA_026417315.1 Limisphaera sp.
CCGTGGTTTCGAACACCGCGCGCGACTGGAGCTCCACGCTGACCATGTACTTGTAAATCGTGTCCACGAAAAGCTGGGACCAGTCGAACGCGTCGCCGAGGGTCACACCCCCCGTGAAGGGAATCTCCACGTCGAACAGGCTGGATTGTGCGAAGGCATCGAACCAGTCCCCCAGCTGGCGCAGGAACTGCACCCACTCAAAGGGACTCGCTTTGGCGAAGTCGAAATTCACCAGGGATTGCAGGGGCGGTCCCAGGGTGAGGTTCCCCGCTGCGTCGATGGAAACCAGCAGCTCGCTGTCACTGAGCCGACGAAACTCCACCGTCCCGCCACTGACCCGCACAAGCAACTGGAACGGCAGGGCCAGGGATCCCAGGTGCAGATGCCCGTCGACATGTCCCTCGAGGTAATTGCCCGCCGGCAGGTTCAACGTGCGCGAACCCGTCGGCAGCGTCAGGGTGGCGTTGAGCAAAGCACCCGTGGTGTTCAGTTTCAGGACCAACGATCCGCTCAACCCCACCACACCCGCCTCGAACTGCAGATCCGCCTCGCCCGCCAACCCGGCCCCGCTCAACACAAAGGCGCCGCTGCCGCGGTCAAAGGAGACCACCGTGAAACTGCCGGCTTTCAACGCGAAGTGCAGATGGGTCGCGCCCAGTTTGAAAACCGGCTGGCCCGCCAGCACGGCCCGCTCGATCACAAAGCTGCCGCCCAGCACCACGGCATTGGCCAGACCCGTGATCTGAGCCGTCCCCGTAACCGCCAGGAACTGGTGATAATACAAACCGCTGAACTGGATACTGACATCGTCCGCCGGGTTGTCGTTGATGGGCACCACCACCGGGTCGGGCACGCCGACGTCCCCTCCGGTGTTGTTGATCCGCAGTTCCAGGTTTTGGGCCGTGATCCCGAGCACACCGGCGCCGCTCAGGTTGGCACTACTGACGCGGAGCTGGCCGGCAATGCCCGTGCTGTAGATCACAAATGCGCCCGACCCCCCGGCCACGCTCAATCCCACCGGACCCGCTCCGATCGTGGCATTCACGTCCGAAGCGGCCACGGTCAAATAGGGGGGCGTACCCGGCACCAGAGCGATGATGAACCGGCCCTCCAGGCTCTGCGTGTACGAGCCCACCGGGATCTGGATCGTCACCGGCACCGGCCCGGAGTCCAGTTTGTGGAACGGCCCGGCCGGAAGGTTCAAGGAAGTGGGATTGCCCACGACTTCCTGGAACGCCGCGGGCATGGTGTTGAAGCTCCACTGGAAGGTGTGCGAGAACCCCGTGCCGAAAGCGTTCACAGCCACGGTGATCTGCCCCTCCCCGGCAATCCCGGCGTCCGTGATCACAAACACGCCGGACCCGTTGCTGGCAGATAACAGGCTGGTGCCAAAAGAGAAGCCCACGTTGGCCGCACTGACCTTGATGACCCTGCGCCCCGCCTGCGTCGTCTTCTGCTCGAAGGCAAAATCCCCCGTCAGGCCGGCCCCCAGGAAGCTCAAGGTCACCCCGCTGCCGGTCACCTGCAGGTAAGGCCCGGCCGGCAGATTGATCGTGACGGGCGAGCCGCCGACGGTCACCGTTTCGTTGACCGCCGCGGCCGTGTCGTTGATTCGCACCGTGAAACTGCCCGAGACGGTCAGCCCGGTCGCATTCAGGCCCACCGTGGCCGTGGCCGTGCCCGCCACTCCTCCCGAGGTCAGGAGGAACAACCCGCTTCCATTGGTGACCGTCAGGACATTCGCGGTCGTCGCCCCAAAGTTGAACGACACGCCACTGGCGGCCACCGTCACCACCCACTCGCCCCCCGTAAGGGTCTGGCGCCGCTCGAACTCGAAGTTCCCCGTCAGCCCAATGCCCTGCACGGTCAGCGTAACCCCGGTACCACTGACCCGCAGGAATGGGCCGGCCGGGACGTTGACCGTGACCGACATCCCGTTGACGTTGATCGTCTGATTGTAAGCCGTGGCCGTGTTGTTCAGGGCCACGGCGAAGCCGCCGCTCAGAGAGACGCCGGTCACGGCGATGGTGGCGTTCGCCGAAACACTCCCCACCACGCCGCTGCTCCGGAAGACCAGCGCGCCCGTACCATCGCTGACATTCAACAGCGGTTGCGAACCGTCCGTGAAACTGAAGCCCAGTCCGGCCACGCCCACCGCCACTTCTTCATAACCGTTGCCCGGATTCCCATCCGCATCGCGCGGTTCGAACACGAAACTGCCGTTCAAGCTGGCCTGGGGATTGGTCAGCCCCAGCGTGGCTGTCCCGGCCACTCGGAAGTAAGGGCCGGCCGGCAGGTTCACCGCCACTCCGTCGATCGTGGGCACCGCCCCCGCGGAGGTGTTCAATGCGAGGGTCAAGCCGCTGGCGGACAAACTGAGACCGGGAATCGCCGGGCCCAGGGCAAAGTCCAACGTCAGCGTCCCTGCCAACCCGTCGCCCAACAGGACAAAAGTTCCAGTTCCGTTCTGCACGCTCAGCACCCGGTTGCCGGCCGCCCCCAACTGGAACAGGACGTTTGACGCGCGCAGGACGGTTTCCGTGCCCGTGTTCTCGAACGTGAAGCTCCCCGTCAGCGTCTGCCCCATCACCGTCAGGGTGCTGTTCACCTCCAGACTCAGCTTCGGCGCTTGCGCAAACAGGTCCGGCGACTGCACACGCACCACGTAGCTTCCGGTCAGGGTGAACCCCAGGAAGGTCAGGCTGCCCGTCAGCGGGAAGGCAGCGTCCAGGGTGCCGGCCTTGGTGAGATTGAAGGCGTTGCCCACCGGCATCGAGCCATTGGCCAACTGGGTGAGCGTGCCGGACGCTATCCAACCGCCGGAAACGATGCTCGCATCCGGAACCGCCGTTACACCAGCGGTCAACGTCACCGTGCCTCCACCGCCGTTGAGAGTGACGGAACCTGTGGGGAGGCTGAAGTTAAACGCATAACCGCCCAACCCGGAGGCGTTGACCCGGGCCCTGGCTCCCACTCCATCCAGCCCCACCAAGGCGCCGCTCGTCTGGCGCCCGATGCGAAGGTCGAGGACCGCTGCACTCTGCACCGTCACCGTGGGGGCTGCCCCGCTGAACACCGCCCCGAACACCCCTCCCAACACGTTTTGCAGGGCCTGGTTGATGGCGGTGGGTTCCAACTCCAGGCTCATCTCCCACCACATCGGATCGGAACTGGTGGCACCGAACTGTGCCAAAACGCCCCGCACCCGGAAGGTGAACCCGTTAAAGGTGGTGTTGTTCCAGCTTTCGATGGTCCGCGTAACCGTGGCGGCACTGGGCAGGCTGCTCAGAACACCCTGCAGCCGCTGCTTCAGCCCGTTGACAATCGCAGTGCCCGCGTCGGCCAGACTACCCAGACTCGACCCGATAAACGGCAGGCTCTGCGCAAAGCTGCCAAAACTGTCCAAAAAGTTGCCCACGGCCCCCAGCTGATCCAGGGCGTTTGCAATAACAGTGTCCGCTCCTGGAGCGAGGGAGGGAGTTTGGACGATTTGAAGCTGGAGACCTGTAGCGGTGTAAACGGGTTTCAGCGCCCAGTTTGGCTGACCGGGGATGGAGGCGGTGCCCAACCAGTTGGCAAACTCTCCAGTTCGCCCGCCACTCGGCCAGGTGATCACTGTAAATGTGTCACCCAGGGCCGGGACGTATCCGCCTTGGGGATTGAAAATGATTCGAAGCGTGCCGTCGAGGATCGCCGACCCGGTAACCTCGATCCAATCGTAGCTGACACCTTGGGCCAGCCCTTCGATCTCGATCTCCGTTACGCTCTCCGGGCCGGGATTGAAAGTCCCCACCACCAAGTGCCCCGGCGAGTTGCCGGGACGAACCACACCACCGCCTGCGATGCCCCCGAGAACGGTGCCACTCCCCGTGAGCACCTGCCCATCGCACAACCACAGCACCCCACCGCCCAAGTCCAACGGAACATCGGGAGTGAGACGGATCTCGCCCGCGTCAAAGTCCGGTGGCCCGTTGGCAGCCCGTAAGGTCGCCACCAGCTCGGCCACTCGGGGGCTCAAATCTGGCTGACTGGAAGGCTCCTGCGAAACCACATCCCGGGAAGCAAGTTCGGCCGACGACTCCGGAGTGGCGTCGGTCTCCGCCACAGTCGTCCGAGAAGCCTCGACTGCCGAAGTGTCCGAAGTGCCGGACGGTTGGTCCGGGAGCGTTCCACTCCCTCCGGCCACAGCCACCATCAACAACTCCCCCGGGGCCCCAAAACCATCTGAAGGCTCGAGGTCCACGGGCAAAGTATCAGCCTTTGCCAAACCGACCTCGTCACCCGCGCCGTCGGCAGTAGCCCCAGAAGAGTCCGGAATCGACGCAGAAAAAGACTGAACTTGGCGCTCGACCTGCCCACTCCATTCCTCCGCCGGACCGGCAACCGCCACCGAATCAACCGCGGCAGTCACTCCGGACGGATCCCCGGCTGACGACAAGGGATCGTGTGGGCGGCCCCCTGCAACCCATCCGAAGCCCGCCGCCTCCAGCAAGTCCGCAGAGAGCAGCAGCCTTGGCTCCAGGGCTTCCAGTTCGAACTCTCTACTCTGTCCGTGCAGTGCCACGGGAGATTACCAGTTCGTCCGAGCCGTTTCGAATGCGGCCCGCAGCCGGCGGGGTCAACCTTGCAGGTAGCCAACGACTGGCGCAGGTCTGCATCGCGCTGTGACTCTAAACGCCAACTGGAGATCGTCAAGCAGGAAAATAAAGGAGATTTTTTCCTCTAAACCTCGCAACCCGGGTATTTCCACGCGGACGACCCTGTGCCCTGCGCTGTCCCGCTTGGCGCAGCATGCCCCCTGCCGCCTGCCCTGCCCCACGAAAAGAGTCTCCAAGGGCAAATCACACCTCACACCAGATCGAAGCCGTTTACAAGATCACCTGACCAGCCAGGCCCACGAGCCGCATCCACAAGCGCCATTTTGGCCCATGCAGGAACTCACGGGCCGTCCCTTTTGGTCGGGATTCGTGTCGGTTCTCGATTCCATTGTCCACGGCGCCCCGGGAGACGCCGGCCCGAGGGGGCCCGTGAATACCGTGCAGCACCCGAGGGTCAAACCTGATGGAGCGCACAAACGCTGGAAAGCGGTTGAACCAGGACTAGATTAGGGATGGCTTATGAGAATCCGTATCCAAACAGCAGGCCTTTGGGCTGTCGGCCTGCTGCTCGTCTCCATGGCTCCGGGGTGCACCCACGCCTCTGAAAGCGGAGCAAAGTCTGAGCCGTCCCCTGCGTCTGCCTCGGCCACGAACCAACCCGTCCAAGCAGGGCCCGCCCAGGCCGAAGACGCAGCCATGGCCAGGGAGGAGGAAGGTGCGGCCGTGCATCCCCCGGAAAAGCCCGAGCCCGCACCGGCCAGTGCCGTAAAGCCCGTCCCGCCGGATCTCAAGTTCTCCCCCGCCACCCGTGAGCTGGTGAAACTGGCTCAAGCCGGGGTTTCCGAGTCTGTCATGCTCGCGTTCGTCACCAACAGCACCAGCACATTCAACCTCGGTGCCGACCAGATTGTCTTCCTCAACGACCTAGGGGTTTCCAGCGAGGTCATTCGCGCCATGATCGAGCAGGATCGGCGTCTGCGGGAATTGGCGGGACAACTCCCGCCTCTGCACGGTCAAAACACCTCAGCTGCCCCCCTGGGTGACTCCGCCCAGGGCCCGATCGTCCCTGCCGCGGCTGCACCGCAACCCCTACCCGAACCGACCAACGCCCCCTCGGCACAAGTGCCGGAGGCGGCCGCGTCCGGGCAGGCTCCCACCACAAACATCACCTACCAATACTTTTACGATTCGCTCGCGCCCTACGGCACATGGGTTTACGTGGACGGCTACGGGTACTGCTGGCAACCCAGCATCGTGGTTTTGCAACCCGGCTGGAGACCTTATTGTCACGGGGGCCGCTGGGTTTACACAGACCTGGGTTGGTATTGGCACTCCGACTACACCTGGGGGTGGGCTGCTTTCCACTACGGTCGCTGGTTCGCTCACCCGCGTTGGGGTTGGCTCTGGTGGCCGGACACGGTTTGGGGCCCGGCTTGGGTCACTTGGCGATACCATCCGGCCTACTGCGGCTGGGCACCGCTGCCCCCTTACGCACGCATCAGCGGAGTCGGATTCGCGTACACCTCCTACGGCTACGGCGTGAGTTGGAGTTGGTTCACGTTTGTTTCGTGGACCCATTTCCATGACCGGCACCCACATCGTCACCGTGTGCGTGACACGGATTGTCGCCGATTGGCCCGGGAATCCACCGAGGTCAACAACATCATCGTGGGCGACAACAACACCATCATCAATGCCGGGATCAGCCCCGACCGTGTACGCGAGCACACGGGTCAGGAGGTCCGACCGATCCGGGTCCGTCCCGAGGTGGTGGGCCGCTCCAGTGGGCGGACCCTGGAAAACCTTCGAGAGCGGTTGGACCCGGTGCGGGGCGAGTTGATCGCCCGCCGCCTTCCGTTGGAGGCGCCCTTGGCTCCCGGCCCAGAGCGGCCCCAAATCCCGCCAGACCGGGCGCCCGGTTCGCGACCCGGCCCGGCGCCGTCCCCGAGCAGTCCCCCGGAGC
>JAOADM010000209.1 GCA_026417315.1 Limisphaera sp.
CCCGCAGGGCATCCTCCGGATGCACCCGATCCCACCAGAGTGCCGGATTCTCGTACAATCGTGCCCTCGGCAGGCCCCATACGGTTTCGAAGGCGCGGCTCACGTACAGCCACCGCTGCTGCGTTCCGTCGCGCAACCAGAAGACCTCTTGCAGGTGTTCCACCACCTGACGAAACAACTCCTCGCTGGCCATCAGCCGCCGCGCCGTTTGCCGCAGATCCGTCACGTCCAGGCCGCAGATCAACACCGCCGGTGCTCCCCCAAACCGCACCGCTCGCGCCGTCACCTGCAACCACCGCTCCTGCCCGGCAGCCGTTCGGATCAACAACTCCTGCGGCCCCACCGGCGTTGCCGACGTCGCCGCCTCCGCCCACAGCCGCTCCACACCGCCCCGCCATTCCGGTTCCACAAACCGCCACCACCCCCGCTGCCTCAACTCCTCCCGGGTCACACCGAACATGGAGACCGTCCCCTCGTTCGCATACACGCAGCCCTGCCCGGTTCGGATGCACACCAACGCCGGTATCTGATTCGCCAGAGTCTGAAACTGCTCCGCACTCTCGCGCCAGGACGCCTCCGCTTGCTGGCGCCGCGCCACCTCCTGCGCCAATGCATGATTGGCCTCCGCCAGCTCGGCCGTGCGCTGACGCACCCGCTCTTCCAGCGTCAAAGCCGCCCGGCGCAACGAGCTCTCCAGGGCATCCACTCGGGCTCCCGCCCGGTCCGCCACCCACAGCCCGGCTCCCAACACAAGCACCGGCGGCAGCACCAACAACAAAAACTGCTGCACCGGCTCGGTTACGGTCCCGTGAAACCCCAGCCACTGCAGCAGCCCCACGCAGGCCAATACCACCCCCACCGTCCACGGCACGAACGCCCGCAGCAAGTGCGCCCGGTGTGTCGGCCACCAAAACCATCGAAGGGGAATCCGCTCCGGCCCCCCGGCCATCACAACTCCCAGCGAAAGACACAGACCCGCGGCCATCCCCAGAAAACTGGGCGGCCGCAGGATGTCTCGATCCAGTCCCGGCACCGCGTACAACCAGCCCGTCAGCATCACGAACTGGACCGACGCAAGAATCGCTGCCGTGGCCGAGGCAGCCGTGGCCCAAACGCTGCGCGGCCAGCCGGTCACCGAGCCCACCAACAAACTGGCCAACCCGGCAAACCCAAATCGCACCAACGGCGGCAGGACCGCTTCTGCCATTCCCCCCGCTTCGAGCCCCAGGCGGGCTTCCACCCACCCGGGGCGGCCCAGCGCCACCTCCAGATAACCCCAGGCCACCACCAAACCGGAAAGACAGGCCAACGACAGACCGGGCACGCTTCGAGTCGCCGGACCCGAGGTGCAAAACCGGCAGACCAGCGCCCCGCCCAGCAGCCCCAAGGTCAAGGCCCCCTTGGGAGCCGCCGGAAAATCATGCGAGAAACACAGCATCCAGTCCGGCCGGCCGACCCCCCAACACAGCAGCATGCCCGTACCCAGGATCGCCGCGGTCCCCGCCAGCACCAGACCTGCCCACCGTAAGCCGGGCCGCCACGCCTCATCCCAAGACACCGCCATAATCCATCACCCAGGGCTGCCTCCGCACTCCCTACCCTCGCAAACCGCCTGAGTCCCTGCAATCTCAGATTCGAGGGAAGCGTTGGGACCACGGCGGGCGAGAGCAACCGTCTGCCCTCTTCGGGACGACTGAGGGCGGGCCCTGGATCGTCTTCCGGGCACGCGATCGGAACCGGGAAGCTCCAAAAAACCAACCGGAAGAACTTCCACTCCCTGCCAATCCGCCACACCACACCTGCCGCTCGCGCGACGACGAAGGCCGAGCGAACTCCGTTTGCAACTTCACCCCTCACAGGCCAACGCGGGGCTGCGCGCGAGCCCTGATCCAATGATCCCTCGAGCAGGCCGCGATCCTGCCCCTGGCCGAATTCACCGCCCGTCCGCCCCGTGCTCCACGCTCCATCGCCACCGCCATCCCGGCCTGCCTACCGGGTCCCCTGGTGGAACGGCGACGAACCCAAAAGGAGCTCACACCGAATGACTCCAACGATCAACGCCCGTCATCGAATCGCGCAACGGCGGCTCGGTCCTCCCGCACAAGGAGCGCGACCCTTGGGCTCCAACCGAGTGGTGAAAGCCGGCCCCCACTCCCCATACAAAGCCGAACCCCTTCCAGCCGGAGCCCAGGCCAGAGCCGTGGCCAGGTGGGCAACGACGTTCGGAACCCACCGACCCGGTTGGACAACAACTCCCACAAAGGCTCGGCCCGACCCAACCCGGCGGCGCCCACTGCCGGCAAGGTCACACATGGAACCCGAGTCATTGCAGTTGCAGCCAACTCTGGCCGGATCGGCAGGCCCAGCGATCAGCCGGATCCGGGACGAGATGGACCGCCCCTGCCTCACGATGTGCGCCAAGAAACGTTGCACCCCGCTCGCGGTTGCCCCCCTCGGGCTCCAATCGGCCCTGCACCTTCTTTTCACAAATCGGCGTCGGGCGCCTCTGCGAAACGCCGAGACTCCTGCCGGATTCCCCCTCCCTGTGCCAACATGGGCAGTCTCCCGTGTCCGACCTTTCCAGGGCACAGGAGCATCATCAAGGCCCAAGAAGTCGTTGATTCTGAAGTGCAAGTGTGTCTAAATCACATCATTCGCCAAACATATCAAGCCGAAGCGACTGTGCAGGCTGACACCGACCCCGTTGGCCAGTAGCCACCCGCAGTCAAAAAATCCAGGACCAACCAACCACGACTTGAACTGGCCCGCGCGGCGATCCAGGTCCCCCGGGCCGGCCCGCGGGCCTGACCAAGGGCGCCCCCTCCACAGAATATCGGACCGGGGAGGAAACTGCGGTCGCCCGCCTTCCAGGACGGACTGAACCATGACTGGCTTCATCCTGCTTCCAGTTTGTGGCGTTGACGGTTCCAAACGGTCGTACAACCAAGATCCGGCCGTCGCCCGCTCCGACGACCCAGGCTGCGGCCCCGGGCTCGTGACCTGGCTGGAGCACGTTTCAATCCGCCCCCGGCTTTACGGCCACGGGCGGCACGTTTTTCGCCGCCAGGGCTCCGGTCAATACCGTGGCAGGAACGGTCAGTGGCCGGTTCGCGTTGTTGCTGGATTTCCGCGCGGCCTTTTTCGGGGCAGGAGGGCGTCCGCAACTCGACGAGAGCCCCACTTTCGAGCCGCATATGTCGTTCTCGCCCTGCCAGCCTTCCACACGCACCCCTGGTGCGACACATGGAATCATCGGAGCCGCAGCTGCCCCGGCGATCACCAGTCCGGAGGTTCCGGGGCAGTGGCCCGATGCCGGCACGCATCGGTTCTGGCAAGCGCCCCTCCACCCGGGCACCGGCTCTTCGACCAGAGCTCGCGGCAGTCGGATGCACCCGGTCACCGTCCGGGCCCACGTGCCGACGCAGCTGCACCGCCGCTTCCGTTCCTTCGAGTAAAAGCGTTTCCCGGCCACCACACCGTTCACAATGAAAAGCACAGACGGCCTCTACACCCTTCTCATACTTGGATCGCTGACTCTGCCCGGATCCGCCGGGGCCGTTGACGGCCTCGTGGGTCGTTACTACTCCGGTTACGGCGTCGTGAGCACCCGCATCGCGTTCGACGGGTTGACGCTGGTCAGCACGCGCACCAACAGCGTTTTCGATTTCTGGAATGGCTCGCGCTTCGGCGACTGGAACCCCGTTGGTAACGGGCTTTGTTCGGCCCGCTGGACGGGCTTTTTGCACGTAACCAAGGCCGGTCTTCACGGGTTCGGCACCATTTCCGACGACGGCTCGGAGATCTGGATCGATGGCGAGCGAGTGGTGGACAACCACGAGGAACCATGGTTCGATTGGCAGGAGGGCTGGTGTCATCTGGGTGCGGGCGATCACACCCTCGAAATCACCTTCTTCGAGCACGACAGCCTCAGCGGCATCGAGGTCTGGTGGCTCAGGCCCGAAAACGCCCCCTCGGTCCTGCCGTATTCCGGCGGGACGTTTCACACCATTCCGCCCACGTTCAACTCCGGCACGAAGTGGGAAATCCTCGGCGCGCCGGTCGTGCAGACCGACGCGCCATACGTCGACCCGCGTCTGCGGGCGCGCCCGCTGCCATCCGCCAACGCCGTGGAATTGAGCTGGCAGGGATTCTCCAACCCGACCTATGTCGTCGAGTGCTCCACCAACTTGCTGACGTGGCAGGACTGGACCGGCACTCTGCCGGGTCTCAGCGGCGTCATGACGCAATGGGTTCCAACCACAGCGGCGCGGGTTTTCTTACGCCTGCGGCTTGAGCCATGAGGATCGTACCGGCGCTGGCGTCCCCTTTTTTCAAAATCCTCGGGCAACGACCCTCACGTTGGCTATGCCAATGAAAGGCACACCGACCATGCGCAGGACGGCAAGCTCTTGATGGTCTCGCCTTTACTCCCTCAACTCTCAACCTGCCCCGCCCAGGACAGCGCCTTCACCTACCAGGGCCGGCTCGAGGAAAACGGCACGCCGGACAACGGCCGCCACGACTTCCGGGGCCAAACGTTCAACCGCGCCGCTGCCGGTGACCCGGGCGACGGGCCGGTTTCCTCCACGGCGACCCTGACGGCGGTGCCGGCGACCCACGGGTCGTTCGTCCCGCCCCTGCGCCTGGGCACCGCGCTGATCCCTGGCGCGAGGGGTCGGCTCGAACGTTGTAGGTGGACGGACGGTTGGAGCCCATTCGTCGCGTTGACGCCCCGCCCACCGACCCGCCCTTCTGCGTATGTCATTCACGCCGCCAGTGCAGATGCGGCAGGGCTCACCGGCCCGCTGCCGACCGGAGGCTTAATCGGCGGCTACCCCGGTCTGGCGCAGTTCCCGAACCCCGGCAATTTGTTCACCCGCACATTCGCCGTCGACGGGCCGACCAGGGTCAATGCCGCACGGTAGGGAGGCTCACTCCCCGGGGCGTTCCCGCAGTTTGCGGGCTGAGTGCGGAACACGAGCGTGGATTCTATCAGCAGCACCAACAACCCGGCCCTGGAGTTGCGCGTGAACAATATCCGGGTCCTTCCGGCTCGCGCCCACGGCCGGCGTGCCGAACGTCAACGGGGCAGTGGGGTCCACGCAGCCGCTGCCGGCGTTTCCCACGCCACCATCGGGGGCAGCGGCCGTCCAAGGTTGTCGAACCGGGCCCTGGGCGATTTCGGAACGATTGGCGGCGGCGGGACCAACATGGGGGCAGGAGCACCCGGCAGGCCGGGCGGAAATGCTCTCCGGAAAATCTCGATGCGGGCCGAATGAAAGCTGCGCGGGCCGGACCAGGGCCGGATCTTTCCACCCGCACGTGTGAAACCGCCTTGCCAGACATCTGGCGGCGTTCTGGCGGTGCCACATCGTGTCGCCGAGAAGCGCGTCTGTCCTTGCCCGGGCAGTGCCAACTACCGCAGCGCGAACGTGACCGCTGCCAGACCTTCTTCTGCTGGCCACAGGTCCTCGGTGAACCGCGGCCCGTCCGTCACGCGCGGGGCTCCGGAGCAGTCCCGGTACCTCGCCAACCATCGGACAAGGCTCGGAATTTTCGCGCTTGCCGGCAAATAATTGGCTTTGTTAAGGAATTGGTGCAATGCGAGCCACCCGCCACGCAAAGGCCGCTCGACCGCCACGGCCATGGAGGCCCGGCAGGCCCGTCGGAAGGCCCACAGGGAGTGGATCGCCCGTTCTGGAAGCCGGCGTGATGGGAGGAGGCCCTCGGAGGTTATGATCGTTGTGCCCGCTCATATGGGCCGGATGAACAAACTGGCCCTGTTGACCCGGTTGCAACAACTGGGCACCGCCTCGCGCGCCGAGCTGGCCAAGTCGCTCGGCCTCAGCCAGCCCACCTGCGGCAAAATCGTGCAAGAGCTGCTCCGATCGGGCGTGCTGGAGGAACTGCGCCGACCCGCCAGGTCGCGCATGGTCGGTCCGGGTATCGAACGACGGCGCAAGCTGGGTCGTCCGGGAGTGCTGGTGCGGCTGAATCAATCTCTGCCGCGCTTTCTGGCCATCCAGTTGGACGTAACTCAGACCAGCCTCGGCCGTTTCAGCCTGGGGTTTACCGGCGCCGATGTTTGGGAAACCAGCGTGCCCACGGGGAAAACGGCCACCGAGTGGGCACGCAACCTGGCCGAAGCCGCGCGCGCGTTGCCGCTGCCGGACCCCTGGGGCGTGCTGATCAGTGTCCCCGGCCTGCTGGATGCGGAGCGCGGCCGTGTGGTGTACTCGCCCAACCTGCACTGGACCGAGACGGTGGACCTGCGCCGTGTTGCCGCCGAGATCTGGCAGGCTCCCGTCGTACTCATGCAGGAGGAACAGGCCCTGGCCCTGGGCCACCGCCGTGTCCATCCCGACCACGACGACTTTCTCCTGGTCGATTTTGGCGAGGGCGTCGGGGGCGCCGTGCTGGTCCACGGCAGACTGCCGGCAAACCCGCTGCCGGTTTCGGGGGAGCTGGGGCACACGCCCGTGGCGGGTAACCCGCGTCGGTGCGGCGGATATGGTGGTGCCGGATTTGGCACACACCACT
>JAOADM010000210.1 GCA_026417315.1 Limisphaera sp.
ATCCAATACTGCCCGGCCCCGGCGTGATCCCTCCCAGGAGGCGGGCGACGTTCAGCCGGTTCCGGACGCCGTCCCGCGCCTTCGGTTCCACCCAGAGATTCGGATCCCCATTGGCCTCGGGACGGGTCAACCGGGAGGCCTGCCCGCCGCCAACCTTGGAGAACTGACCCGCGATCATCACGTTACCGTCCGTTTGAACCCCCGCCGCCAACACTACCCCGCGCGGATCCGCAAACCGCGCCCGGAACAACCCGGCAAACTGGTTGTAAGCGGTGTCCAAAAAGGAAGTGTCCAACGTCCCGTCGGGATTCAATCGGGCAAAGCTCCGACGCGGCGTTCCGTTGTACGAATCGAAACTGCCACCGATGTAGATGCTCGCACCAGCCAGGGCGATGGTGTACACGGGCCCGTCGGTACCAGTGCTGCCCGGATCGAAATCCGCATCGAGGGCTCCGGTCGTGGTCAAACGCGCCAAGTTGTATCGCCGGCCCAGGTTGACTTGCGAAAACTCACCGCCAATCAGAATCTTGCCATCGCTCTGCACCCGCACCGCGTAAACCGTTCCGTCTGTACCCGCGCCCGGATCGAAGCTCATGTCCAAGCGTCCATCGTCCAGCAACCGGGCAATGCCTCCCCGCACGAGACCCCCCACGGTGCGGAATTCACCCCCGATGAGCAACTTGCCATCCATCTGGATTGCCAGCGACCAGACCGGGCCGTCCGGGCCATTGGGTCCCGGATCAAAACTCGTATCCAAGGAGCCATCTCGATTCAGCCGTGCCACATAAGGCCGCGGGATGCCATTCACACTCGTGAACGCGCCCCCGATGTACACCTTGCCATCCGCCCGCGGTGCCACCGCCCATACGGTGTCGTTGGGGCCGTCCGCCGGATCGAACGAGGTGTCCAGCCCGCCATTGCTCAAAATGCGCGCCACGCGCATGCGTGGTTGTCCGTTGTAAGAACTGAACCCGCCCGCGATGACCCATTGGCCGCCCGGTACTGGCGCAATCGCATGAATGAACGCATCCGCGCCCGCTCCCGGATCGAAGCTGGTATCCAACGAGCCGTCCACGTTCAATCGGGCAATCCGCGGCCGGCGGATGGTGTTATACGAGGTAAAGTCTCCGACGATGATTGTCCGGTTGTCCGATTGAACTGTCAGGTCGTAAACCACCCCGTCGGCGCCCGGGGCGGCCAGATTCGCCGGCGACGTGGTGATGGGCGGCACCATAGAGGCACCGAAGTCCGGATTGTGGAACTGGTCCACCGAGCCCGCCGGCGGATCCCGATCATCGAAAAGGATCGTCACGGTGGTTTGGTTCACCGTCCCCACCAGCGTGGGCTGATTGTCCACATTCCGGTACAGGAACAGCTGGAAGTCTTCGTTGAACTCGGTCAGCGGATCATTGGTAATCGTGAGCGTAATTGCCTTGTCACGGAAGTCATTTTGCCCCCAATCCAAGCTGCCTCCACCGGGAAAAGTGTAGTTCCCGGTAACCTCAAAGTCCGAGTTGGTGCCCCGAATGCCAATCGGATCGTCCGGGGGGGTGGGGGTGGCATAGTCGGAGCCGGGTTGCAGCGGAAAAACGTTGTTATCCATCTCCGCAGGATCTGCCGGATCACCGGCCCCTAGGAAATTGTTCACTCGATATCGGAGTGACACACTGTCGCGGTTTGTCCCCGACCGCGTGACCCAGATCGAAACCTGGCTCCAATATTCGTTCACATCTTCGGTGGTCCGATGCGCCACTCGATAGAAGTTGAGAATCGGGTTCGTCGGCATGAAGAGGAGATCCGGCGGATCATTCGTCCCGATGGGTTGGAAATTGCGTTCCCAGACCGGATCGATATCGGCATCCAGGATGCGGACAATCGCCCGGGCGAACGCGCCGTCGATCCGGGGCGGTGCAACCTCGGAGCTCTCCGATGGGTCCGGACGGGCGTTCGAGAGCACGATGGCGAAACTCCGGTTGGTCTGGGGGATTCCGCCATCCGGAAGCACCTGAATCACGAGGCGCTTTGTCATCTCCCCGTGGTCGAAGACCAACGTTCCCTGGATCGGCAGGAAATCCATCCCTGCCACGGCCGGAATCTCCTGCCCCGGCACCAGCACTTCGGACTCGAGGATCTCCTCGGTGCTGTAATCCACCAGCATACGGCCCGTGGAGCCTGCCACCCGCGTCACGGTCACCAGGACGCCCGGCACACCGAACTGGTAGTAGGTCTGCCGAGTGCTTGCGTCTTCCGCCGCAAGTCCCTCCCACTCCGAGCACTGGTAGACCGGAACATCCCGAACGCCCTCGGGAGTGATCTGCGGGAAAATGTCTTCCGTTGCGAACCGAAACACGCCTCCGGGGTGATAGGCCCAGCTCAGGACCACTTGGCCGCTCGCCGCACCGAGTAAGGAGGCCTTGAGGCCTACGGCGATGTAATAGGTCCGGCCCACTTGCGCATTGAACCGTACTGCACTTGGGGCTCCCAGCAGAACCCGAAAGCCGGTCTGTCCCAAGGTGCCATATGGGATCTTCCGGTAATCCCGCGGGGGCAGATCATCATTAGCGGCCACTTGCCGGAGCCTGCTCAGGGTTTCCCCGGTATAAACCGCCAAAACGGTGTCGGGGCCACCCGGACTGGCCAGCGTGTCCAACTGGACCTCCCCGCCCTTTGGCGCGGTCCATTTGTACCAGACGGTTTGCAGGGGTAGAAAACCCGCGTGATTTGGTTCGCCCGGCTCGGCGGTCGCCTGGCTCAGATCGTTGGTCACACTGCCAAAGACTCCGCTAATCTCCTCGGCGTTGGCGAAACTGTCGTTGGCCGGTTGGGCGTCCAAGTGACTCGCTCCCAGCCATGCCACGGCCAGCAGAGCGGCCACCGGCCACGCGGTCCGAGCGTTGTTCCAAGGCATGCGACTCAATCGGATCATAGCTCGAGAAAAGGCGTTCTAGCGACGTGGCAGTTCGACCTGAACCCGATAATAACGCTGGCCCTGCGGACCTACTGGGACTCGCACCGCGGCCCGGCCCGGCAGGACATTCGTCCAACACGCGGGATCCCAGCAAGGCACATCAGCCGGAAGTGGTAGCGTCGCGAAATTCGTCTTCAAGACCACTTGCCAATTCGGCGCAGTGAGTGACGCACTTTCGTAAACGGTGTTCACGGCACCGGGCAGGGAGGGCCAGGTCAAAATGACGAAGGGCGTGGCGCCCGTCTGCCACTGCGCCGTCAGGGGCACATCCGCCGGAGTGACGGCCTCAGGTACCAACACCGGCACCGGATCCAAGGCATTCGGAATCCCGTCCCCGTCCGAGTCCAGTTCCGTGGATTCCCGCAGCGCCGCATTGATGCGAATTTCCAAGCTTCCGATGACGAGGTTCGTGGAACCGTAAAAGCCGCCGGCGTAGTCGCGCACCCAGCGGAGCCGCCCCTGGTTGTACCGGCTCGAGTCCACGGGCTCAGCCAGCCGTCGATTCCCCACCCACAGGTCCGCGTAATAAACGACCAGGTTGGGCGCGATGTCCAGTGCCACAAACGCGTTGTTCAATTCATTGGTCGCATAGTTCAAGAGAATGAGTTGGTCCACGTACAGCGCATTGCTGACTCCCAGGCCCTGGAACCGGAAGACGGACCCGAATTGCCCGTCCAGGAGCAGCCGACCGATCGCAGCATTGTTGGTGAAGCCCTCCGGCGTCGCACCGCGGTCCTCGCCGGCCCATACCGTCACGTTGTAGGCATAAGCCGGGGCGAAATTGGTGATGGTCGTACCCCGAAGATCTCCGGCCGCCGGCCGCACGGTCAGCGTCAACCCGTCCCGGGCAGTGAAGACGTTATTGGTGGTGTCGGCATCTCCCAGATAGTTGGTGCCCCCCAGCACCAAACGCCGACCAGCCTGAATTGTGTGATTGGTCACTTGGATTCCGTCCGCCCCGAGTTCCACGTTTGCGAGCGGTGCCTCGATTCGCCCCAACAAATTCGTCTCCGGACTGCCCAGCCGCATCTCGCCAGCCCGGATACGCAGGGGACCGAACCAGCTTAGGAGGGCGCCCTCGTTCTGGACGAAACGACTCCAGATCTCGAGCCCATGGGCATCCACGCTGCCCTTGTTGATCACGGCTTCATACGGCTCCTGAAAAACCGACGGAGACCACGGCGGCCGGCGGAGCCCGAGGAGGCTGGCTGCATTGCTAACCGTGATGTTCCCCTCGTTGGTCAGATAGCGCAGCCGGGGAAAACTCTCGGCCCAAGCGATCGTATTGCTAAGGAAATTCAGCTCGCCTCTCGGATGGAATGGCGCAAGGAGCCAGGGCGGGAGTTCGCGCCCCGGCGGCAGATTCGTAGTAAGCGTCACGCGTTCCGCGTCGATCAATGCGCTCCGGAGGACGTTCAGTTTGTCCGCCACGCGCACCTCGTAGGGGGACCGGGGACTGCGTAGTTCCAAATCCTGAATCATGGGCTCGGCGCTCGGCTCGAAGTAGTTGCTGATCATCAGCACCCGGTACCACAGTCCCTCTCCCGTCGCGGTGATGTTTGTCCACATCCCCACCCATGCCCGGAGGTCGCCCACCATCCGGGGTACGCGCGGTAATTGCAGATGCCGGATCTCCAACAAACCATTCGTGGAGCTGAGCCGAATGTCGCTGAACGGGGCCTCGATTTGGGCGTTCGTGCTGCCCACGAAATGGTTCGTCCCGTCCAGCCGCAGATAGCTGGGCACGTTAAGCCGCGCCTCCCGCAAATCCAGGGCCGATCCGGCCACCAACTCCATGCGTCCCAGAACGTTCGAAAATCCACTGCCGATCTGGCTGGAAGACGGCAGCATTACTGCAGGAATCAGTTTGGTAAAGTATCCGGAGTTCGTGGATTCCGGCGTCGCGTTCGTGCCCATCGTCAACAACGTGGGATCATAGCCGCTCGGCGCGACAACCGGCATGGCATTATAAAAAGGCGGAGGGACGCTGCTCACGACGAAGTTGAATGGACGAAAGGCCCCGGCGGGATTCACAGATGCAATGTAAAGCGAGCCATTGGTAAGATTGTAATTGTAGTTCTCTGGCGTGAGGAATTCCGTGAGATAGACTTCGTTGGTCTGGATAAACCGAGTAACCGGATTGGTCACCAAACCGCTCCAACGCACCACGCGGAGGTTGGGGATCATTCGGACCTCCGTTTGGATTTCCAGCGACGCGTTGTATACGTAAACTGCCTGTATGAGGAAGTTGTTGTTGCCGGCGTCGCTGATTTGAACATGGGTATCGAACCCCGCAGGTAATGTGACCTGGGTCAACATCGATTGATAAAAAATGTCTTGCAAGGTGGTCACCCAATGAGGGTCACTAATCAGCGGAGGGGCAAAAGCCCAACTGAAGGTTGTGAAAGGGTTGAGGGCATTGGTATTGAAACCCCAGTAAATGTCGTAAGTGCGCAGGGCAAAATTGGTGTCGCCGGACTCGACATACCTCAACTCGCCTCCGCGCAAATCCAGGTTGTGACCTGTTAGATTGATCTGTCCGAACGGACCGATTTCCAGCCTGCCCCGGTTGATGATGTTCGTCGCCTGCACGAGCAACCAAAGATCGGTGGACACCTCTGCGGCGTTGGGGTGGAGCAGGCCCTCATTATGGAACACGGCCGCCATGCGCCGCTGGGGATTGCCCTGAGGGTCAATGGTCTCCAATCGGTAGCCAGGGCTGCCCCACCACTGCCCCCGGTTCGTAATGAACAGCACGTTTTGAAACTCGATGGGGCCCGGAAGCAGTGCGTTGGTCAGGGCCAGAATGCCCAGGTTGACCACGCGTCGCGCATCAATGACGGGCAGGGGTTCGGGCGGAAAAACGGCCCGGAGCACGCCGCTGTTCAAGAAGAGCTCGTCCGCAGCCTGCGCGGGAGGCACCAGCATCCCCAGCCACAAGACCCAAACGGCCGCCCAATTTCGGGCTCTCCACTTGCGTTTCATCATAGGCGAATGGTCAGCGAATAGGGCTGCAACCGCCGCCGGCCCTGTGCATCCTGTACCTGCAGCACGAAGTCATACGTCCCCGGGGTTCTCGGCGTGCCCAGCAACACGCCGCCGGGGGCGAGGTCCAAGCCGGGCGGCAACCCGGGAGAGTCCTCGGCCAGCGAGAACGTATAGGGGGGGTCGCCGCCGGTGACGGTGAAGGTCACCTGGTAGAATTGCCCGACCACACCATGAGGGAGGGCCAGCGGGGAGATCGTGAGCGCGGTCAAAATCATATCCTCGAGCTGCCGCAGACTCAGACTCTGCGGATAGACCACCGGCGGATTGGTGCTTCCATCGAAGCTGCCCCAGATGAAGTTCGTGATACCCACTCGCTCCGTCAATCCACTGAACAAGAGGAAAGGACTGTAGATGTTGATGTTCATGGGGCCCACCCGGTTGAAACCAATGGTGATGTTGGGTTCAATATGGCCCGGACCAGCCAGGCCCGGAATCGCATTCGTATCAATGAAAATGCCCGCGGTCGAAGACCGCACGGCAATATTCAGGTTCAAGTCATCTGCATAAAACCTGTCT
>JAOADM010000020.1 GCA_026417315.1 Limisphaera sp.
GGTCGGCGCGGCCTGGCGGTGTTGCGGGAGCTCTGGCACTGGCGCGAGGCCGAGGCCCGAGAGGCCAATCGCCCGCCTTTTTTCATACTGCCGCACGAAACCCTCAGCCAGATCGCCGCCGCGGCGGTGGATTCCCAGCCGGTGGATCCCCTGCTACCGCCGCGATTGTCCCCGCGTCGTCGCGCCTCCCTGCAGCAGGCCATTGCCCGCGGGTTGGCTCTCCCGCCGGACCAGTGGCCTGAGCTGCGCCGCGGGACGGGGCGGCGCCTGACGGAGGCAGAGCTGCAGCGGCTCGAAGCGTTGGAGGCCCGTCGGAACGCGCGTGCCCAAGAGCTGGGCCTGGAGCCCTCCCTGATCGCTCCGCGCAGCGTGTTGCTGGATCTGGCGCGGGATTGGGAGACGCACGCCCCCCGTTTGATGCGCTGGCAGCGAGAGTTGTTGGAGCCCTGACGCCGGAGCGAGACGACTCGGGTTTCTCGTGCCGCGCAGGTCACCCCGGCGGGGCGGGCAGGGCAGCTCAGCGACGAGCCCTGGGAGGCGCCGGCGCGTTCGTTTCCACGGGCAGGTCTGCCAGTTCCACCGGCTTCAAATCCTCCACCAGCACCTCCACGGTTTCCTCGGCCCGGATCTTGCGCACGTAGTCGGGCAGCGCCTTTTGAATGGCTTGCGTGGTCAGGTACTCGCGCACGCGGTCCTGAACCTCGGCCAGCGGAATGCGACGCGCCGGCAGGCGCTCATGGAGCTTGAGGATGTGGTAGCCGAACGGGCTGGTCACCACGTCGCTCATCTCGCCGGGCTTCAAGCTGAACGCTGCGGTCTCGAATTCGGGGACCATCTGGCCGCGGGGAAAGGTGTATTCGCCCCCGCGGTCCTTGGAGCCGGGATCCTCCGAGTATTGGCGTGCCAGGGCGGCAAAATCCTCGCCCGCCCGCGCGCGCGCCAGGAGCTCCTCGATCTGTTTGCGTTTGGCCTGCCGCACCTCCTCCGCCAACGGCTCGCGGGTGGCGGCGTCCACTGTGCGCAGCAGGATGTGACTGACGCGCACCATTTCGGGCTGCTCGAACTGGGCCGGGTTCTCTTCGTAGAACTTGCGCACGTCTTCGTCGGTGACCTGGACCTTCACTTCCCGGATGATGACCGCCTCGGCAATGGCCTCCTCGATCAATCGCTCCCGCAACTGGTCCGGGGTGATGCCCACGGACTTGAGTTGGCGGAGGAGGTTCTCCTCGGATCCGGCGCGCTCCTTGACCTGGGCGAAGCGTTTTTCGCCGTTGGCCCGTCCCTGGGCACGATCCTCCGGCGTGGCCCGGCCGACCAGCATCTGGATGCGGATCAATTGCTGGAGCAACTCGCGTTCGACCTGGAGGTTGGCGGCGGGCGGGATCACCTGGCCCCGCGCGGCCATGGTGGCCTTGAAACTGAGCAGCGCGGCGTCCAACTGGCTGCGCTTGATTTCGAAGCTCTTGCCGCGCGCGATGACCTGATCTCCGAACAGCTCGGTCATCGCGGCCACCGCACTGGTGGGGGTGGGATTGGTCTGGGCCCAGGCCAGGCCGGCCAGCAACACCGTGGTGAGAGTGAATCGAATCGTGTGGCGAGGTTCAGGTTGCTTCATGAACAAAGGGCTGCCCGCCGGAGGCTCACAGATGAACCAGGCGGACGTTGCTGATATCCGGATCTCGTTCCAGTTCTTCCAACACCGTGGCCGGCGGCTCGCTATCCAGGTGCAGGACCGTCAGGGCACGGCCCCCGGCCTCGTCCCGATGCAAGCTCATGCTGGCAATGTTGACTCCATGACGACCCATCAGGGTCCCGATGTGCCCGACCATGCCGGGCCGGTCCTTGTTGGTCAACAGCAGAATATGCCCGGCAATCGGGATTTCCACCGGCATGCTGTAGAGCCGCACGATGCGCGGATTCTGCGGCGATCCGAAAAACGTGCCCCCGGCCGAGACCAGTTTCTGTTCGCCCTGGAACACCTGCACATGGAGCCACTCGTTGTACGTAACGGGCTCGTGGGATCGCTTTTCCTCCACCGTGAGGCCCAGCGTGGAGGCGATGCTGCGGACGTTGACGTTGTTCAGATCCTTCACGCCCGCCCGCGCCAGGAACCCGAGCAGGATCGCGCGGGTGATGGGATCCACATTGGGCAGCTCGCGCGCCTTGCCGCCGTAGGTGATGTGCAATCGGTCGGCCGGACCCGGCACCAGCTGGCCCAGGAGCTTGCCCAACTTTTCCCCCAGCACCAGGTAGGGCTTGACCTGCTCGTAGGTCTGGGCGTCCAGGTAGGGGAGGTTCACCGCATTTCGAACCTCGCCCGTCAGCAGGTAGGCGGCAATGACTTCGGCCACCTCCACCCCGCACTTCTCCTGGGCTTCCTTCGTGCTGGCGCCGAGGTGCGGGGTCAGAATCAACGCGGGGTGCTTGCGGAACGGATGATCCGCCGGCAACGGTTCCACCGCGAACACGTCCAGGGCGGCTCCCGCCACCTGACCGCTGTCGAGGGCCGCCAACAGGTCGGCCTCCACGATGATCTCCCCGCGCGCACAATTGACGATGCGGACGCCGGGTTTCATCCGGGAGAAGGCGCTGGCGTTCAGCATGCCGCGCGTCAGTTCGGTCACCGGCATGTGTACTGTGATGAAATCCGCTGCCCGATACACCTCGTCCACCTCCTGCACCAGTTTGACCCCGAGATTGCGCACCCGCGGGTCCGTCAGGAACGGATCATAGCCCAACACCTCCATCCCAAAGGCCAGGGCCCGTTTGGCCACTTCACTTCCGATGCGGCCCAGACCCAGGATGCCGAGCTTCTTGCCGGCCAGCTCGATGCCGGTGAACTGTTTGCGATCCCATTGCCCGGCCACCATGGAGGCGTGCGCCTGGGGCAACTTGCGGGCCAGCGCCAGGAGCATGGCCCAGGTCAGTTCGGCGGTGGAAATCGTGTTGCCACCGGGCGTGTTCATCACCACCACGCCGCGCTGGGTGGCCGCCTCCACATCCACGTTGTCCACTCCCACGCCCGCCCGGCCGATCACCCGCAGGGCCGACGCGGCCTCGAGCACCCGCCGCGTGACCTTCGTTTCCGACCGTACCACCAGGGCCACCGCGTCCCGGACCAGGGGCAGGAGCTCGTCTTCGGAATGGCGTCGTGACAGGACTTCCACCCGAAACTCCGGTCGCGCCCGTAACAATTCGATGCCCTTGGGCGCGATAGGGTCACAGACCAGAATCTTCATAGACGATGGGGCGAGTGTAAGGGGGCTTTGGCGTCGGGGTCAAACGTGCGTTGGACGTCAACGTTCGGACCCTGTCGCAGCAGGCTGTCATCGATGGCAGACCGTGAAGCCGCGCGGCGTCAGGGCGCAGGCATGCGATAGGATCGGCCGGATCGGTACAACTCCAGCAAGTTTTGGTTGAACGTCACCAGATCACTTCGATTCTGCTCCCGCGCCAAACGAATGGCCTCTTCCGCCGTTTGCACCGCCTCCGCAAACCGGCCTGCCGCCGCCAGGGCCGCGGCCAGTGTTCCCAGAAACTGCGGCTCGGCCCACCGGGTCAGTTCACAGGCCTGCCGGGCCAGCGCCACCGCCTCCGCCGGTTGCCGCAGTTCTTCCACCGGAACCGTGGCCAACAGCCATGCAAGGTTGTTCAACAACTCCGGCCGATCCGTGGCGTTTGCGAGCGCGGCACGGCGCTGGTCCACCGCTTCCCGCCACTGCCCGTGCGCTTCCAGACACGTGGCGTACAAGTCGCGGAAGATCGGTTCCCGGGGCCGCACACGCACTGCCTGGGCCAGGGCGTCGGCCAGGGGCGGCCAGCGGGGCGAAATTGCCAGGGCCGCGCCGTACCGGCGCGCCGCGGCAGCCACGTCTCCCTGATCCAACGCCCAAGTGCCCTGGACCACCATTGTCTGCGGATGGGAAGCCCGGACGAAAAACGCGCTCCAACTGGATCCGCACCAGACCAAGAGCAGCGTCGTCAGCAGCCCATGTCGGATCCTCGACGTGCCTGCCAACCTTTCCCATCCCGTCACGACGACCACGGCCAGGCCCGCGAGCGCGGGCAGGGCATAAAAGGCCTTGACCTGCGCGTAGGAGGGCACGCGCACCGACATGTAAAGCAGGCCCCACAAAAACAGCGCCAACAGTCCGGGCCCCACCCACCCGGCCTCATCGCCATGCCGCATCCATCGCCAGGCCAACACGCCCGCCCCCACAAGCAGCGACACCGTCCACACCGCCGACAGCCACCATGTCACCGCCATCCACGATTCATTCCACGGCGGTCGAAACGCCATCCAGGCCGCGCTGCTGGCCAGCCCGTCTCCCCATAACGTGGCGTACAGGCCGTCCCAAAAACTTCGAAAACCGCTGAACCAGGGTTCGACAAACACCCCACCGAATCGCAGGTAATCCCATGCCGTGCGGTAGCCCGGGTCCTGCCACCAGTGCGCCCAGGCCTCGAGGTCCCAGTTCCCGACCAGCGGTTTTCCAAAGTGCCACCAGACCCGCAGGTAGTGCCAACCGCACACCAGGGCTGCAGTCAGGGCCGCCGACAGCACCCGAAGCGCCCCGGCAGCGGGCAGACCGCCACCGACGCGCGCGCTTTTTCCTGCGTGCGGTTCTCCCTGCCACAGGAGCCCCAACACGATCGGCATGNCCAGCAGCGTGGAGAACTTCGTGAGCAGACTCAGACCCAGGGCCACACCCGCACCGATGGCCGGCCCGATGGGTCGGGGACTTCGTGCCGCTTTCAGCGCCAGGGCCAGGGCGACGGTCACCCCCAGCGCGGCCAGCGGTTCGTTGGTCACATAATGGGACAGCAACAGGTGAGCCGGCAGAGCACTGACCAGGAGCGCACCCACGGCCGCCTTCCAACCTTCTTGGGGAAACAACAGACGCAAAAGCCAGAAAACGGCGGCAACGTGCAGCCAGCCGAGCAGCCCGTTGAACCCCCGCAACACCGCCACCGCGGTGTCTTCCGCTACTGTCAAGCCGCAGAGCTCCAGCAACGCGGCTGCCAGGACGTAGTACAGGGGCGGCTGATACATCTGCCAGCCCTCGTCTGCCAGGGGCAGGCGCCCTTCCTCCTGAACCAGCCGGATGTATTGCTCATGGCCTTCGGCGTCGAACCCGTAAATGCGGGGCAACTGTGGCAGGTTGTTGACAAAAAGGCCCAGCCACACGACCGCGCTCCCCCCCAGGACCATTGCCGGCAGGAGCCGGTGCCATGCTTGTTTCAGGCGTTCCTCCAAAAATCGTCCGGCAAGGAACCCCACGGCGGCCAACAGGCCGCTGCCAACGGCCATTCCCATCCACGCCTTCCAGGCCGACCGCAGCAGATGGGGCAACGGGACCTGTCCATCCAGGTAGCTCCCCTTTGCCACGGGCAAAGGGATGTGGGCGGCCCGAGCAGGTTGGGGCTCCGCGCCGGCCGAGATCACCTGCCAATGCAGCTTTGGCAGCGCAGCCGGGACCGGCGACTCCCACCTGGCCCACAATGCGGGTGGGCCGAGCATGTTCGTCACCCAGATCCCGACTTCGTTCAACCCGGGCCGCAGTCGGGGCGCCACGTCAGCGGCACGGCGACGCTTCCAATCCGCCGGATCCACACGGAGCTCCGGCACGGGCTGCTCATTGACCCAGACCGCGGCTTGTCGAAACGCGGCGACCTCCAGGAGAACGGGTCCATCCGGTCGTTGGTCCAACTCGAACCGCGCGCGAAAGCACGTCCACCGAACCTCTTGCCGGTGCATTTCGGCGGACGCCGTGCGTGGCGGGACCCACCAACACTGACCTTCCCAGGCCGGCAAGTACGGGAGGGCAGGGTCCCATCGCGTCGCAAGGATCCAGCCCACGAATCCGGCTGTCAGCAGCCCCACCAAGAGGAAAGCCGGTCCCCGCGGCCGCCACCGGTGCATCGCCAATCCGCTCACGTGGCCATCGTGCGTGGCCGGCCCGCAATCTGGCAAGGTCGGCCTGCCTTCGCGCAGCCGGCCGGCAGTTTTGACGTGTCCTGTGCGGGGTCCGAAGGTAGGATTGCGCCGTACGGTTTATGAATGCCTCCACGCCAGCCCTGGCCAATCACGTCGCATTCCTCAACGGTCGCGGGGAACTTCCCATGCTCGAGCTCCAGACCCGCTGGAGCACGGCGGAACTGTATTTGCACGGCGCGCAGGTCACTCACTTTCAAAAGCACGGTGAACCCCCGCTGCTGTTCACCAGCCAGTGCAGCCGGTTCGAACCCGGCGCGCCCATCCGCGGGGGCATCCCCATCGTATTCCCCTGGTTCGGGAAGCCCGAGGGGCGGCCCTACCGACACGGGTTTGCGCGCTTGTGCGACTGGGCCCTGAGCGAGCTGGCCACGGGTCTGGACGGCTCGTTGCGCCTGCGTTTGCGCATGCCCGATTGCGAAAACCGACCCGACTGTGCCGCCTGCGCCGTCGAATATGAACTGGTCATTCGGGACACCCTCACCGCCGAAGTCAGCGTAACCAACCAATCCGATCGTCCCTTCCGGTTCGAACTTTGTCTGCATACCTACCTGTGGGTGGGCGACGTGCGTCAGATCTGGATCACCGGACTGCAGGGCACCGACTATCTCGACGCCACGGCCGGGCTGCGCCGCAGCCGCGACGCCGGCGACTCGTTGCGCATCGAGGGCGAAGTGGACCGGATCTACTTGGACACCGCGCGACCGGTCGAGGTGCACGACCCTGTCTTGGGACGGACCCTCCGCATCGACAAGACCGGCTCGGCCAGCACCGTCGTCTGGAATCCGGGGAGCTCCAGGGCCAAGGAGATGTCCGACTTCGGCGACGACGAATACCTGCAGATGGTCTGCGTCGAGTCCGGCAACGTCGCCGACAACGCTCTCACCCTGCCGCCCGGAGGCAACACCACCCTGCAGATCGTGCTCAGCAGCCGACCCGGCGCCTGAGGACCCGCCGCAACCGCCCCGGCACCCCGGAGAAGCTTCCCCCGGATGGCCCTGGTGTTTCTCGGGCAGGTGAAGACTTGCCGTCCTCGACCGCGCGCGCCCAACGTGAACGCATGCATGCGGATTCAGCGGTCCCAGTCACCCGTGCCCGGGTCTTTTCGGCCGCAGCGGCCGGGCTGTTCCTTTTTCTCCTTACGTGGGCCACCTACAGCCCGGTGGGCAGTTTTGATTTCGTCAACTACGACGATCCTGACTACGTCTCGGCAAACCCACGTGTTCAGGCAGGCCTGACTTGGGAAGGGCTGCGGTGGGCCTTCACAGCCGTCCACTCCAGCAATTGGCATCCCGTGACCTGGCTTTCGCACATGCTGGATTGTCACCTGTTCGGTCTGCGTCCCGGCGCGCATCACCGGGTCAATGTGGGCCTGCACGGGCTGGCTGCCGTGCTCTTGTTCGGTTGGCTGGCGTGGGTGACCGGCCGGTGGACATGGGCGTGGGTCGTGGCCGCGTTGTTCGCCTGGCATCCGCTGCGCGTGGAATCCGTCGCCTGGATCGCCGAACGGAAAGACGTGTTGAGCATGGGGGTCGGACTCGGTTCGGTGTGGGCTTACAGTGCGTATGCGCGCGCCCGGGGCATTCCTCTGGCCGCTCCGGCGCGCGCCCGGCGGTGGTACGCCCTGAGCTGGCTCCTGCTGGCCCTGGGGTTGATGAGCAAGCCCATGCTGGTCACCGTGCCCTGTTTGTTCTTGTTGCTCGACTATTGGCCGCTTCGCCGCATGCCCGTCTCTCCGCCGGCGATCGAGCCTTCCGGCGCGGCTTTCTCTTGTGCGCCGGAGTCGTGGCGCCGCTTGATGCTGGAAAAAGTGCCGTTTTTCGCCCTCTCCGCAGCCGGCTCTCTGGTTACGCTCATTGCCCAAACCCGGGGCGGGGCTACGGTTCCCCTGGAAGCCCTGCCCGTGGAGGCCCGGGTTGCCCACGCCTTTACGGCCTACGCCGCCTATCTGCAGAAGACGTTCTGGCCGTCGAACCTCGCACCTTTCTACCCCTATGAGCTGAGAGACTGGGCGGATGCGTCTGTTTGGGTGGGCGTGGGAGTCGTCGCGGCCGTGACTGCGGCCGCCTGGTTCCAGCGACGCCGATGGCCCTGGGGGCTGGTGGGATGGCTGTGGTTTTTGGGGACACTGGTTCCCGTGCTGGGATTGGTTCAGGTCGGTCGACAATCCATCGCGGATCGCTACACGTATCTTCCCCATGTGGGCCTTTTCTGGGCGATCGTTTGGTCGCTTGGCCATCTGTGGCCCACGAATCGTCTCTGGCGCAGAGTTCGGGTGGCCCTGGCGGCAGCCGTCCTGACGACCAGCCTCGGACTGACTCGTGAACAACTGTGGGCCTGGCGAAACACCCGGACGCTTGCCGAACACACTCTGCGCGTGAATCCCGACAACTTTGTGGCACAGACGCAACTGGCCACGGAACTGCTGCGGGAGGGACAACTGGAGGCCGCCCGAGAGGCCTGTGAACGGGCGCTGGCCATCCGACCCGATTACCCGGAGGCCCTCAACACCCTGGCCAACGTGCATCTCCGCCAGGGCCGGTTGGATGCGGCCCGACAGGCTTTTGAACTGGCGCTGCGTTCCGATCCCACCTACCCGGATGCGTGGCACGGCCTGGCCGCGGTCCACCTTGAGCGCGGCGAATGGGCGGCTGCAGAGACAGCGGCCGCACGCGCCGTGGAGTTATGGCCGCTTCACCTCGGGGCGCGGTTCGTCCTCGCCCGCGCGCAGCATCAGGCCGGCAAACTGGACGAGGCCATCCGCAACTATCGCGAACTGCTCCGGCTCAAGCCGGATTTGTCCTCCGCCCTCCAGGGCCTGGGCGGCGCGCTGGCCCTCCGCGGGGACCTGGAGGCGGCTTGTCAGGCCTACGAACAGGCTCTGGCGCTTTCCCGGGACGCCCTCGAAATCCACCTCCGCCTCGGCATCCTTCGCCTCCGGCAGGGGCAACTGGAACCCGCCGTCCGACATCTCGAGCAGGTGCTTACAGCGCAGCCGGATCACGGATTGGCGCATGCCCACATGGGTCATCTCTGCGTGGCCCGGGGCGACCGCGCAGGCGCTCGGGATCACTACCGCAAGGCCCTGGCGACGCACCCGGACGATGTCGAAGTCCTGAACAACCTGGCCTGGATGTTGGCCACCGATCCCGATGCCTCTCACCGGGACGGGGCTCTGGCGGTCCAGCTGGCGGAACGAGCGTGTCGGTTGACGGACCATCAGGTTCCCTTGCTGCTCGGAACCTTGGCCGCCGCTTATGCAGAAGCCGGCCGCTTCGCCGAGGCAGTGGCCACTGCAGAAAAAGCCATCGCCCGTGCTGCCGAACTGGGCCAGACAAACCTGGTCGAGCGCAATCGCCAACTGCTCGAACTTTACCGTGCCCGCCAGCCTGTCCGGGAATGAGTCCGCCATTGGGACGGGGAGCGGCTTCCGGAGCGGCAGTTCGGCCCGCCTCTCTGCGGGCGCGTTGCCTCCTTGGAACACCGCCGCTGCGAAAAGGATTTGCGAGCGGCTTGCGCCTCTGGTGAAGTGCTGGGCCATGAAACGCTTCGCCACCGTCACCGTCATCGGCAAGGACAAGACCGGTGTGGTTGCCCGCATCACAAGCTTCCTTTTTGCCCAGGGCGCCAACATCGAGGCTCTCGAAGAACAAGTGACGCGCGGCCAGTTCAGCATGACCCTGCAGGCTTCTTGGAGCCCGCGCAAACTCGATGAAACGGCGGTGCGCGACGGCCTCGTCCGGCTCGGACGCGAGCTGGAAATGGAGGTTACGATCCGGTTCACCGAGCCCCACCGTACCCAGCGCATGGGGATCATGGTGACCCGGGAACCTCATTGCCTGGAAGCGATCCTCCGAGCCTGGCGCGCCCGCCAACTGCCGCGGGCCGAGCCCGTGGTGGTCATCGGGAATCGGCCTGACCTCGAGCCGATCGCCCACGCTCACCAGTTGCCGTTCGTGCATATCCCGTGGGAAGATCGCAACCAGGCCGAGACCCGGGCGCTGCAAGTGTTGGACCAGTACGAGTGCGATTTCATCGTCCTGGCCCGGTTCATGAAGATTCTCTCGCCCAACTTCGTGTGGCGGTACAAGAACAAGATCATCAACATCCACCCCTCGCTTCTGCCCAGCTTTCCCGGTCCCCAGGCCTACCGTCAGGCCTACGAGCGCGGCGTCAAAATCGTGGGGGTCTCAGCCCATTTCGTCACCATGCACCTCGACGAGGGACCGATTATCGCCCAAAGCGCCTTCCCGGTGAAGTCCGGCATGACGCTCCAACAGATCATCGCCAAGGGGCGCGAACACGAAGCCAAAACCCTTCTGAGGGCCATCAAGATTTTCCTGACCAAACGGCTGGACGTGTACTGGGGTGTCGTGAAGGAGGTCTGAGGGGAGCCAGCCATGCTTCCATGGGCTGCAGCGCATTTGCCACGTACTGCCGGGGCGGCTCGCCCTGCGCGGGAACGCTTCAGCCGCCTCTCTCACTGTTGAGAAACAGGATTGGTGGATCGTGCGGAGGGGCCCTCGAATGCACCCAGATCCAGCGGGCCCAGCTCCGGTCGTATCCGCCACCCCGCGGGTGGCGTGAATTCATACAGCACCAGACCGGGGACGCGTTGCCGCAACGCCGCCGGCTCGGCCCCGCCATCGGTGATACCCGTTACCGGAACCTGCAAGTGATAGTCGCCTCGGGCCGGATCCGTCCAGGGCAGCTCCTGGTTGGGCGCGCCCCATTGTGTCTGTTCCAACCGGGGTGGCGGGTCGCCGCGATAGCCCGCTGCCAGCCAGTTGCACCGGCCGCGGACCCGCTCTGCCTCGGCGCCGCTGCGCACTTCCACCAATCGCTGTCCCGGGCGCCTGCGTCCCCCGTCCCACACCACGTTGCCCTCCAGCCACGCAGAGGTCCCCGGCGCGGACAGTTCCACCACCGGCGCCACGTGCGGCGTCACAATGGTATTGTGCACCAGCCACAACGTGCCCGTGTGGTCGTGACGCCCGTCCTGACCGAAGTGCACCACGGCCCGATTCCCCCGGGTCGGATCGGCCTTCACGATCACGCACCCCACGACCCATGCATGACTTCCGGGCCGCGTCGTCCAGCCTGCTGCATCCACCAGGTCCAACTCACGCTCCGCCGCGCCGTAGAGGTAACAACCCAGGACCCGCGTCTGATGCGCACGGCTCTTCAGATTATGTCCCACCCGACTTGAGTGAATCACGCATCCTTGCAGGGTGACACTCTCCCCGCCCAGGTAAAGGTTGTGACTGTAGCCGCCATGTGCCGGACTGCCGTTCCGATAGACCCGGCACCCCTCCAGAACCAAACCGCCGGCACCGCCCGACCTGCCCGCCCCGTCGGACATCACTCCCATGTCGTTGTCGCGGATCACGCAGTTCCGAACCACGACATTGCGGGCCCCGGTGATACGCACGCCGGCGGCGTTACCGGTTTCATTCGTGGCACCGTACAATTCGAACCCTTCCAACCGCGCCCCGTCGGCGTCGGGATCGAACTGCACAATGGCCCGCGGATGCACTCCGCGGCCCGAAAGGTCCGCTCCCTCGCCGCTCAAGGGAATCGGGCCGGCCGCTTGTGATGCCGCACGCAGCACGATGTCCGGTTGACGCACGCGCAACGCCACCCGCGGATAAGGCGCGTTTCCCGGCTGGGGATGCACCACAATCACATCGCCCGCCCGCGCCTCCGCCAGCGCCGCCGCAGGATCCGCCCACGCATGGCCGGGGCCCACGTGAAGTTCGGCCCCCTCCAAAGCCGAAAGATGGGCGAGCATCCACCCCACACTCCACCAGGTGCTTCCGACGAAGTGCGAGCGTCGCCAGACCTTTGTTTTCATGGAATGTCCCGCAACCGACTTGCTGTGAGCCAACGGCGGCCCCGGCGGGATCGCTGCCGGTCATGGGCCTGGTCGCCGCGGCTCGAGCGATGTTGTGACGTTGGCCCGGATTCGGAGGCGGCTCAAGTCCCCTCACGCCGTTCCGCAGGCTCATGGGTTCTTGGCCCCGGCACACGACCCGGACGGAATACCATGCGGGCCGGGGCCCGCGAGGGGGGCACCTTCCCGGCCGGGCGCATTTCAGGTTTTCCAACATCCGCCGAACGCCCGGCGGAACGCAGGGCAGCCGCGGCACGGGAAAGCCGACGGGGAACTGGCATGTCCTCGGGATCTTCCATCCGGCGCTCGATCCTTGAAACGCCCCCTTTGCGGCCGCGGACCGCTTTTTTTTTCTGTTGCACAAGGGCGGCTTCACATCGCATAGTAAAGGCGTCGTAGGTCTTGTTGGCCGCAGCGGTTGCCCGGCAACCGCCCTTCGGCTCAGCAAATTCCCAGAGCGCTCCAAGGCGCTGCATCCCCGGGGTCGGGGTTCAGTTTTCCGGACCTGTGACACCATCAGTCTCGTTATGAGCAACAACAACAGCGGCAACACGCCGGGCTACGGTTCCGGCTATTTGGAAATCTCGGAAAAAGGGTTTGGGTTTCTCCGTTCGCCCCAGAACCATTTCCAACCCAAGCCCACCGACATCTTTGTGACTCCGGATACCATCAAGCGCCATTTCCTGCGCGAAGGGTGTCTGGTGGCGGGCCCCTTGCAGCCGCCGCATCGCGGCAGCAGCCCGCAACTTAAAGCCGTCGAAAAGGTCAATGACCTGCCGTTTCAGGAATACCTGAAGCTGGTGCGGTTCGAAAACCTGACCACCATCGACCCGATCGAGAAATTCAAGCTGGAAACAACCCCGGACATGATCGAAACGCGGGTCATTGACCTGGTCACGCCGATCGGCAAGGGCACCCGGGGCTTGATCGTGGCGCCACCCCGCAGCGGCAAGACCACGGTGCTGAAGCAAATCGCCAACGCCATTACCACGAATCATCCGGAGGTGTACGTTCTGGTGCTGTTGATCGACGAACGTCCCGAGGAGGTGACCGATTTCCAGCGTTCGGTCAAAGCCGAGGTGGTCGCCTCCTCCAACGACCAGGACCTCGAAACGCATGTCCGGCTGTCGCGCTTCATGATCGAACGGTGCCGGCGCATGGTCGAATGCGGCAAGGATGTGTTCGTCCTGTTGGACTCGCTCACCCGGGTGGCCCGTGCCTACAACAGCGTCCACGGCGGAAGCGGTCGTACCATGACCGGCGGTGTGGACGCCCGCGCCCTCGAGATTCCCCGCAAAATGTTCGCGTCGGCGCGTAAAATCGAGGGCGGCGGCTCCCTCACCATCATCGCCACCGCACTGGTGGAGACCGGATCTCGCATGGACGAACTCATCTTCCAGGAGTTCAAAGGCACCGGAAACATGGAACTGGTGCTGGACCGAAAACTGGCCGACCGCCGGCTGTTCCCTGCCATCGACATTCCGCGCAGTGGCACCCGCAAGGAGGAAAAACTCTTTCCCAAACACCAAATCGAGGCCGTCCGCAAGCTGCGCCGCATGATGGTGGATCTCAACCCCGTCGAGGCCATGGAAACGCTCATCGCGGCCCTGCGGAAACACAAGACCAACGACGAATTGCTCGCCAAGCTTCTCTAGGTCGCCAGCGGGGGCAAAGCTCGGCGGATGCACCGCCGCTTCGGCACCATCAGCCTCAAGCACTTGATCGGCCCGCTTTGGGCGCCGCCGCCGGTTCGACGTGTTCGCTTTTCCCCCATCCCGGTCTGGCCACGGGTTCACGATATCTTCTTCCGGAGAGCTTCTTGAATCGCGTCGCATCGGGCCCGGACCTCAGAGGTGTGCTGCGATATTCGGATGCGACATGTCACGCCTTGATGAATCTGAGGCGACAAGCTGTCCCGCAGGGCCACGAGGAGGTCCGACCGATCAGGAACAAGCCGGCGAGCCGAATTTGCCCCGTGGCTCGGGATGAAAAGTCTCGCACTGCGGGAGGCCAAGATGGAGCGTGGCAACCTCTCGGCCCTGGACGATTACCGGCAGAATGCCGAAGCGAGCCGATGCCCCGGCCCTGCCACGGACGGACTTTGCCGGAGCGGCTCAGATGCCCGGCCGCTTGGGAATCTCCGTGAACGGCGACGGCATCTTCGGTCCGCGGAGCGCAGGGGATGCGGACGGTCGCGTCACCGGCGGGGCCACCGTTCCTCCCAGGGGTGAACCCGACGCGGACGTTCCGGCCCCGAGCGCCGGCGTGTTCCCCGACGCTCCCCAGCCCGGACTCGGCGACGCTCCACCCGGAGTCAGTCCCGGCGAGCGCGTCGCCGGCTGGCCGGCACCCGCCGTTGCCGAGGGCGTTTCCATCCACATCGGAGCCGTCGGCAAAGCCAAAGAACGCGTGCCGGTTCGCCCCGGTTGGCCCGCACCCTCGATCCGCATCGGATCCAAACCACCTTCCGGCGCGGTTGTGATCGCCTCCAATCCCGCCCGGAATCGCTCGAGTCGATCTTCCCGGCTCCGGGCCTGCGCTCTGGCCAGGTCCGATTCCCGCGTCGTCATGGGTCCGTCCCAAAACGATCGCTCCAGCCCGGGAAGCAGATTCAGCAGCCCGCTGCTTTCGCCGCCTTGTCGCAAGGCCTTTTCCAACTGCTCCACGCGCGCCTCGGTGGCGGCGGCTTCCGGGGATCTGCGCGGTGTTGGGGCAGCTGGATCCGCGCGTGCATGACCGGGCTCGCCGGCTTCGGCCTCCCCCGCGGCCTGCTCGTCCTCCAACTCCTCGGCAAACCGCGTCCACAACCGCGGATCCGTCGGCTCCGGGGAATCCGTCGCAGAAGACCGTGGTTCGAGCGGGTTCTGGTTCAAACGCGCCTGTCCTTCCATCCCCTGCAGTTGATTCAGCGGATCTGCCTCGGAAGAGGACTCGCGCAGTCTCTGCCGTTCCAACAGCTCCCGCACGCGCGCACTCTGGATCATGGGACCTGCCGGGGGACGGGGGAGCAGGCTGGGGCGCAGCGGATCCCCCAGTTCCTGGAGTGGCGAGCGACGTCGCTGCAGCTCTTCTGAAAGATTCGGACGGGGTTGATCCCTGCGTGGCAACCGGTTCGCGTTCGTGACGAGCAAATCGTTCTGCGGTTCCGAGAACTGAATGGGCGGCCCGCGGCGGACCGGCTGTGCGACGAGTTCCTGCCCGGCCACGATCCAGGCCAATCCGGCCCAGACACACCACCGCGCCGCCACCAGCATCGCAACCCTGCACATCGCCTCCACCCTACCCCGCATTACGGCCGCCGTCAAAGGTGCGTCACTCGCCTGAACCCTTCCTGCCGGACCTTCCCCATTTCGCCTCCCGAGCCGACCTCGAACAGATCAGTCCCCGGTGCACCTGGCAGGAATCCATCCGGATCCCACGGTTGTTCGAGGTCCTCCCCAAAGCCAGGCTGCCCGCCGGCAAACCGCCTCCGGGCCGGGTTGGTCGCCCGCTCCAAAAGGCTGCAGGGCTCATGGGCCGCACGGCCAACAAGCCCCGACCCCTTCCGGGCCTCCGACTGAAAAGCATGACGGAACGCATCGCTTTCCGTCCCTTTTTCGCTCCATATTGTGGGCCATGCCGGTCATCGAGGTGCAGGGACTGACGAAAACCTTTCGCGTTTACAAGAAGGAGCCGGGCTTCCGCGGCGCCTTGCGGGGCTTGGTGCGACGACGCTACGAAACGGTCACCGCCGTGCAGGAAGTTTCCTTCCAGATCGAGTCGGGTGAGTTCGTCGGCTTCCTCGGTCCCAACGGCGCGGGAAAAACCACCACCCTGAAAATGCTCTCCGGACTCCTGTATCCCAGCTGCGGCACGGCCCGGGTTCTCGGTTACGTGCCCTGGGAACGACCCGACGGCTACCGGCGCCAGTTCGCCCTGCTGCTCGGCCAGAAGAATCAACTCTGGTGGGATCTGCCCGCCCGCGAGACCTTCGCCCTCAATGCCGCCATTTACGGCCTGGACAAGGCAGAGTTGGACCAACGGGTGGTGGAATTGACCGAACGCCTGGGCGTCCGGGACAAACTCGACGTCGTAGTGCGGGAGTTGTCGCTGGGCGAACGCATGAAACTGGAACTGATCGCGGTTCTGCTGCACCGGCCCCGGGTTCTCTTCCTGGACGAGCCCACGCTCGGGCTCGATGTCGTTTCGCAGAAGGTCGTGCGGGATTTCCTGCGCGAGTACAACCGACAGGCGGGCACCACCATTCTGCTGACCAGCCACGACATGGCCGACATCGAGGAGCTTTGCGAGCGGGTTATCATCATCGATCACGGCCGGATCATCTTCGACGGTCCCCTGACCGAGGTCCTCGAGCGCTATGCCGATTTCAAGTTGATCACCCTCCGATGGGATTCCGGCGCCGTCCCGCCCGCGCCCGCCCGGTTGGAAGCCCTCGGCCAGATCACCGAGCTCAACCCCGCCTTCGTCCGCCTTCGCGTCAAACGCGACCAGGTCATCCCCGTGTGCAAGGCACTGCTGGACCAGTTTCCCGTTCGTGACCTGGACATTCATGAAGTGCCCGTCGAGGAAGTCATCCGGAATCTCTTCAGCCGGCGCCGCTCTCCTCCGGACTCGGGCGGTGCCTCGTGAGACGGATCGGGCCGTCGGGCTACCCCGAAAGGGTCACCGGCTCTCTCCGTGCGTCGTCGGCAAAAACCGGAACACCGTCGTGCTCCGAAACACCTGGCCGGGACGCAGAATCACCGACGGGAAATGCGGCTGGTTCACCGCGTCCGGATAGTGCTGTGTCTCCAAACACACGCCGCGATGCTGCAGGTGATTGCCGGTGTACAATTGCAGCCCGGGTTCGGTCGTTTCCACTTCCATGCCCCGGCCGCTGAGTGGATCCCTCAAGCGTGCCACCGGGCGCAGGAGGGTGCCGTCCCCGCCCAGGACGTAATTGTGATCGTACCCCCGCAACCGCGGCTCCAGTGCGGCCATGCGCGCCCCCAACCGCGTCGGCGTCGTAAAGTCCAGGGGCGTGCCCACCACGGTCCGAATCTCGCCCGTGGGGATGAGCTCCTCATCCGTCGGAGTATAAAAACGCGCCGCGAGCCACAATTCGTGGTTCCGGATGTCTCCATGACCGGCCAGGTTGAAATAGGCATGCTGCGTCAGATTCACGGGCGTGGGGCGGTCGGTCTGCGCCTCGTACTCCACCCGCACTTCGTTGCCGTCCGTCAGGGTGTATTTGACGTGCACGCGCAACGTGCCGGGATACCCTTCGTCCCCATCCGGGCTCACATACTCCCATCGAATCCATGCTGCCTCCGGCTCCACTCCTGACCCGGCCGGTTGCCACCATACCTGACTGAACCCCCGGCGACCGCCATGGATGTGGTGTCGGCCTGCGTTCGGAGTCAGCCGATACTCCACCCCGTCCAGGGTGAAACGTGCGCCGGCAATGCGATTGGCAACCCGGCCGATCACCGCAGCCGCGCCCCCAAAGCCCTCCTCGTACGCTGCCGGCTCGGCGGCGGCCAGGATCACATTCGTCTTCCCTCCCCGGCCATCCGGCACCCAAATGCCGGTCAAAGTCGCGCCGAAACCGATGCCCCTGACCTCCATGCCCGTGCGATTCCGCAACACGAACTCGCGAATCAATCGCCCGTCCGCACCGCCACGGTGCTCCTGCCATTCGAGACGCACCGGGGAACCCTCCGACGCCATCGAGGTTGCTGCCCCGAGACACAAGACCCCGGCAACCACGCACAACATGCGAGCCTGCATACCGTCAGCCTGAACCGAGCCGCCAGGTCTGCAAGATCAATTCGCGCGGTCCGCCCGGACCGCGGAGATTTCAGGATTCTAACCTTTGAGCCGGCTTCGCATGGGAAAACCCAGCTTCAGCCCGATCCACAGGTGGTCTTGGAGTCGGGCTTCGGGGCAAAACGACCAACTGTTCAAAAAGGGAAATGCGCCCGCCCGGGAAATGCACCCGTCCAAACTCCCGGGTCGTCCGGTCCGCCGTTGACCTCCAAGGGAGAGAGGTCGCGATCCTTCGAACCCTCGTCCGGGCCAGAGGCATCGGCCGCGCCCGCTCTTGTTGCGCGGACCCTCGTTGGCGGGCGGACCTGTCGTTCTTCGGCGTTCCATTCCTCCAACCCGGGGCCCGGCGCATCCCGGGCTGCGGTTCATCGCCGGGGTTCGGCTCTGCGACCTTCAAGCATCCGGGGAGAACTCGGGTTGGCCGAAGTTGCTTGTTCCCAAGGCCAATCCGTTTGGGGCCGCTGCCTGCCGGGAAGGTTCGGCTCCGGAAAAACCGACGCCATAAGGGAAAACGGATGGACGATGCCAGGGAAAGCATGTCCAGCCGTCGCTGCGGAGCCCTGAAAACCGTTCAGGCCGGGCCTGTGGGCGCTCTTATTGTCGCCAGGGAAACGTGGAAAGCAGCCCCGTTGTACGGAACGGAGCCTTGGCGGGATGCTGAGTTTCGGTTCACCTCGGAGAGCTGACATCCAAAACCCATGACCTTGTGCAGGCGCGTTGGGGAGCGAACGGCTCTTTTTAACCACGCCTTCGGGGGGCCGCGTGCGACCGGCAGTTCCTGACCCCGCTTCAGCGGCAGAAGAACCCCAAAAAAGTGATCGATTCGCAGGGGCTCTTTTTGCGGTAGCATCGCCAAAGCCACGGCCGGTTTTGCGCCCGGTCCTTGAGTGGCTGGCAGCAGATCTCGGAAAGACCCCGTGCAATACGCGACAAAATGTCTCTTTTGGTGCTGCGCTGACACAGGGATCGAACGGCTTAAGAGACAATATGTCTCGATCGCTATGGGTGTGAAACGCGGAAGTTATTCATTATCAAGTACTTGTTTTGAATGCGTCGATTGGCATGCCGGATGTTTTATTAGGAGGTGGCTTGGCGGTGGCCTCCGAGTGGAGGTCGCCACAGAGGATGACCAAGCCGCCTGCAAACCGTGATGATCGGCGGCGCGGTTGGCAGGTCCACAGAGCAAAACAAGCCGCCTGTGCTGGGAGAGAAGTGAATATGTCGGCCCTGACTCGCTGGAATCCCTTCCGGGAGCTGGAGGAAATGCAGCGGCGGATGGCTGCTCTGTTGGATTGGTCGCCCTTCCGTCGCAGCACGCTGACCACGGACGAGGAAACCATCACCGTGCCCGAGTGGTCGCCCTTGGTGGACATCTCGGAAGATGACAAGGAGTACCTGCTCAAGGTCGAGTTGCCCGAGGTGAGCAAGGACGACGTCAAGGTCACGGTGCAGAATGGCACACTGACCATCTCCGGCGAACGCAAAGCCGAGAAGGAGGAAAAAAACCGCCGGTATCACCGGATCGAGCGGTACTATGGGCGGTTCGAGCGCAGCTTCACCATCCCGGATGATGCCGAGCCCGAGAATGTTCGGGCCGAGTTCAAGGACGGTGTTCTGCGCGTGCACCTGCCCAAGAGCGAGAAGGCCCGTCCGAAACAGATCGAGGTCAAGGTCAGCTGACCTTCCTTCGCTCCCGGCACGCGCGCGGGGGCGCCTCCTTCGCGCCCCCGCGCTTTGTTGCACCGCCGGGAGTTGCGATTCCGCCTCTTCCATGAGCAGGACCCGTCCAAACTCGGAAAGAACGCGCCCGCGAAGCCGATGGTCCCAAAACGCGCATCGCCAGGTGCAACCGTCGATCCCGGGCCCGATCTTCGCCCGACCGAAATGGTGCCGGGAGCGACCTGCAGGCGCAGCGGGTTTCGGACTTGGAGTTCCGTCCTTTTCCAGCTACACAGTGGGTGAGTGCAAACGTTTTCCCCGCAACCCGGTCAAATCCCTCGTATGAAAACGTCACCTCGGATCCTTTTAAAAAGCTTCATCCAGCACAGCTGGTTCGCACTCGGTAAACCCGCAGGCTCCCGGCGGAACCCGGGTGGCCATCGGCCTGTTTGGCCATGGGTGACCTTGCTGGTCTGGGCACTCGCTCAAGGGGCCTGGGCCGCCGCCCCGGCGCCCCGTTTCAAACTGGACACGTCACCCTTGCCCGCCGAGGCGCGGCCCACCCTGTCCTTCCACGGCGTGGTGGAGCGGGTGGCGCCCAGTGTGGTGAACATTTACAGCACGAAAACCGTTCGGCAGGAACCGTTCTGGGCGCCGTTCCTGGAGGATCCGTTCTTCCGCCGCTTCTTTGATTTCCCGGACCAGGGTCCGCGGGAGCGTCGCGAACGAAGCCTGGGCTCGGGCGTGATTGTCACGGAGGACGGTTACATCCTGACCAGCCATCACGTCGTGGCCGGTGCGGAAGAGATCCGGGTGGCGCTGGCCGACGGGAAAACCGAATACGAAGCCAGGCTGGTGGGCTCGGATCCCCGCACCGACGTGGCGGTGATCAAAGTGGAAGCGCGGAACCTCCCCGCCATCGTGATCACCGACAGCGACCAACTGCGCGTGGGTGACATCGTGCTGGCGATCGGCAATCCGTTTGGCGTGGGCCAAACGGTGACCATGGGCATCGTGAGTGCCAAATCGCGGTCCGGTCTCGGCCTCGATTACGAGGATTTCATTCAAACCGACGCCGCCATCAACCCCGGCAACTCCGGCGGCGCCCTGGTGGACGCCTCGGGTCGACTGGTGGGGATCAACACCGCCATCATTACGCGTACGGGTGGGAACCTCGGAATCGGGTTTGCGATCCCTGCCAACCTGGCCCGGTACGTGATGGAACGGCTGATCAGTGATGGCAAGGTCACGCGCGGCTATTTGGGCCTGTCGCTCCAACCCTTGACGCGCGAGCTGGCCCGCGAGTTCCAGCTGTCCGAACCCAGCGGCGCCCTGGTGGCCGAGGTGGTTCCCGACTCGCCTGCCGCCGAGGCGGGGCTGAAAGAAGGCGACGTCATCGTCGAATTCAACAACCGAAAAGTGGAAGACATGCGGCATCTGCGCCTCATGGCCGCCCAAACCCCTCCCGGCACCACCGTCCCCGTCAAGGTGTTGCGGGACGGCAAAGAGCTGACCCTGAAGGTCACGCTCGGAGAATTCCCCGAGGAGGGTGGCCTGGCCCGCGCCGGGCGCCCCGGTGGGCTGCGCCGGGGCGATCGGAGCGCAGCCGATCTCTTGGACGGCGTGGTGGTGGACGACCTGACACCCCGCAACCGTCAACAATTCAACATCCCCAGCCAGGTTCGAGGTGCGCTGGTCGTCGAGGTGGATCCGGATTCCCTGGCCGGGCAACAGGGGTTGCAGCCGGGCGATGTCATCCTTGAAATCAACCGCCAGCGCGTGACCAGTGCTGACCAGGCCGTCCGGATCAGTCAGAATCTGCGTGGCGACCGCGTGTTGCTGCGCGTCTGGAGCAACGGTGCGAGTCGATTCCTGGTCATTGACGCTACACGCCGACGCTGAGGTTGTGTCCGTTCGCCGGGCCGGGGCGCCGCGGATCCTGTCCGTCTCCGGCCCGGCCCGGACTCGCAAGCCATCCTGCCCATGAAGAAGAATCCGCCCCAACTGAAACTCCCGGGCAAATTCGATCCGCAAGCCCGACTGCTGTTCTGGTACTTCCTGGCCACTCTGCTGGTGCTCTGGGGCTGGCAGGAATGGTTTGATCAATGGACCGTCCGCACCATCCCCTACAGCCAGTTCAAACGCCACTTGCAGCGCGGCGAGGTCGTTCAAGCCCAGGTCAAGGAGACCGAGATCGTGGGCCGGATCGTGCCGCGCGCGGAGGCCACCGCGGAACCGGACGCTGCGGGCTCGGCGACCCAACCGCCCGCCACTGCCAGCGCCTCCACGCCCGGCACCGAGGCCGGTCCCGCGGCTCGTCCCTTTTACTTCCGCACGGTTCGAGTCGAAGACCCCGATCTTGTGAAGGAACTTCAGGCGGCCGGAGTGGAGTTTTCCGGCGCCCGGCCGGGCGTGCTGAGTCAGTTGGTTTTGGGGTGGCTCCTGCCCATCGGCTTGATGGTGCTCTTGTTCATGTTCCTCAGTCGGCGCCTCAGTGCCGCAGGGGAACATGTCCTGAGCATCGGTCGCAGCCGGGCCCGCTTGATCCTCGACAAAAACACGGGGGTCACCTTCGCCGACGTGGCCGGGTGCGAGGAGGCCAAGCAGGAACTGAAAGAGGTGGTGGACTTTCTCAAGAACCCGAAGACTTATGAACAGCTGGGCGCCCGCATACCCAAAGGGGTGTTGTTGGTGGGCCCGCCCGGCACGGGCAAGACCCTGCTGGCTCGCGCGGTGGCCGGGGAGGCCGGTGTGCCCTTCTTTTCCATGAGCGGCGCCGATTTTGTCGAAATGTTCGTCGGCGTCGGTGCCGCCCGGGTGCGCGATCTGTTCAAACAGGCCAAGGAACATGCGCCCTGCATCATCTTCATCGACGAACTGGACGCCATCGGCCGCCAGCGCGGCGTGCACCTGGGCGCCGTCAACGACGAACGCGAGCAGACCCTCAATGCCCTGCTCGTCGAGATGGACGGATTCGAGGCCAACACGGGCGTGATCATCCTGGCGGCCACCAACCGACCGGAGATCCTCGACCGCGCCCTCCTGCGGCCGGGCCGCTTCGACCGGCAGGTCGTTGTCGACGCGCCGGACCTCGACGGTCGCGAAGCCATCCTGAAGGTCCATGCGCGGAACAAAAAGCTGGCGGCGGATGTGGACCTGCGGCGTGTGGCCGCGGCCACGGCCGGTTTCTCCGGAGCCGACCTGGCCAACGTCTTGAACGAGGCGGCTCTCCTGGCCGCGCGGCGTCAGGCCGAGGCCATCACGCAGCAGGACATCGAGGCGGCCATCGAAAAAGTGGTGGCGGGTCCCGAACGGCGCACCCGCCGCCTCAACACCGAGGAGAAAAAACGCGTCGCCTACCACGAGGTCGGCCATGCCCTGGTGGCCGCCTACTGTGCCCACGCCGACCCCGTTCACAAAATCAGCATCGTGCCCCGGGGTCGGGCCGCTCTCGGGTACACCCTGCAGCTGCCGCAGGAGGATCAATTCCTGCTGACGCGCAGCGAGCTGTTCGACCGCATCAAATGCCTCTTGGGCGGCCGCGCCGCCGAGGAAGTGGTCTTTGGTGAAGTGTCCACGGGCGCCCAAAACGACCTGGAACGCGCCACGGCCCTGGCCCGCCAAATGGTCGCCGCCTACGGCATGAGCGAGCGGATCGGTCTGGCCCACTGCGTCCAGCGCGGCCCGGTCTTTCTGGCCGGCCACGACGGCGGCCTGCAACGCGATTGTTCCGAGCAAACCGCCCGCGAAATTGACGAGGAGGTTCGTTCCCTCCTCGAACACGCCTATGCCCAGGCCAAAGAGGTGCTCATCGAGCATCGGGATCAGCTCGAGCAGATCACCGCCCAGCTCCTGGCGCGCGAAACCCTCGATGGCGACGAGTTTTACCGACTCGTAGGGAAACCCCGTCCGCAGGCCAAAGAGCCGGTGCCGCCCCTGCCCGCACCGGCCCCGATGGCTGCGGCCTCTCCGGATCCCCACTCCGGCAGTCCGGCCCGCACGAAATCCACCCCCCCCGATCGCCCCTGAATCCATGAACGCGTTCGAACAATGGCAGATCCGACTCAGCCAGCTCTCCAACGAGCTCTACCAGCTGAGTGTCGTCCACCTGCAGTCCACGGCGGCCTGGCGACCTGCAATCAACGCCTTTCGGCTGCCGGATCACTACCTCGTGTGCGTGGATCTGGCCGGGATGCAAAAACCGGACATCTCCGTTCGCGTCGACGCACGCCGGCTGACGATCAGCGGCCACCGGCCCGCCCCCGAACCTCCCCGCACCGATGCCAGTCCCTCGCCGCAGGTCCTGGCCATGGAAATCGATTACGGCCCCTTCGAAAGGACGGTGGAAATGCCCGAGCCGATCCAGCCGGAACAGGTCACCGCCCATTACCGCGAGGGGTTGCTCTGGATCCGCCTGCCCCTGGCAACCCATTCCAGCTCGCCCACCCCAACGGAGGACCATCAGCCATGAACGCCAACGCACGCTTCGAGCTGTTCCCCATCCTGCTGGACTCGGTCATCGAGGGAACGTCCGAGCCCGGCAGCGCCGCCGCGGCCTCCGGCCAGGGAGCCGAGCAGGACAGCCGCATTCCGGACACGCTGCCCATCCTGCCCGTGCGCAACACGGTTCTTTTCCCGGGTCTGGTGGCTCCGCTGACCATCGGCCGACCCTCGTCCAAAAAGTTGCTCGAGGAGTCGCTGCCGCACAGCAAAATCATCGGCATCTTCACGCAGAAAGATGCCACGGTGGAGGAACCCGGGCAGGAGGACCTCTACCACGTCGGCGTTGCCGCCCGCGTCCTCAAGCTGCTGCGCCAGTCCGATGACACGCTGGTCATCATCGTCCAGGCCCTGGAGCGGATCGCCCTCAAACGCGTGCTGGTGGTCGCCCCGTTTCTCCGGGCCGAGATCGAGGTCTTGCACAGCACCCCCCCGCCCGCGGACGACCTGGAGTTCATTGCCGCGGTCGAGGGGCTGCGCGACGCCGCCCTGAAACTGGTCGAACTGACGCTGGACCCGCCCGACCAGGCCGCGGCCGTCCTCCGCAATCTCCGCGACCCCGGCCAGCTGGCCGATTTCATGGCCGGCAGCCTCAACCTGCCCGTGGAACAAAAACAGCCCTTGCTGGAGGAACTCGACGTCGCCAGGCGCGTGCGGGCCGTGCTGAAACACGTGGCCGCCCAACTCGAAATCGCGCGCATTCAGCAGAAAATCCAGAAGGACGTCTCCTCGGCCATCACCGACCAGCAACGGCGCGCCTTTCTGCGGGAACAGGTCCGGGCCATCCAAAAGGAACTCGGGGAAGACGAGGGCGGCGTCGAACAGCAAATCGAGGAGCTCCGTCGCCGCCTGCAGGAGGCCGGGGCCCCCGAGCCGGTGCTGCAGCAGGCCGAACGCGAACTGCGCCGGCTTCAGCACCTGCATCCCGCCAGTCCCGAATACGCCGTGGTGGTTTCCTATCTGGAGACCCTGGCGGAACTGCCGTGGAACAAACTCACCGAGGACAACCTCGATCTGGACCGCGCCCAAAAGATTTTGGACCGCGATCATTTCAACCTCGAAAAGGTCAAGCGCCGCCTCATCGAGTACCTGGCCGTCCGCAAACTCAACCCGCAGGGGCACGGCCCCATCCTTTGCTTCTGCGGGCCTCCCGGCGTGGGCAAGACCAGCCTCGGCCAGTCCATCGCCGATGCCCTGGGACGCAAGTTCGCGCGGGTCAGCCTCGGCGGGGTGCATGACGAGGCCGAAATCCGCGGTCATCGCCGGACCTACATCGGTTCCATGCCCGGCCGCATCATCCAGGAAATCCGCCGCGCCGGTTCGCGCAACCCGGTGCTCATGCTCGACGAAATCGACAAGCTGGGCAGTGATTTTCGGGGCGACCCCGCCAGCGCCCTGCTGGAGGTACTCGACCCGCGCCAGAACCACGCCTTTGTGGATCATTACCTGGATGTGCCCTTCGACCTTTCCCAGGTCATGTTCATTTGCACCGCCAATGTCATGGACACAGTGCCGGCGCCGCTGCGCGACCGCATGGAGGTGATCGAGATTCCCGGCTACACCGACCGCGAGAAACTCGAAATCGCCCGCCGGTATCTCGTCAAACGCCAGCTCAAGGAACACGGCCTGAAGAACGGCCAGTGCAAATTCGAGACGGCCGCCCTGCAGCGCATCATTCATGACTACACGCGCGAGGCGGGCGTGCGCGAACTGGAACGTCAGATCGCCGCCATTTGCCGTCACGTGGCCGCGCGCGTCGCGAAGGGCGAACTGACGGAATTCACCGTCACCCGAGACGAGGTGGAAAAGATCCTCGGCCCCGCCCGTTACATTCATGAGACCCGCTTGACCACCGGCCGACCCGGCGTGGTGACGGGCCTGGCCTGGACGCCCACCGGCGGCGAGATCCTCCATATCGAGGCGCTCGCCTACCCCGGCAAGGGCAACATCCTGCTGACCGGCCAAATCGGCGAGGTCATGAAGGAAAGTGCCCAGGCCGCCCTGAGCCTCGTCAAAAGCCGGGCCCGGGAACTCGGGATCCCCGACGACGCCTTCAAAGACGTGGACCTCCACATTCACGTGCCGGCCGGCGCCGTCCCCAAAGACGGCCCCTCCGCGGGCATCGCCATGTTCACGGCCATTGCCTCCCTGTTCTCCCAGCGCCCCGTCCGGCCCGATATCGCCATGACCGGCGAAATCACCCTGCGCGGAATCGTCCTGCCCATCGGAGGGCTGAAAGAAAAATGCCTCGCCGCCCTCCGGGCCGGCATCCGCACCATCATCCTCCCGAAACACAACGAAAAAGACCTGGCCGAACTGCCCCCGGAAGCCAGACGCCAGCTGCGCTTTCAACCCGTGGAAACCGTGGACGAGGTCCTGGCCCTGGCCCTCCGCCGGCCTCCGCGCCCGCGCCGCACAGCCCGGGCCCCATCCACCCAACCGGCCTTGTCCACGCCGAGTTCTGCCTGAAACCTGCAAACCACCCTTTAAACGCATATGGACCTGAACCAATTCACCGAAAAATCCCAGGCCGCCCTGTTGGAAGCCCAAAACATCGCGGTGCGCTACCAACACCAGGCGGTGGACGTCGAACATCTCCTGCTGGCCCTCCTCGAGCAGGAGGGCGGCCTCGTCCCTCGGCTCTTCGAGAAGGCCCGCGTCTCCCCTGATCTTCTCAAGACCAAGGTCGAGGAGGAGCTGGCCCGCCTGCCTCGCGTCTCCGGCAGCGATGTCACCACCCAGGGCATCTACATCACCCAACGCCTCAACCGCCTGCTCGTCACCGCCCGTGACCATGCCCGACGTCTGAAGGACGAGTACGTGTCGGTGGAGCATCTCGTTCTGGCCATGTTCGATGAACCGGTGGGCACCGGCATCGGCAAGATCTTCAAGAACCTCGGAATCCGCCGCGACGATTTCCTCAAGGCCCTCACCGAGGTGCGCGGCCACCAGCGCGTCACCAGCGCCAATCCCGAGGCCACTTACGAGGCGCTGGAGAAATACGGTCGGGACCTCACCCGCCTGGCCGCCCAGAACAAACTGGATCCCGTCATCGGGCGCGACGCCGAGATCCGTCGCTGCATCCAGGTCCTTTCCCGCCGCACCAAAACCAATCCCGCCCTCATCGGCGAGCCCGGCGTCGGAAAAACCGCCATCGTCGAGGGCCTGGCCCGGCGCATCGTCGCCGGCGATGTCCCCGACAGCCTCAAGGACAAACGCATCATTGCCCTGGACCTCGGCGCCCTCATTGCCGGGGCCAAATATCGCGGCGAATTCGAGGAACGCCTCAAGGCGGTCCTCCAGGAGATCGCCCGGTCCCAGGGCCAGATCATCCTCTTCATCGACGAAATTCACACCGTGGTCGGTGCGGGCAAGGCCGAGGGCGCCATGGACGCGGGCAACATGCTCAAACCGATGCTCGCCCGGGGCGAGCTCCACTGCATCGGCGCCACCACGCTGGACGAATACCGCAAGTACATCGAGAAGGACGCCGCACTCGAGCGGCGCTTCCAACCGGTGCTCGTGGACGAGCCCAGTGTGGAGGACACCATTTCCATCCTCCGCGGCCTGCGCGAACGCTACGAACTTCACCACAAGGTCCGCATCCAGGATGCCGCCCTGGTGGCGGCCGCGCAGCTTTCCCACCGCTACATCTCGGACCGCTTCCTGCCGGACAAGGCCATCGACCTGGTGGACGAGGCGGCGGCCAAGCTCCGCACGGAGATGGAGTCCATGCCCGAGGAGCTCGAACAACTCGAACGCCGCATCACCCAGCTCGAAATTGAACGCGAGGCCCTCCGCAAGGAAAAGGACGAGGCCAGCCGGGAACGCCTCCAGGCCCTCGAAAAGGAACTCGCCAACCTCCAGGCTCAGCGCGATTCCCTGCGCGCCCAGTGGCAAACCGAAAAACAGCTCGTCGATGACATCCAAAAACTCCGCGAAGCCCTCGAACTGGCCCGCACCGAAATGGAAAAAGCCCGACGCGAACACGACCTGGGCCGCGTCGCCGAATACCAGTACGGCCGCATCCCGGCCCTGGAGAAACAGCTGCGCGAGCTCGAAGCCAAAGCCGACGCCGTCAGCAAGTCCGGCCAGCGCCTCCTGCGCGAAGAAGTCACCCCGGACGAAATCGCCGAGGTCGTTTCCCGCTGGACCGGCATCCCCGTGGCACGCCTCCTGGAGGGCGAAAAGGAAAAACTCCTGCGCCTCGACCAGATCCTTCACCAACGGGTCATCGGCCAGGACGAAGCCGTTCAGGCCGTGGCCGATGCCGTCATTCGCGCCCGTTCGGGCCTCAAAGACCCCAAACGGCCCATCGGCTCCTTCATCTTCCTCGGCCCCACCGGCGTCGGCAAAACCGAACTGGCCCGGGCCCTGGCGGAGGCCCTCTTCGACAGCGAAGACAACCTGATCCGCATCGACATGAGCGAGTACATGGAAAAACACGCCGTGGCCCGCCTCATCGGGGCCCCGCCGGGCTACGTCGGCTACGAGGAAGGCGGCCAGCTTACCGAAGCCGTCCGCCGCAAACCCTACTCGGTCATCCTCTTCGATGAAATCGAAAAGGCCCACCACGACGTCTTCAACATCCTGCTGCAGATCCTCGACGACGGTCGCCTGACCGACAGCCACGGCCGCACCGTGGACTTCAAGAACACCCTCATCATCATGACCAGCAACATCGGCAGTCCGTATCTCCTCGAGAATGCCAGCGAGACCGGGGAAATCGCCGAGGGCGTCCGCCGCAAGGTCCTTGCGGAACTGCGCGCCCATTTCCGACCCGAGTTTCTCAACCGCGTGGACGAAATCGTGCTCTTCAAGCCGCTCACCCTGGCGGAGATCAAGAAGATCGTGGACCTGCAGTTGCAGTTGTTGCGCCAGCGACTGGCCGACCGGCACATCGAGCTGGCGCTGACCGACGCCGCCAGGGAACACATCGCCCGCTCGGGCTACGACCCGGTCTACGGCGCCCGTCCGCTGAAGCGATTCCTCCAGCGTCACCTGGAAACCACGCTCTCCCGCAAACTGCTGGCCGGCGAAATCACCGACCACAGCCGCGTCACCGTGGATTGCAAGAACGGGGAGCTGGTGTTCCGCGCCGAAAGCCCCAGTCCATCTGCCGCTTGAGGTGATCCACGGCCCGTCCCGGCCCACGGGCTCCCTGCGATCCATCGGTTCCGGAGACGCCGGGGGCCCGTGCCCCCGGATCCCCGGCCCCCGCAAGCCGTCCCGGGCTTTCGAATCTCAGCGGATGCATCCTTGCCCCGGCCGGGCGCATTAGGCTGGCCAAATCACCCGCTTCGTGATTGCATGGAAAGCAGGAAAGGAATCGAGCCATGCGTCCTCCTCTTTTTGGCTTCAGCCTGTGGGTCGGCTTTTGCAGTTGCAGTCTGCTCATGATGGCCGGCCTATGTTCTCGTGCGGCCGAATCGGGCGCCCCTGCCGGCGGTGCCAAACCGATTCCGGTCATCCTCGATACCGACATCGGCGACGATATCGACGATACCTGGGCCCTGGGGCTGCTGTTGCAATGCCCTGAACTGGACGTGAAGCTGGTTCTGACCGATTACGGTCGGCCCATGTACCGGGGCCGGCTCGCCGCCAAGCTCCTGCAAGCGATGGGCCGACCGGAGATCCCGATCGGTCTCGGGGTCGAAGTCCCTCACGTCGGCGGCCTCGAATCCCAGGCCCCGTGGCTGGGCTCCTACGATCTGAAGGAGTATCCCGGCCCCATTCATACCAACGGGGTCCAGGCCCTCATCGACTGCATCCAGGCCTGTCTC
>JAOADM010000211.1 GCA_026417315.1 Limisphaera sp.
AGATGTGTATAAGAGACAGGGTTTCGCCGAAATCCCGCACGGCAAGCAAAGCTGGTATGGCCCGGCCGGCGGTCTGTGGCAGTCGGTCCGGCTGGAGCTGCGGCCGCGGCTGCAGCCCGAATCGCTCCGGGACTACGCGGGTCCGCCCCGGCCGGCGGACACGTCTTTGGACTGCCACAAAGCCGAGGCGTTGCTGGGAGAGCCAATGCCGAAGTTTCGCGAGTGGCTGGCCCTGCAGCCCCCGGGTTCCTTCTAGACGTGCAGGGTCATGGAGAGCCATTGCCAAAGTATCTTGCCCGCCGCCGCGCAAGGTGCACGTCCGTATCGCGGTCGGCTGGCACCCTCGCCCACGGGTTACCTCCATTTGGGGCATGCACGGACGTTTTGGACGGCTCAGATCCGGGCCCGTGAGGCCGGGGGCATGCTGGTGCTGCGGGTGGAGGACCTGGACGGGCCGCGCTGCAAGCCGGAGTTCATGGAGGCCTTGTTCGAGGACCTGCGCTGGTTTGGCTTCCAATGGCAGGAAGGTCCGGACGTCGGCGGGCCGTGGGGGCCCTACCGGCAGAGCGAGCGCCGGGCCTTCTATGAACGTGCACTGGAACGACTGCAGGCCGGCGGCTGGGTGTATCCCTGCCGTTGTTCGCGCAGGGAGGTGGCCGCTGCTGCGCGTGCGCCCCATGCCGAGGACGAGGATGAACCGATCTATCCGGGCACGTGCCGGCCACGAGCCGACGGGGTGGCACCTTCGCCGGAGGGCCGGTTCCATTGGCGATTTCGCGTGCCCGACGGCGACGTGATCGAGTTCGAGGACGGTTGTCACGGGCCGCAACGGTTCGTGGCCGGGCAGGACTTCGGCGATTTCATCGTCTGGCGAAGCGACGGGGTGCCGGCCTACCAGCTGGCCTGCGTCGTGGATGACGCGTGCATGCAAATCACGGAAGTGGTGCGGGGTGCGGACCTGCTCCGGTCCACGGCACGTCAGCTTCTTCTCTATCGAGCCCTCGGCTGGGATCCGCCCCGCTTTTATCACTGTCCGCTGCTCACCGATGCCTCAGGGCGCCGACTCGCCAAGCGCCACGCGGCGCTGAGCCTGCGAACCTTGCGGGAGCGGGGATGGCGCCCCGAGCATTTGCGGGCGCTGTGGGCGCAACCGGACGCAGGTCTGCCGCTCCTGCTGCAGGCCCAGGGGCCGTGAGGCGGAGACGCGGGCGCCCGGTTTCCACGGGGCTGCTGCCAGAGCGGGCCCGGCCATCGGATGCGCCTCTTCGTCGTGCACGCGGCGTGTTCGTTCAGGTGTGGTAGTGCACCGGGTTTGCCTGTGGAGAGGCACGCCGGGTTTGCACGGGGGAACCCGGGCCCGGCGCGCATGCGGCCGCGCTGCATTTCGCCAGGGTCGCGAGGTCCGGCTTAAAACAAGACGTCTCTGCCCGGTTCCTGGACACATGGGGTCGGCGCAACATTGCGCGGTTCTTTCGGAGTGCGTCGGATTGCCCCCAAAGTCGGGCGAAGGCGGGACCGTCCGGGGCGGGAGGTCGCTGGTATCGTTTTTGCTTGTGCTGGAACCACATGGCACGGGCGGCGACAAGGCGACGCGTATGGAGGCACCTCTGCGGATTCTGCACCTGGAAGATGACGTGGACTATGCAGCGCTGGTGGCAGCCTGGTTGAAGGAGGCGGGCATATCAGCGGAGATCACGGCGGTGCAGGACCTCGAATCCTTTCAGCAGGCGCTCGAGCGGAATGAGTTCGACCTCATCCTGAGCGATTACCATTTGCCGCGCTGCACCGGTTTGGATGCACTGGCGGTGGCCCGAACGGCATGCCCCGACACGCCCTTCGTGCTGGCCTCGGGAACCGCGGGCGAGGCCGCGGCCATCGAAAGTCTCCGGCAGGGGGCCACGGACTACGTTCTCAAGCAGTGGACTGATCGGCTGGTGCCCACGATTCGGCGTGCGCTGCATCAGGCGCAGGAACGCAAACGCCTGCGGCGCTTGCAGGAGGAAGTCGAACGCCGCGAGCGCGTGTTGCGGGCGCTCACCGAGAACGTCCTCGACCTGGTGGTTCTCCTGGACGGGCACGGGCGAATTGCCTATGCAAGCCCGTCTGCGGAGCTCGTGCTGGGGTACCCGCATGAAGGACTGGCGGGGCAGGACTGGTTCGAGTTTGTGCATCCGGAGGACGTGGGGCCGCTGCGGGCCTGCTTCGAAGCCGCCAAACATGCGGAGACGCCCACGTGCCGGACGGAGTTCCGCATGTGTCACCGAAACGGTCAATGGCGCCTGCTGGAGGCCGTGGTTCGCAACCGGATCGAGGAACCGGATCTGGCGGGTCTGGTGATGACCTGTCGGGACATCACAGAGCGCAAGGAGGCCGAGCTTCAAGCGGCGACTTTGGCCCGGCTGGGAGGTCAGCTCAACGCCGCACCGAGTTTCCTCGAGGCCGCCCGGGCCATCGCTCGGGCCGCCTCGGACCTGCTGGCCTGGGACGCGTTCGTGCTGGCGTTGTGGGATGCGAAGTCGCAGCGGCTCAGCACCGTCCTGGCGGTGGACACCGTCCGGGGCCAACGCGTGGAGATCCCGCCCGATCCCGCGCCGCAGTCCCCCAGCCCTCTGGCCCTCCGGGTCCTAGAAGAGGGGCCGCTGCTGTTGCTTCGGGAGCCCCCGTTGACGCATCCGACCGACACCCACATGTTCGGCGACGTGGATCGGCCTTCGGCTTCGCTTTTGTGGGCGCCGATCCGGCACGCCGGGCAGGTCGAGGGTCTCCTCTCGGTGCAGAGTTACCGGTTTGCCGCCTATCAACAAAGCCATCTGCGGATTCTGGTCTCGCTGGCCGACCACTGCAGTGGCGCTCTGGCACGGTTGCGGGCCGAGCAGGCCCTGCGTCGGGCGGAGCGCCGCTACCGCGGGCTGTTCGAGAATTCGCCCGACGCGATCCTGGTGCTCGACATGGAGGGGCGGGTGCGGGATGCGAACGCGGCGGCCGGGCAGTTGGCGGGAGCCCCCGTGGCCTCGCTGCTGGGGCGGTCGTGGCTGGAGTTTGTCCCGCCGGAGGAACGGCCCGCCCTGCGCATGGCCTGGCAGCAGGAAAACGGCGGGCGTCCGCCCGATCATGCCGAAGGCCATTGGTTGCGCGTGGACGGGCGCAGTGTGCCGGTGGAGCTTCTGGCACGTCCCGTGGACCACGCCGGGGAGCCGTCCATCCTGCTGCACGTGCGCGACGTCAGCGCGCGCAAACAGGCCGAGTCGGCCCTGCGCGAATCGGAGCGGCTGTTTTTTTCCGTGTGGGAGAATTCCGTGGACGGAATGCGGTTGACGGACGGCGCCGGACGGATCGTGGCAGTCAACGAGGCCTTCTGCCGGTTGGTGCAAAGGCCCCGCAAGGACCTGGAGGGCCGGTTGCTGACCGTCCTGTATCCCGAGGGACCCGAGACCGAGGCGCTGCTGGAGCAATACCGTCGCGGCTTCCGACTTCGCACCCTGGAGAAACGCGCGCACCACCGGCTCACGCTGCCCGACGGCGCCGTGCGCGAGCTGGAGTTGAGCCACACCTTCATCGAGGCGCCGGGGCGTCCGCCGTTGCTGCTGAGTCTGTTTCGCGATTTGACGGAACAACGCCGGCTGGAGGAGCAACTGCGGCACGCCCAAAAAATGGAGGCCATCGGCCAGTTGGCCGGCGGCGTGGCGCACGACTTCAACAACCTGCTGACGGTGATCCAGGGCAATGCCACGTTGCTGTTGAGTGCCGGCAACCTGCCCCCTGCCCACTGGCATGCTGCGCATCAGATCAGTCAGGCCGCCGAACGCGCGGCGAATCTGACGCGTCAGTTGCTGACCTTCAGTCGGCGCCAGGTCCTCCAACCGCGCACGCTGGATTTGAACGAGCTGGTGCATCAACTGAGTCGGATGCTCGGACGAGTGCTGGGCGAGGACATTGTCCTGCGGCTGCAGTTCTCCCGCGAACCGGCCTGGGTGATGGCGGATCCGGGCATGCTGGAGCAGGTGGTCTTGAACCTGGTGGTCAACGCGCGCGACGCCATGCCCGAAGGGGGCCAGTTGGATGTGAGCGTCCGAATCGTGGAGGTCACACCCGAGCATCTCGAACGCAATCCCCAGGCCCGCCCCGGGCCGGCCGTGGAGCTGAGCGTCACCGACACCGGTTGCGGAATCCCGCCGGAGAACCTCAAACGCATCTTCGAACCGTTCTTTACGACCAAGGAGGTGGGCAAGGGCACCGGACTGGGTCTGGCGACCGTGTACGGGATTGTGGAGCAGCATCAGGGGTGGATCGAGGTGGAAAGCCGCGTGGGCGAGGGCAGCACGTTTCGAGTCTTTCTCCCCCATCAGGTCCCCGGCCAACCCACTTCGGAGGCGCGCGAGGAGCCGCAGCTCGGTCCGCAGGGCCGGGAGACCATTCTGGTGGTGGAGGATGAGCCTTCCGTGCGCGAGCTGGTGGCCACGCTGTTGGAGCATCACGGATACCGTGTATTGCAGGCGGCGCACGGCCCGGAGGCCCTGGAGCTGTGGCAGCAACACGGCCCGCAGATCGACCTGCTTTTGACGGACCTGGTCATGCCGCGCCGGATGAACGGCCGGCAGTTGGCGGAGCGGCTCTGGCAGGATCGTCCGGAGCTGAAGGTGATCTTCACCAGCGGCTACAGCGCTGACGTGGTGGGCCGGGATTTCGTACTGCGTCCCGGCCTGGTGTACCTGCAAAAACCCTATCCGCCGGGGCGCCTCGCTCAACTGGTGCGGGAGACGCTCGATGGCACGGGAGCAGCGGCCTGAGCCAGGGGAGCGGATCCTTCCCTCCGCCGCAGGCGCAGGTTTCGCAGCAGGAGCCCGGGAAGGCGTTTCCCTTCAGAAACCGGTCCCTCTGGGTCAACTCCCTGCCCACGGTTTTTTTTGGCAGTGTGGCACGGCTCCCACCACCCTCCGGCGCCCGTTTCAGCGGCGGAACAGCCACAGGAGCAGTGTCAACACCGCGCTCAAAAGCAGGCAGGTGACAATGGGAAAGTGAAAGCTGAAATTGCCGCGCGTGTAATGAATGTCGCCGGGCAATCGTCCCAGCCAGCCGCGATCCCAGCCGGTCCAAAGCAACACGCCGACTGCTGCCATGAGCAGTCCCGCGATGACCAGCAGTTTGCCCAATTCATTCATAACACGCCGTCCTTGTCCCCGGCCCCGACCCCACGGGTCCGGGCATCTTGCATGCCGGGACAACGTTTCAAGAAAGCGGAAGATCCGCTCCCCGGCAAGTCCGGCACCCGGCTCACGGGTTGCGTTTTGTGCGTTTGGCGAGCAACTTGGAACGCCGGCGCGGGTTGATCCGAACTCCGGGGCCCCGCCCGGGCCGGTAACGTCCTCCCGGGCAAGGAGGCCCGTCGGAGAAAAGCGGCAGTCACCCGAAACCGGGTTGCTCGGGCCCGCCCACCGGAGACGGGCGGGAGGCTGCCGTAGCTGCCGCGTGTCTGGGCAAACGGGCATGAACTCGAGATCCATGTCGTATCGGGCGCCGCGAATGACCACCGGCATCGAGCCGGAGGAGCGTCTGTTGGCCCTGGCCGTCGAGGTGTTGGAGCGGGCCGACCGCGATCACCCGGCGGATCGGGTCCTGCGCGAGGTACTGCATCGGGAGTCCAGCCTCTCGCAGGCGGGCGCCACGCGCGTGAGCCGGTGGGTGTTCCAGTTTTACCGGTGGAAGGGCTGGTTGAAGGACGAGCGGGGCCTCGTGCGCAAAATCCGCAAGGCGGAGGAACTGGCGGAACGGTTCGAGAAGAATCCCTTCAGCCTGCGCGCCGAAACCCTGCGGGCCAAAGCGGTGCCGTCGTGGGTTCACGAGGTGATGGACGTTTCGGATGCCTGGCTGCGCAGTTTGCAACGGGAACCACGGCTGTTCATTCGCGCCCGCCCCGGCCAGGGCCGGGCCCTGATGGACAGCCTGGGACACCTGCGCAAGACGTACCTTCCGGACGCCTACATCTACGAGGGCAAAAAGGACCTGTTCCGCACGCCCGACTTTGCCCACGGCCGTTTTGAAATCCAGGACATCGCCTCCCAGATTGTCGGGCATCTCTGCGCACCGCAGCCCGGGGAAAACTGGTGGGACGCCTGCGCCGGCGAGGGCGGCAAAACGCTGCATCTGGCGGATCTGATGCAAAACCGCGGCCAGGTGTGGGCCACGGACACCGCCGAGTGGAGACTCGAGCGGCTGCGTCGGCGCGCCGCCCGGGCCAAGGTTTTCAACTACCAGGCGTCGGTGTGGGATGGCGGCCCGCAGCGGCCGATGACGATTCTGTTCGACGGGGTTCTGGTGGACGCCCCCTGCACGGGGATCGGCACGTGGCAGCGCAATCCCCACGCGCGCTGGACCACCCGGCCCGAGGACGTCCAGGAACTGAGCGCCTTGCAGAAGCGGCTGCTCGAGCACGTCGCCCCCGCTGTCAAGCCCGGCGGCCGGCTCGTGTATGCGGTCTGTAC
>JAOADM010000212.1 GCA_026417315.1 Limisphaera sp.
CCGCTGGGATCAGCGTCGGATCGAGACAATCTACGACCATACCAACCACGTATTAGCCGTGGAGAGGGTAATGCGGGCGCATCCCTCGGTGGACGGAGACCGGGTGTATTTGTTGGGGTTTAGCGCCGGCACGCTGACAGTGAACGCGTTGGCGGAGATGTATCCGGGGCGGTATCGGGGCTTGATGTTGTGCAATCGCGGCGACCTGCCGAAGCCGCAGGTGGGATTGACCGATCGGATTTTGGTCACGCACGGAGAGCGTGAACAGTGGAGCCCTGCGGAAGCGGCACGGCATGGAGCGGAGTTTTGCCGGGTCGGGATTCCGATGGAGTACCATGTACACCCGGGAGGGCGGCACATCATCCGGTCGAAGGAAAGCCTGCGCGAGCGGGCACTGTGGAAACTGGATTTTGTCTTTGGCCGCTGAGAAAGCTGTGGTGGGCGGCATGGGCCCGGATCGAACGCAAATGAAAAGGTTGAAGCGTCCACCGTGGCCGTGGGGTCCCGGACAGGCGGCGGCTACTGGATGCCGGGGGCGGGAGGGCGGATTCACCCGGACGGAGCTGGCGACGGTCGTGCTGCTGCTCATGGTTGTGGGAGGCGTGGTATGGGCGGCGGTGCAGGGCACAGGAGAGCCGAGGCGCACGTGGGGCTGTCGCGCGCGCTTGAAAACGTTGGGCGAGGCCTTTCAGACCTATGCCATGGAGCGAGAGCATGCCCTCCCTGTGGGTGCCGTGCGTCTGGGCGCGGTGGAGAGTGCCTGGGACCGCGAAATCGCAAAAGGCATGAACCCGACAGCCGGCGACGCAGGTTTGGACAAGTTGGCGCAGTGGTTCCGCTGTCCCTCGGACGCGGAGCCTCGCGGGGAGGGACAGGCCCGAAGTTATTCGATGCCGATGTACGAACTGCGGGACGAGGGGTGGCCACCGCGGCGGTTGAGCATGGGCGGGGTGGGGCTCTACCTGGATCCGGACCGCCTTCGCGCCGCCCGGGAGTCGGATGCGACGTTGGGCGACAGCTGGCCGGTGATGAGGGTCACGATGGTCCCGGCGCCGGCCGAGACCGCCCTGTTGGTGGAAAGAATTGCGATCCGGAACGTGTTGGGATCGCCCACATTCGCGTGCATTTTGCATCCCCGGGAACAATGGGCAGCCAAGACCCTGGAACGACCGAAGTTTCACGGGGGCAAGTTCAATTACCTGATGGTGGATGGGCACGTGGAGCGAATGACGGAACGAGAAAGCGGCGGGCATACCGGCAGTGGCGGGGTATGGACCCTTCGGCCCGACGATTGAGGGGCCTGAACCTCGACCCGACCGCGGAGGGCCGGTCGAGCCGGGCGCGACATCGGAGGCCCCGGCGGAGGCGGGGAGCGGCCGGGGGGCACGCTTCGGGAATCAAGCGCCGAACGCATGGCATGAAGCAGAGAGGTTGGCCGGGGGATGCGGATGGAAGCCGCCCTCGGCGTGCAGCCGCTTGCCTGGCGCCGGGCTGGCAACGCCGGTGTGAAAGGCCCGCAACTCGCCAAGGATGGGTTTGCCGATGAGCATGGGCGGATCCAAGGGTCACCGGGGGCAGCGTGGCCGGCCATGGGATGGGCGCTGTGGGAGCGCCCGTGGCACTGGTTTCACTCTCGTGGAGTTGCTGGTGGTCGTTGCCATCCTGGGGATCCTGGCGGGGATGCTGCTTCCGGCCCTGGGGAAGGCCAAGGACCGCGCGATTCGCGTGACCGACATCAACAATCTCAAGCAACTTTCCATGGCCCTCCACTTGTACGCCAGCGATCATGCAGATCTTTTGCCCTGGGCGAACTGGAAGCGGGGCGATCATCCCGAACGGGCCGGGTGGTTGTATCGATGGAACCCGCAGGCGGCCGGCCCGGCGCAGTTCCGAGTAGAAACAGGAGTGTTCTGGCCGATCCTGCAACAAAGCAAGCTTTACATGTGCCCGCGGGACGGGCCGCAGGTGCCCCGGTTTGCCGAGCGAGCCCAACAGAGCTCGAGTTATGTGATGAACGGCGCGGTGGTGGGGTACAATCGGACGAACTGGCCGGCGCTGAAGCTGGGTGCATTCCGACCCGAGGATATTGTCTTCTGGGAGACGGACGAACGATATCCGGAGTACTTCAATGACGGAGCGAGTTATCCCCGGGAGGGTGTGAGCGCACGGCACACCCAGGGGGCCATCCATGCGACGTTTGGCGGCGCCGTGAGTTATATTCCGCTGGCACGGTGGTATTTGATGGAGGCGCAGGAGCGGCGGAACCCGTTGTGGTGTTATCCGTTCAGCGAGGACGGCCGATAGCGGAGGGGTTGTGGGCCCGCACGCTCGAGACTCGCAAAGGGAAGAAACAGCATTTCCGTTGGCGCAGAGTGGGGCGCGGACGGGCGGGAACCCGGCCCCAGGGCGACAGTGGCGCATCCTGTTGCAGGGGCTGCTGATGGCGGCCGCGATCGGGGTGTTCCTCACGGCCGAGCGCGGCATCACAGGGTCGGCCTCGGCGAGCTGGTGGCGCGCACTGTTGCTCGAGATGCGGGCCGTGGTAACGGACCCCCGAATGCAGTGGGTGGTGGTGGTTTCGCTCTGGGTGTACGTCGTTTCTTGTTGGTGGTGGAGCGAGCTGCGGGCGCGGGCGTGGAAAGCTACGGGGTCGCGCTGGGGTTGGCGCTGGCTGGTGGGAATGCTGGCCTGGAGCGGGATCAGTTATGGGATCGGGTATGGCAGGGCGGACGAGGCCCGGCAATATGTAGGGCTTCTGGCCACGGTGGTCGCCGGGTGGTGGCTCGCTCTGTGGATGACGGGTGGCGATTCGGAAGAGCGACCGAGACGAAGCTTGTTCGGGTTTGGTGTCCTGGCCGGTTGGTTGGCGGTGCTGTCATGGATCAGGGTTCCCTCGAATGCGCGATTTCGCTACTGGAGTGTGGAGCGATGGGGCGGGTTTTGGGGGCATCCGAACGAGGCCGGTTTGTTGATGGCCCTCGGGACGGTTCTGGCCGTTGGACTGTTATGGTGCTGGTGGGCGAACAAGGGTCGGGAGTCCGACAGCCCGGAGGATACGAGCAAGGGATTGACCGGCCGCCTGTTGCAGGGGTGCGTGATTGGGTGGGGGGTGGTGGCTGGGGGGTCCTGTCTCTGGGCATGCGCTCGAAGTTACAGCCGGGGCGCGTGGTTGTCGGCACTTTGTGGGCTGGGTTATCTGCTGTGGCATGTCTGTGGTCACGGGCGGTGGAAGAGGCTGCGTCAGGCAGGGGCATGGGTGGGGCTTGCGGCCGCTGCCTTGTTGGTGACGGGTTACTGGGAGTTGCGGCATACCGAGGTGCCGTGGCTTCGTCGAATCTATTCCATCGCCAACATCTGGGATTTCTCGTGGAGAAACCGGATTCTGGGCTGGGAGGGCGCTTTGCAGATGATGGCCGATCGCCCGCTTCTGGGCTGGGGGTGGCAATCGACGACCGTCCTGCATGGTTCGTTGTACTCGTTTGCCGCCCCGGCCGAGGTGGGCGCGATCGCATTGAATTCGTGGCTGGTGCTGGGGGCCGGCTCGGGCGTGGTGGCGTTGATGGCGGCGGGTTTGGGAGTCTGGTTCCTCTGGCGAGCCGGGCGCGGGTTGAGGGCCGCGGAGGATGCGGGGGGACGGAACGGAGACGCCGAGGAAAGATTGGTGATCACGGCCCGAGCGGGCGCGCTGGTGATGGGTTTGGGGTGCGCCTTGAGCGGGGGATTGTTCTCGTTGAAAACGGGGACATGGCTGTGGCTTTGCCTGTTGTTTGCGGGGTTGGCGACACGTCCCACGGCGAGCCCCGGGTCCAGAGGGTCAATTCGGGCCGGACCCGGGTGCTTGTTGCTCGCGGGCGTCGCTGTGGGATTCGCCGGGAGTCTGCTATGGGCGATGCGCGGGGATCCTTTCTCGAAATCGATTGTCCTGATCCGGGCCGCGGGGGGACAGAATGAGGCGGTGTGCGTGATGCGGCCCAGGTTTGCGGCTCCGGCCGGACCGTTGGTCATCTATCTCCACGGTGTCGAGCAATCTTGGCGTTCTTGGGGGCAACGGCTTGTGCAGGTTGCTGGTACCGGCGTGACAGTGGCCGGGCTGAGCGTGGCCGGGAAGGACCTTCCCGTCCTGGCCGATAAATTGCGGGCGGTGCGAGAATATCTTCTGGAGCGGCACGGGAGCAGGGAAACTCCTGTGGTGTGGGTCGGCTTTGGGGACGGTGGGGCTTCCATGTTCGGGGCCCTGAGCAGGGACGACCGGCTCCGGGACGACGCGTGGGTCTGGGTGGAGGATGGGCCGCAACCGCGGTTGGGCTGGTATCTGCAAAGGCTGGGGGACAGGGACAATCGGGTGCGGCTGGGACCTGGTGTATGGATCTACCCGCTGCGCCCCCAGGAGAAGCTGCCTACCGGGGTCGAGCAGACCCTCGCGCAGCTCGGGAAACTGGGGGTGCAAGTCGATCGGATCGCTATTCCATGGGTGCCCGAGGCCAGCAAATCATGGGAGGCGATCGTGTTTCGCCTGGTGGGCGAGGAGGCGTGGCGCCTGGCCGGCCGGGAGACAGCCCGGGGATCCTCCCGGGGTGCCGAGGAATGGCGTGTCGGGCGGGGAAGTGTGGTCCTGTGGCTGCTGCCGGGGGTGGTGTGCGCGGCAGCGGGGCTGGTGTGGCGCTGGCGAGAGCGGCGCGAGGGTCGGGAACCGGCGCGGACGATGACGCACGCCGACCGGCAGGATGCGTCCAGGGAAGGAGCATTCCTGCGGGTCGTGCGGATGGTTGGCGGGGTCCTCGTGGGCTGCGCCCTGGTGTGGAGCGCGTGCCAGGTGGGGTTGCGGCGTTGGCCGGCGGATGCCCGCACAGTGTCCTGGGTTCGAAGCCTCTGCGTGCAGGAGCGGCATCGGGAAGATTTCGAATGGTTGCTAACCCATGGCCACTGGGAAGGCAAACGTTGGTCGGTGTGGTTGGAACACATCGAGTTGGCGGAATACAATCGCAGGCTGGTGGCATGGAAGATTCCCGATGAGATGTACCGTTCGTGGGTTTTGAACCCGTGGTTGGCTGCGGGCGCAAGCGGGGATGTGGGGTGGCGGTGGGCCTTGTGGGAACGATTGTATCCGCGGATGGACGATGTGGAATCGGTACGATCGGCGGCGGCATTGGTGGCTTATTATCTTCGAAGTCGCGTCAGTGTGTTGAGGGAGGACAGTGCGGAGCATGATGGAGAAGTTCTCGAGTATCTGCGGGCGGGCAGATGCCCGGAGGCGGCCTTCCACCGGTTGTGTGTGGCGGCGCTGCGATCGGTGGGCATTCCTGCCAGACTCGGTGCAGCGGCAGAAGCCGAGTTCTGGGATGGCCAAAGATGGCGCCCCGTGGGGGCGTGGTTGCCTGTGAGGTGTGCGACACGCTGAGCCTCCTGTCCCCTTCGAGAATCGACCGCCGCATCGGGTCGGCTCGACGTGAGGGTTCTTATCGTGGGAGACGGATCGCGGGGACGGTCGTTGGCGGGGGCCCGAGAAAGGCCCGGACTCTCGTTGCGCCCGGGGCGGCAGGCAGCAAACGCAAGGCTTTTGGCAGGAAGGAGGGTTGTCAGCCGAACCTGCTCCGGATGATCGTGACTGACGACTGGAGGTTCGGCATGCAGTGGAGTCAACGCGATGGCAACGAAAGGCGTGCGACGCCGGTGGGGGCCTGTTTGCGCGTGGCAGGAGGGCCGGGCGGTGGTTTGGAGGCTGGTCCGGCGCGCATCTGTGGCCGCGGTCACGGGTTGGGGAAGGCGCCCCAATCGGTACGGGCGGACGGTGGCTGTCGGAAGGGATCAGGTCGGAAAGCAAGCGATGCCGTCGGGAGGGTTCGAACCCTGCGAGCATTGATTCTTGCAGTGGTTGGGATCGGCTCGGCCCTGACTGCACCGGCGCAAGAATTGAAGGTGGACATCAACAACCACAACCGGCCGGTGGCGGAGGGTCTGCAGCCGGGATTCACCCCTTGGTCCACCAACACCTCATGGTTTGCGGGCGGGGACGTCATTTCGAACACGTTCGGATCGGTGACCGTGATCCTGAGACGGGTGGGCCCGGAGGGGACGGCGCTTCAACCGGGGTATTGGAAAGAAGGGGTCCAGAGCGCAGTGTGGGACGCCAAGTTGGTGTCGGATGGCATCAAGGTAAACGGAGGTGACGCAGGAGCCCAGATCGAAATGCGGTTGATCGGATTGCCGGCGGGAAACCACACGCTTTTGACGTATCACAATGACTGGGACAATCACGGGACCACCTCGGTGGCTTCCCTGGACATCTTCGTCAACGGGGTGCTCGCAGCCGCCGGCGTCCCCCAGACGGTGCGCGTCACGAACAACGCCCTGGCATCCACGGCGTATCTTGTGTTCCAGGTTGGCGAAGGTGAGGAAGCGGTGATCCTGTTTCGCGC
>JAOADM010000213.1 GCA_026417315.1 Limisphaera sp.
GGTGGCGGGTGCGCACCACCACGGCGTTGCAGACGTCACCCTTCTTGACCTGGCCGTCCGGGGCCGCGGCCTTGATGTGCACCTTGATGACGTCACCGACGCGGGCGTACCGCTGGTTGCGGCCCAGCACGCCGATGGCCCAGGCAATCTTGGCCCCGGTGTTGTCGGCCACCTCCAAATGGGAACGTACCTGCAGCATACGACTTGTTCCTCAGGCGGCGGCGCGTTCGAGGATCTCGACCAGCCGCCAGCGTTTGGTCTTGGAGATGGGCCGCGTCTCGACGATGCGAACACGGTCGCCGACGCGGGCCTCTCCCTTTTCGTCGTGGACGTAATACTTCTTGTAAGCCTTTACCACCTTGCGGAACCGGGGGTGGGCGAAGCGCCGCTCGACCCGCACCGTGATGGTCTTGGCCATCCGGGCGGCGATGACTTCCCCGACCCGTTCCTTGCGGTGTCCCCGCTGGACCGAAGGGGTTGTTGGAGTCTCTGCCATAGGTTCGGTGTTCAAGCCGCTTGGCGTCGCAACTGGGTCACTCGGGTTTCCAGCCGGGCAATGTGCCGCCGCAGCATGCGCAGGCGGTCGGGCTTCTCCAGCTGGGCACTGGCCTTCTGCAAACGCAAATTGAAAAGCTCCTGGCGCAGGTCGCGCAGTTTGGCCTGCAGCTCCGGCAGGGTCATTTCCTGGATTTTGCGGCGTTCGTCCCTTTTCATAGGCGTCGGCAGCAGGCTCAGCCGTGGGCGTGGCGCGAAATGAACCGGGTGGCGATGGGCAGCTTGCTGGCGGCCAGGCGCAGCGCTTCGCGCGCCGTGGCCTCGGGCACGCCATCCAGCTCGAACAAGATTTGGGCGGGCCGAACCACGGCCACCCAGGATTCGACGGGGCCCTTGCCCTTGCCCATGCGCGTTTCCAACGGCTTTTTGGTGTAGGACTTTTGCGGGAAGACGCGGATCCAGAGCTTGCCGTGGCGTTTCATGTGGCGGCTGATGGCCACACGGGCGGCCTCGATCTGCTTGGTGTCGAGCCAGCAGCGTTCCAGGGCCTGCAGGCCGTATTCGCCAAAGGCCACCGTGTTGCCCCGCCAGGCAATGCCGGCGCGGCTGCCCCGGTGCATCTTCCGGTACTTGACCCTTTCGGGCATCAACGGCATGGCTCAATTCCTCCAATTCAAGGGTTGGACCTGGCCGGGGTGGCGGAACCGGTGGCGCCGGGTACGGTCCGGCCGCGCTGATTCGGGCCCGTGTTCTCGCCGTGACAGACCCAGCACTTGACGCCGATCCGACCATAGACGGTGTTGGCTTCGGCAAACCCGTAGTCGATGTTCGCCCGCAGGGTGTGCAGGGGCACCCGCCCCCAGTGATACTGTTCGACGCGGGCCAGTTCGGCTCCCCCCAACCGGCCGGCACAGCGAATCTTGATGCCTTCGATTTTGACGTCGCGGCAGTCGCGCGCGGCCTGAATCGCCTTCTTCATGGCGCGGCGGAACGAGACCCGTCGTTCCAGCTGCAGGGCGACGTTCTCGGCGATGAGCTGGGCCTCCACCTCCGGTTTGAAATTGTCGTCGATGTGGATGTAGATCTCCTTGCCGGTCATCCGGCTCAGTTCCTCCTTGATCCGGTCGATTTCGGCGCCCTTGCGCCCGATGACCACGCCCGGGCGGGCGGTCCGGATGGTGACACGGCACCGGTTGGCGGCCCGCTCGATGAGGATCCGGGACACGGACGCAGATTCCAGCTTCTTCTTCAGATACTGACGGATGGCAAAATCCTCCGCCACCAGCTTGGGGAAGTCCTTTTTGCTGGCGAACCACTGGGACCGCCAGTCCTTGTTGACGGTGACCCGCAGGCCAATGGGATTGGTTTTCTGACCCATACAGGCAAAGATCGGTTCAGTCGGTACTCAGCACGATGCGGACGTGGCAATGGCGTTTGCGGATGGGACCGGCGGCGCCGCGCGCCTTGGGGATGAACCGCTTGTAGGTGACGCCGGTCTCTGCGACGGCGAGCCGGATCCGCCACTGCTCGGGGCGGACCCGTTCGAATTTGCCCTGTCGCGCCAGTTCCTCGGCGTTGGCCAGGGCCGACTTGAGGGTTTGCGCGGCGTACCGGGCCCCTTTGCGCGGGATGAAGGACAACAGGGCCTGCGCCTGGAGGGCGGGCAGCCCCTGGATTTGCCGCACCACCTCGCGCATTTTCTGGGCCGACATCGGCACGTTGCGTGTAACGGCGTAAACCTCCATATCACTTCTCCGCTTTGGCAGTGTGGGCGCCGTGTTTGCGGAACGTTCGCGTGGGCGCAAACTCCCCCAGCCGGTGGCCCACCATGTTCTCGGTGACAAACACGGGCTGGAAGGTCTTCCCGTTGTGCACGTTGAAGGTCAGACCCACAAAGTCCGGCGTGATGACCGACCGACGCGACCACGTGCGGATGGGAGCCCTCGACCCCGTGGCGCGAGCCTTCTGGATTTTCTCCAGCAAATGCAGGTCGACAAAGGGACCTTTTTTGAGCGAACGACCCATGGCTGGTTATTTCTTCTTCATCGGCAGTCCGTTGCGGCGGACCAGGATGAAGCGGTTGGAGGGTTTGTGTCTGTCGCGTGTCCGACCGCCCTTGGCCAACAGGCCCCAGGGCGACGTCAGTTGGTGCCAGCCCCCGCCCGACTTGGCTTTGCCGGCACCGCCACCGTTGGGGTGATCCACCGGGTTCCGGGCCACTCCACGGGTGATGGGGCGGATCCCCAAATGGCGGCTACGCCCGGCTTTCCCCAAGACCACGTTGTTGTGGTCGAGGTTGCCCACCTGACCGATGGTGGCATAGCAGTTTTCGTTGATGAGACGGATTTCTCCGGACGGCAACCGGATTTGGGCGTAGCCACCGTCGCGTGACATCAAAGTGGCGGCGCTGCCGGCACTCCGAACCAGCTGGGCGCCCTTGCCCGGCACCAACTCGATGTTGTGGATGGGCAACCCCACCGGGATGGCCTTCAACGGCAGTGCATTCCCCACCTCCGGCGGGGCCGTGGGCCCGCTGACCACCTTGCTGCCCACTTTCAAGCCGTTCGGGGCAATGATGTACCGTTTCTCCCCGTCCTGGTACTGCAAGAGTGCCAGCCGGGCCGAACGACACGGGTCGTACTCGATGGCGATCACGGTCGCCTCGACCCCGTGCTTGTCCCGCTTGAAATCGACCAGGCGGATCTTCTGCTTGTGACCGCCGCCGATGCCGCGCGCGGTGATGCGGCCGTACATGTTGCGGCCACCGGTCTTTTTGCGCGTGACAACCAGGTCCTTCTCCGGTCGCGTCTTCGTGATGTCACTGAAGTCCGCGACCGTCATGAACCGCAGCGACGGCGTCAGCGGCCGAAACGTTTTTACTGGCATAAAAACCCAATTTGTTGTCAGCAATTCCTGGAGCTGCGGACCCTCAATCCCGGCCCGAAGGGGACTCGGTTGTCGGCCCGCCAACACAATGCTGTCCGTTTGATCCCCGCCTTTCGGGGCGAAACGGAGCACAAAGTTTATCACGCGGCCCTGGAAGCGCAAGGGGGTTTTTGGAAAAAATCGGGCATGCGCCGCATTCCGTTTGGGTACCTCGAAAGCCCGGCCAAATCTCGGGAGTCCTCGGCACGCGGAGGCCGAGGGGACAGGGCGCTTCACGCGGGATCCTGAGGATCGGGTGCCAAGGCGATCGCGGCCCCCCGCGGTCCACCGGCTCGCACGGGCCCGTATGTGCGCCGAGGGCGCACCCCATTCGCGCGCCCGCGCAACGGTCCGGACACTCCCTTGCCCCCAACCCGACGACGCCCTGCCAGGGCGCAACCCGCGGATCTTCTCCCAAGGGCCGGCCCGGATTGTGACGGAGCGCGCAAAGAAGTTCCTCGAACAGACGGAGCGGGACGACCGCACGCGAACCTCCGGAATCCAGGATGGTTTCAGGTGCGGTGGGGCGGGGTGAAGGCGAGGGATTCGTCCAGCCAGGTGTCGTAGCGGAGTACGGCTTGACGTTGGCGTCGGGCCAACCGGGCGGCGCGGGACTGGGCCAGCGCGCAAGCAGCGGCCGCGACGGTCTGGGCTCCGGGCCCATGGACCCGGATGTAACGGGCCAGCGCGTGGCGCAGGGGTTCGGGCAGGAACCGCACGAACAACTCGTCTTCGAGGCTCAGGAAGGTCTGGGCGCTGCCGGGATCCCCCTGGCGGGCGGCGCGGCCGTAAAGCTGCCGGTCGATCCGCGGACTCTCATGTCGCTCGGTGGCGATGACGTGGAGTCCGCCCAGCGCGGCGACGCCGGGGCCCAGTTTGATGTCCGTCCCGCGACCGGCCATGTTGGTTGCAATCGTGATTTTGCCGCGGTGACCGGCCTCTGCCACAATGCGGGCTTCTTCGCGGTGGCGGGTGGCATGGAGGAGGCTGAAGGGCAGCCCGCGTTCGGAAAGGCGTCGTGCCAGGTCTTCGCTGGCCGCCACGCTGCGCGTCCCGACCAGGACGGGCCGGCCGGTGCGATGGAGCCGCTCGATTTCTTCCACGACCGCCGCCCACTTGCTGGCGGCGTCGGGAAACACACGATCGGGCCAGTGTTGGCGAATGCACGGACGGTGGGTGGGGATGACCACGACCGCCAGTCGATAAATGTGCCACAGCTCGGCAGCAGCCTCCCGCGCGGTTCCGGTCATGCCGGAAAGGTGGCGGTAAAGGCGATAAAAGCGCTGGAAACTCAGTCGGGCCAGGGTGTGGTCGGGAGGAGTGACCGGGAGTCCTTCCTTGGCCTCGATGAGTTGGTGGAGGCCATCCCGCCAGCGGCGCAGAGGCATCAGCCGGCCGGTGAATTCGTCCACGATGACGACCTTGCCGTCCTGGACGACGTACTGGCGGTCGCGATGGAAGAACTCGCGGGCCACGAGGGCCTGCTGCAGCAGTTGACGACGCCGGGCCGGACTGCGCCAGAGGGGCGGAAGATTGTCGAGTGCCTCTTCCAACCGGGCCAGGGCCGGGGGTAGAAGCTCGACCTCGCGATGGCGCGGACGGACGAGGTAGTCGTGGCCGGGTAGGAGGGCGGCGGCAAGTTGCCACGCGCGCCGGTACACCGCCTCGTCTTCCGCGGGCGGTCCGGTGCCAGAGATGATCAAGGGGGTGACGGCTTCATCGATGAGGACGCTGTCGGCTTCATCCACGATGGCCGTGTGGAGGCCGCGCTGGACGCAACCCGTCGGCACCCGGGAGGGCAACAACAGTGCATGAAGCCACCGGCGGGCCGGGGTGTGAAGCCGGCCCCAGAGCAGGCGATCCCGCAGAAAATCGGCCACCACCTCCTTGCTGGTGGTGTAGGTCACGTCCCGGGCGTAGGCGTGCCGCCGGTCCGGGGCCGCCATGGTGGAGAGGACGCAACCGACCGTAACCCCGCAGAACTCGAACAAGGGGCGCATCCACGCTGCGTCGCGTTCTGCGAGGTAATCATTGACGGTGATGACATGGCAGGGCCGCCGGGTCCAACCCGCCAGGACAGCGGCAAGCCCGGCGGTGAGGGTTTTGCCCTCCCCGGTTGCCATTTCGGCCAGGAACCCGCGGTGCAACGCCAGGGCACCCATGAGCTGCTCGGGGAAAGGTTGCAAACCGATCGTGCGGGCGGCCGCTTCGCGGATCGCGGCCAGCGCCTGATGGAGCAGGGCGGGTTCCACGCGATTCGGTCGCCGAAATGCATCGCGAAACTCGAGCAATTGGGCCCGCAGGGCTGAGTCCGAACAGTGAGAGAATCGGGGTGCCAAACGGTCCACCAGCTCGGCTTCTGCGCGCAGGCGTCGCGCCGGACCGGCGTGGCGCCGGCACCAGCCCACGATTGCGTCCACCCGCGCGTCCAGGCCGGCCAGCACACGGGGCGGCGGGACAGGTTCCCAGGCAAACGTTTGGCTGATGGAGACGTTCACCACCCGTACTCGCGTTGCAACAGTTGATGGAGCCGACGTGCCCACTGGTGCAGCAGTGGCTCGGGCGGCAGAGTGTAACGGATCTGCCCGGACCGTCCGTGGAGCAGCGCCACGGAGGAGGGAGCCGCCAGGAAGGCGCGCACCAAAAAGAAGGGTTCAGCGGCGCGCCGACCTTCCGGGTCTTCCAGTGCGACCGGGACCTCGCCGCCACCGCGCCAGCCCAGGGCCGGAGAGGGCAATCGTTGTTGGTCGGCGGGGACAATCCGTTGACGGGTCACGCTCAATGTTTGAGCGGCCTGACCGCGCAAACGGACCTCGGGGCGTTGGAGCGGATCTGCAAAGAGCCGGGC
>JAOADM010000214.1 GCA_026417315.1 Limisphaera sp.
AGATGTGTATAAGAGACAGGTGTGGGTCTGTTGATCCAGGCTGACTTGCGGCGAAGTCGCGCAGCCCTGTTGGGCCCGGAGAGTCCTTTCCGGTCGCGCGCCCTTTTCCGGTGGCTGGGTGGGCAGTAATCCCCGCCGAAAAGACGCGAGGTGTTGGCCGGTGGGGAGGCCGAACCGTGGCTCCCCCGAAAGGGTGACTTGTGCCGTCCGGCTCTTCTGAGGAGATTTAAGCGCCATGATTGTCACGGCGACGCCAGGGACGAGCCGGATGAGGAGTCTGTTGCGCTGGGTCGGATGGTCCACCGGGATTTGCTCCCTTGCGGCGTGCGCACAAACCCGGGTTTTGGAGGGGGGCACGCACACGTACCCGGGCCTGACCAATGTCACCGTGGTGGTCACAGGGCGTTGTGAGCTGCGCTTGACCAGTGGCGTTCAGCCCCTGGTGGGTTCGGTGGTGCATCTGGATTCTCCCGACGCTTATTTGGTGTTCACGGCCCTCCGCCCTTCGGCCGTGGGCGCCGGACTGCTGTCGCAGATTCGAATTGCCGGCGCCGGCGCCGTGGTCAACAGCAACTGTCGCGTGGTCCCTTATGGCGACGGCGCGGTCGTGGTGCCGCACGGCAGTTCGTTTCGTCCCCTGGAGGTCTTCACCGGGCCGCATTTCACCGGGGCTTCCACCTCCCTGACGTTTTATGTCCATCACCGGGGACCCGGATTGGGGGCGTTCGAAGGGCGGATCGAATCCTTTCGGCTCAAACGCGGCCACGCCGTGACACTCGCCGAACGCGAGGATGGCACGGGTTACAGCCGGAACTACGTGGCGGCGGATGGGGACGTGGAGCTGGGCGTGCTGCCGCCGCAGTTGAGCGGCAAGGTGCGCTTTGTCTACGTGGTTCCGTGGCGGTGGACTTCGAAGAAGGGCATCGCGGGCGACATCGAGGCCGGGCTGAACGTGGGTTGGAAATACAACTGGAACCTCAACCAGAACTCCGGTGCGGACGTGGAGTATGTGCCGATCAAGCAGAACCGCTGGTGGCCGAGCCTGGCGCAGGACTGGCGAAGCCGGGGCTCGGTGCATTTGTTGGGCTACAACGAGCCGGACCGCCCCGACCAGGCGAACCTGAGCGTGGCGGAGGCCCTGGCGGCATGGCCGGAGTTGCTGACCACCGGCCTGCGCGTGGGCTCGCCCGCGCCCTCCGATGGTGGCCGCAGCAGCTGGCTTTATCCCTTCCTGCAGCAGGCGGACGCGGCCGGTTTGCGGGTGGATTTTGTGGCGGTCCACTATTACTGGTGTTGGAACCCGGCCGATCCCGCAGGCGCGGCCAACCAGTTTTACAACTTCCTCAAGGCCACCTACGACCAGGTCAGACGTCCCCTTTGGATCACCGAGTGGAACAACGGCGCCAACTGGACCAGCTGTGCGGATCCCACCTTCGCGCAGCAGGCGGCCTGTATTGCGGCGATGATTCAGATGCTGGAGGAAACGCCGTGGGTGGAGCGCTACGCGTTGTACAACTGGGTCGAGGATGTACGCCGCGTGAAGTGGGATGACGGTTCCCTGACCTCGGCAGGTGCGGTGTACCGCGACCAACCCTCGCGCATCGGGTATCTGCAGGTGGCGCCGGAACCGGGGACGCGTGGCATCGGCCAGTACTCGTTCGACGACCACGTGCGGGATGAATCGGGACATGCCAACCATGGCGTGACCACCGGCAGTCCGGTCTTCACCAACGGCGTGCGGGGCCGGGCCCTGGTGTTCGACGGGGTGCAGACACGGGTGAGCCTGCCGCCGGGGATGGTGCGGGCCAATGGCTTTTCCTTCGCCGCCTGGGTGTATTGGCGGGGCGGAGGCAACTGGCAGCGCATCTTCGATTTCGGCAACAGCACGACGCACTACATGTTTCTGACGCCGCGCAGCAGTGCGGGCACCTTGCGGTTTGGCCTGCGGAACGGGGGCACGGAACAGATGGTGGAAACGGCCGGGTTCCCGGCCAACCGGTGGGTGCACGTGGCGGTCACGTTGAGCGCCAGCAGTGCACAGATTTATGTCAACGGCGTGCGCGTGGCTTCCAACGCCACCTCCATCACACCGGCTGCCTTCCAGCCGCGATACAATTTCCTGGGACGAAGTCAATGGCCGGCAGACCCGCACTTCAACGGGTTCATGGACGAGGTTCTGATCACGGACTACGTCCTCACTGGAGAACAAATTGCCCGGCTGATGACCAATCAGCCGCCCCAATTCACGAACCGTGTGTTCGACCTGGGCACGGTGATCCAGGGGCAACCGTGGACGGCCTCCCTGGCGGGGTCCGCCCGGGATCCGGATCTGGGAGACAGCCTGGTGGGTTTTCGCAAGGCTGCCGGACCGGACTGGGTGCAGGTGGGCCTGGATGGACGGCTCAGTGGAACCCCCGGCCCCTCGGATGTCGGTCCCCAATACATCACGGTGCGCGTGACCGATCAGGCCGGTCTGAACGATTACGCGGTGGTGAAGGTACAGGTCCAGGCCGTGTTCGGCAGTGGACGTTGGGCGGTGGACGCGGACGGTCTGTGGGGAGATCCGTCGCGGTGGAGCGAGGGGCAGATCGCGCACGGACCGGGGCAAACCGCCGACTTCAGTACGTTGAACATCACCTCGCCCCGGACAGTGTGGCTTGAGAGCCTGCGCACGATCGGGACGCTGCGTTTCGGAGATGTGAGCGGAGGGCAGGGTTGGAGTTTGCAAACGACCAACGAGGCCATCCTGACGCTGGACTCCGGCAGCAGTGCCCCGCCGGCCATCGTGGCGACGAACTTGGTGACGCTGGCCGTGCCGTTGGCCGGTACCAACGGCTTCGCCAAATCGGGCCCGGGTCTGCTGATCCTGGCCGCAAGTAACAGCTTGTCCGGTGCCGCTTATCTGGACAGCGGCAGCAGCAGTGCGGCAGATGGGCGCGTGCGGGCGGCACATCCCGCTGCGCTTCGCCATCTGAGCCGGATCTTGTTGCGCAACAACAACAGCGGCAGTTCGACCCTGGAATTGGAAGGCGGAGCGGGCGGCATCGACGTGCCGGCCACCGTGGTGGTGAATTGCCGGAATCACGCCACACCGGCCGTTCGAAATCTGGAGGGGACCAACCAGCTGAACGGGCCGGTGTACCTGGAGGTCGGCGGCGACCGGGTGGTCTTCCAATCCGACTCGGGTCTGCTGGTGCTGGCCGGCCCGGTGCAGTACATCGGCAGCCTGACCGGAGGGCGGAACCTGGTGTTCACGGGCTCGGGGCACCACCGCGTGACCGGGCCGATTCGTGCATCCACCAATGGGGCACCCCTGGGATTGATCAAGAGCGGCGCGGGCACGCTGACGTTGGCGGGCACGCACACGTACACGAACACCACGAGCGTCCAGGGCGGCACCTTGTGGGTGAACGGCACGCTGGGACCGGGCCCGGTGGTGGTAAGTGCCGGGGCCGCGTTGGGCGGCACCGGGGTCATCCCGGGAGCGGTCACTTTCCAGGCGGGGGCGGTTTGTGCGCCGGGTGCGAACGAGGTGGGACGGCTGACGTTGTTGCAACCGCTGAGCCTGCCCGCAGGGAGCACGTTGTGGATTGCGGTGGATCCGCTGCTGCGGACCCAGGCCGTGTTGCGCGCACTCGGTGGGTTGTCCGGTACGGCGACCTTGGTGGTGACGAATCGCACCGGGGAACCGGGCGCCTTTCGGGCGGGGGACGTTTACGAGTGGTTCGAAGGGGTGGATTTGCGGGTGACCTTTGCCTCCGTGACCCTTCCTCCGTTGCCCCTCGGGTTGGCGTGGGACACGAGCCAAATCCATCAGGGCCGCATTCGCGTGGTGCGTTCGGCGGTTTCCGAGCCGCCCCGGGTTCAGTGGGAGGTGGTCCCCGGGTCGGGCGCGTGGCGCATCCAATGGCCCGCAGCCTACCGCGGCTGGATTTTGGAGACCAATGCGACCGACCTGGCCAATCCCGCTGCCTGGTTCCCGCTGCCCGATTCGGCCTTTACGCAGGAATGGGAAGTCCGGCCGACGGGCACTTCGGGCGGGGTGTTTTACCGACTGCGGGCGCCGTGAGGCTCGGGGCGGGTCGTGTCGGCCCCGGCTGGCGGTCCTGAGGGACCAGGGGGCACGGCCTCGCCCAGCAGGCACTGCAAAACGGCGATGGCGTCCCGATAGTCCGGAATGACGACGTCGGCGCCCACGCCGCGCAAGCGCTCGCGTTTCCAGGGATCGAACCGGCCGGAGCCGTTATGGGCTTCATCGCTGGCCACGGCCACGGCCAGGCCTCCCACGGCCCTGGTGTTTTCGATTTCCACGTAGCCATCGCCAAAGGCCAGGAGTTGGGCCCCGGTGATGCCGTTTTCGCGGAGGATGCGCTCGATGACCTTTTGTTTGCTGAAGGACTGATAATCGTCGCGGGCTCCGTAGATGCGCGGACCGAAGTAGTGCGCGATGTCGAGCAATTGCGCCTCCTCGCGCACGAACGGTTCGTCCGTGCCACTGGCCAGGTAGAGGGTGAACCCGCGGGTGACCAGGTGTTCCAGAAACGGCCGGGCGCCGTGGACGAGGTACGTGTCCGGGGGCGTTTGACGGTGGCGCAAAGCCTCCTTGCGATGAGCGATGCGCGCTTCCAATCGGCGCAGATACTCGTGCTTGTACCAGAGCGGGTCGCGCGGAACCCCGCCCCGCTCGCGGATGCGTTCCGTCAACTGGATCATCTGGTAGATGGTCTGCTTGCCATTGAGCCGCATGATGTCCTCGTAGGCCAGACGGCGTCGTTCTTCTTCGGTTTCGCCCGGCAGGGGCGGCAGCCACTCCACGAACAAGGGGACCATGACTTCGGGCCAGCCCTGGCGAATGAGGGAAAGCGTGCCGTCGAAATCGAACAGCACATGCGACAGGCCGGGACGCGGACGGAATTCCGGGCTGAACTCGACGGGGCCGATGAACTGGACGGTTGGGGGCATGGTGGACACGGCTCGGGGGAGAATCGGCAGGCACCCTAACGGGCGGGTGGGGACGCGCCGTCGCGGTTGGGAGGGGAAGATCGGGCCGCGGGCGGGATTTGATCGGGGTCGGGGCCCGGCAACGGCACGGGGGCGCGGAGTTTCTTGTAAAGCCAGGCTTCCACCGGGCGCAGGGGGCGGAGCCATCGGTAGAAAGGAGAATAGATGAGACGAATCCGGATCACCGACAACAACATGGTGAGCGAGGTGCGGAAGAGTCGGACCTTGGAGCCCAGTTGATCGGTCCATTCGGTGGGCACTTCCAGGATCCGGCAGCCGGCGCGTTTGAGGCAGTAGAGGAGGTTGATGTCGAACGCCATATCGGCGATGGTCAGGTTGGCGTGGATTTTCTGGACGGCCTCTCGGCGCATGACCTTGGCGCCGCACTGCGTGTCGCGGATGTTCATCCAGAAAAGGAGCTGCACGATGGCGTGGAAGACGCGACTGGCGAAGCGGCGCCGGCTGCTTTGGGGGATGTGCAGCACGGCCCCCGGAAGCCAGCGCGACCCGATCACACAGTCGGCCTCGGGCAGTCGGCGTACCAGGGCATGAAACGCGGCGGGCGGAGTGGCCCCGTCAGCGTCGACATAACCAATGGCCTCGGCCTGACCGGCCAGTTTGAGTCCTTCAATCAACGCGCCCCCCTTGCCGATGGGATCGGGAAACTCCAGCCAGCGGATGCAAGGATGTTCGCGGGCGACGCGTTCCACCACCCCGCGGGTGTTGTCGCGGCAGCCGTTGAGCACCACGACGATTTGGAACGGGGCGGTATAGTGTTGCTCGAAATACTCGGCGTACCGCCGCAGGACCGGCTCGATGCGGCGCTCTTCGTTGTAGGCCGGAATCAGAAGCAACAGGCTTGGTTCGGGCGTGCCCATCGAGGGGCAGGTTGCGGAAAACCGTCGGGATTTGCAAAGCCCGCCTGTGGGAGGTCGGTGGGTCGGGAGCGGGGCTTCCCAAACGTCGACCGGGGGAAACCGGGCCCGGGCAGTGCAGGCGCGGGCCCACGCAGGGAAGGAC
>JAOADM010000215.1 GCA_026417315.1 Limisphaera sp.
ACTGGGAACAGGTTGATCTGGACCGGCTGCGTGCGTGGGATTGGGCGCCGGAGAATCCGGCCCTGCTCCGGCAGCAGGGGTGCACCGTCGCCCTCACTACTCATGGACTCCGCGACCGCAAGCAGTTTCGGCAGAAGCTGCGCCTGGCCCTTGACCGCGGCCTGAGCGAGGAGGACGCGCTGGCTGCGTTGACCGTGGTCCCGGCGCGGCTGTGCGGGGTCGAATCCTGGCTGGGCTCCATCGAACCGGGAAAGCTCGCCAATTTCACCGTGGTTGAAGGAGCAAGTTACTTCGATCCCGAAGCCAAGGTCCGCCAGGTTTGGGTGGAAGGCCGTGTGTTTCGTCAGCCGGCGGATTTGACGGAGGATCGACCGCGGGACGGTGAAAAATGGCCGGAATCTCCGGAGGCGCGCAAGAAGCGTGAGGAACAGCGAGCCGACCGGGCGCGGCGCGTGGCACGCTCGGCGCGCGAGGAAACAGGACCTCTTCGGTCGCCCGCCGCCCTGAAGGTGGTAGATGCCACCCTCTGGACCTGCGGACCCGCGGGGGTCATTCCCAACGGCCAGATGCTCGTGGTCGACGGCCGAATCACCGCCGTGGGCACATCCGTCCCGGACCATCCCGGCGCCGAAGTGCTGGATCTGCAGGGTGCCCATGTCACACCGGGCTTGATCGATGCCCACAGTCACACCGCCATCCTCGGCGCGGTCAACGAGGCCACGCTGCCCTCCACGGCCATGGTTCGCATCGAGGACGTGATCAACTCCGAGTCCCCGACGCTTTGGGAACAACTGGCCGGCGGGCTGACGACCTGCCAGTTGCTCCATGGCTCGGCCAATCCCATCGGGGGTCAGAGCGCGGTGATCAAGCTGCGCGTGGGATCGGCTCCTGAAGAAATGCTGGTACGGGGCGCCCCGCCGGGGATCAAAATGGCGCTGGGCGAAAACGTCAAACAGTCCAACTGGGGCGATCGCGCCACCACGCGCTTCCCGCAGACGCGGATGGGGGTACCGGCCTTCATCGCCAACCGACTGGCCGCCGCGCGCGAGTATCGACTGGCGCAACAGCAGGCGCAGCAACGAGGGGAACTGCCGCCGCGCCCGGACCTGGAGCTGGAGGCATTGGCCGAAGTGCTGGAGGGCCGACGCCAGGTGCATTGCCATGCCTACCGGCAGGACGAGATCCTGGCTTTCCTCCAGGTCATGGAGGATTTCGGCGTGCGCGTGGCGTCGTTGGAACATGGACTGGAAGGGTACAAAGTGGCCGATGAAATCGCAGCCCACGGCGCCGGTGTGGCGACCTTTGCCGATTGGTGGGCGTACAAGTTCGAGGTTTACGACGCCATCCCCTACGCCGGAGCCCTGATGCACCGGCGCGGGGTGGTGGTGGCCTTCAAGTCTGACTCCTCCGATCTGGCCCGTCGCCTCAATACCGAGGCGGCGAAAGCGGTGAAGTATGGCGGATTGACGGAGGAAGAGGCCCTGCGGCTGGTCACGCTGCATCCTGCGCGCTTGTTGGGGATCGACCAACGCGTCGGCAGCCTGGAACCGGGCAAGGACGCGGACTTCGCCGTCTGGTCCCATCCCCCGCTGGATGCGCGGACGGTTTGTCTGCAGACGTGGATCGACGGCCGCCAGTACTTCGAGCGGGAAGCCGCCCGGCGACGGGCGCGGGCGAGGGAAGAGGAACGGGCGCGGCTGCTCGAAAAGGCCCGTCGGTTGACGCGATCCGGGCGTGAAGCCGCTCCGGAGCGGGACTTGTCCGGCGAAGGCTTTTTCCGGGTTTCGTGGGAACAACGGGGCCACAACGCGCACTGCGAGGATATCGAGCCATGAAGCAAACTGTTCGACGGGCTGGACCCAGGGTTTGCCTGCGCCATGCAGGGCGCCTTCTCGTGGTGCTCGCCGGCATCAGCCGTTTGGTGGCCGCGGAGCCGTTGTTGCTCACGGGAGCCGTGGTCCACACGGTGAACGGCCCGACGTTGTTGTCCGGTGAAGTGTTGATCGAAGGAGACCGGATTGTGGCGGTGGGCTCGAAACTGGATGCACCGCAGGCGCGGCGCGTGGACCTTACCGGCCTGCACCTCTATCCCGGCCTGATCGCGCTGAACACCGGTCTCGGGTTGAAGGAGATCGACGCAGTTCGCGCTACGTTGGATCAACGAGAGGTCGGGGAGTTTACTCCGGAGGTGGCCTCCTGGTTGGCGGTCAATCCTGATTCAGAACTTCTTCCGGTGGCGCGCGCCAATGGGATCGCCTTTTTCGAGCCGGTGCCCACTGGCGGTGTGGTTGCGGGTCAGTCCGGCCTGCTGCGCCTCTCGGGTTGGACCGTGCGGGACATGCTGGTCCAAGGTCCCTGGGCTCTTCATGTGTACTGGCCGTCTCTGGAGCTGGACTACACGCCCAGGGAGCAGGCGCCCGAACCGGGGCGGTGGAAGTCCCTCGAGGAGCAGGCGCGCGAGCGAGCCGCACGGCTCAAAGAACTGGAGGACTTCTTCCGTCAGGCCCAAGCCTATGCCCGGGCCCAGGATCCGAGCCGGCCTCCGCGTTACCATCAACCGGGCACGGTGCCGGTGTGGGAAGCCATGTTGCTTTTTATTCGCGGCCAGCACCCCATCGTGGTTCATGCAGACGAGATCCGCCAGATTCGAGCCGCGATTGCGTGGGCGGTTACGAATCGATTCCGCATCATATTGGCCGGGGGTCGGGATGCCTGGCGCGAGGCTGCGCGTTTGGCGGAGCTGCAAATCCCCGTCGTCTTCGAGCATGTCTTTACGCGGCCCGTGCGGGACACGGATCCGTACGACGTGCATTTCCGCGCCCCTGCGCGGCTCCATGAGGCAGGTGTGCCGCTTGGATTCAGCACCGGCACGGATGACGCGTCGTTGGTGAAGAATCTGCCCTACCATGCCGCGCAGGCGATTGCGCACGGCCTGCCACCAGAAGCCGCCCTGCGCGCTTTGACTTTGGCGCCCGCCCAGTGGCTGGGTCTGGCCGACCGGTTGGGATCGATCGAGCCGGGGAAAGAGGCGACGCTCTTTGCCGTGGACGGGGACCTGTTTGATATCCGATCCAACGTGCGGCGCATGTGGATTCAGGGGCAGGAGGTGAGCCTCGAAAGCCGCCACACGCGCTTGTACGAAAAGTACCGTCAACGCCCGGTTTTGCGGTCGGTGAAGCCCTGATGGAAGAGCGGCGCCAGCGGATTGCGGGGCCGAAGGGAGGACGGTCTCGGGACGCTCACGAGCGCAGGTGCCCGGACGGCAGGTTCGACCGCGGCCGGACCATCCAGGCGGCGGTTCCACCTTGCCCCGTTTTGCCCTCACGGTTGCAGAGGCAATTTTCACCCGGCACGGTACCTTTTTGCCGGGTCTGACGCCTGACCGTGAGAATCGCTCTGCGTTATCCGCCACTGCGGCCTGATGCGAAACCGCCAAAACTCACTCGAAATCAAGGGATCGTTCGCGCAGAGACACATGCTGGCATGGCCGTTGCTCTGCAGCCCGTGGCATGACGAATTGCGTGACTGTCGGCGAGCAGGAAGCGGCGGAACCGCGCCCGACGGTGCAACCGGTGCGGATGCCCACCGGGCTGCTCGGGTTCGAGTCGATTCGTGAGTATCTGCTGGTTTTCCATCCGGACGAAGCGCCCTTCGGATGGTTGCAGGCTCAGGACCCCTCGGGCCTGGCCTTCGTGGTGGTGGATCCTTTCCTGGTTTTGCCGGACTATCGCCCGGACATTCCGCCGCCGGATGTCGCACTGCTGGGGCTCAAGGGACCCGAAGACGCCCTGTTGCTCAACATCGTTACGATCCACAGTCCTCAGCGCGCCACGGTCAACCTCAAGGGGCCCATCGTCATCAACCGGCACACCTGGATGGCCAAACAGGTCGTCATTGCCAATGCCATCGAGTATTCGGTGCAGCATCCGCTGCCGGTGACCCAGTCGGCCGATTGAATCCTGCGCCCGTTCGCTCTGCCATGCTCATTCTCTCCCGCAAACCCGGCGAAAGCATCATGATCGACGGGCGGATCCACGTGAAGGTCGTCCGAGTGGAGGGCGACATCGTCAAGGTCGGGATCGAAGCGCCCCCCGAGGTGCCGGTACATCGCATGGAGGTGTACCTGGAAATCCAGGGCAACAACCGCGGCGCGGCAGTGACACAGAAGCCGCCCTTGCCCCGGGTCCCTCTGGCCCGACCCGCGGCCGCCACCGAATCCCAAGCCAACGGCTCTGTGCGTCCGCAGATCGTCGTTCGACCACCCAACCCACGGCGTGGCACCAGATCTGCTGTGCAAGAAAAGCGGCCATGATCATTCAGCATCACATCACGGAAGATGGCGCGGGGCTGCGCGGGATCGGCACCCCGGTTCGGCGGACCCGGGTTGAGCCCCGACCCGGACAGGACGTTCCCATCATCGGCAAAACAGGAGAAGTTGCCGGAGCAGCCGGGGCTTCGGCCGCACCGACGGTGCGGATTCGTCAGTTGCAGTTGGTGCAGGACGGCCTGGGAGCCGCGGCCACGCGCGCGCAAACCCAGTTGGGATACCTGGACGAGCTCGATGCCACCTTGTCGCGAATGACCGGATTGGGGCGGCAGGCTGCCGTTCCGACCCTGCCGGGGCCGGATCGTGAGAGGGTACGGGATGAATTTGGGCGCCTTGCGCAGAGGGTCGAGGATCTGAGCACACGACGGCTCAATGGCGAACCGCTGTTCGACGGCTCTGTGCGAGAGGTGCCTTTGGACACGACCGGCAGGACCGTTTCGCTGTCCGCACCGGCCTTTGATCGGCCGGTGTATGAGGAATTGCGCACTGCACGCGTGGATACTCCAGAGCTGGCCGCCGAGGCCGTCAAGCTGCTGGAGGCCGCGACGTCCGCCCTCGCCGAGGATCGCGCCCGGCTCAAGACTGGCCACGAGGCGCTGCTCCGTGCGGGCGAGACCTTGGAAATCGAGCAGGAGAATTTGGCGGCTGCGACGGTTCGGCTCCGCGATGCAGGTCAGGCCGAGCTGGTTGTTCGTCAGCTGAGCGCACGGTTTTTGGTGCAGAGCAGCGAGGCCCTGCGGGCCCAGGGCCATGTGCAGCCCGACAGGACGCTGCCGCTGCTGCAGTAAACGGCACCTTGCAAGTGTCCAGCGACTTCGTCAGGTCGCCAAAACTGGACGAACCGCTGGCTCCTTCCCCCGGGCGGATCGGGTCCGATTCCAGATCCGCCCGGTTCGTGAAGGTGGCGATCCACACAACGCGAGTTGGAAAAGTCCATGATCCGATGCCGGCTCGGCTCCGACCCATACAGGTAGGACCGCGGCCCGACACCAACGGATGCACCCGAATCACGCAACGAGCTTATGAGCCCTCAGACCCTGGAAGCCGTTCAGCATCAAGGGAGTCGAAGCGGCAAAACGCGTCCGGCAGGGGTGGCCATGCCCCGGACACTTTCTCCCAGGCGACGTGCGGCATTAAAGGACTGGTGCCTGGCACGCGCGGACGAATGGTTTGCGGACGGGCAACTCGGTGCCGCGCGCGACTTTTTGCTCCATGCGGCGGCCCTGGATCCCCGCGATCCCGAGGTGTGGCAGACCCTTGGTTGCGTGCAGTATCTGTTGGGTGAGTATCCGCGGGCCGGCATGGCGTTCGTCCGCGCCGGCCGCCTCCGTCCCGGGGACGCCCGCACGTTTGTGTATCTGGCGCTGGTGCACGAACGGCTCGGGCAGACGACTCAGGCGCTTGTGCTGGCGGAACACGCATGCCAGTTGGCTCCCGACGACACTGCGGCGCGGCTGGTTTGGGAACGCCTGCAACGGCTCGCATCCCGCAACGCATGACGTGCCCCGCAGTATGGACCGCCGCTCCGCAAGGACCGGGAAAACCTTCTCCTTCCCTTCCAACAGCCTGAAGGATCCATGCCCGAGCAGATGGCAATTGCGGAGCAGCAGACGTTGGAGAACTCGCGGCAGGCGCGCCAAGCGGACGCCGGTCGCTCCGAGGGTCTCGGCGGTTTCGTCCGCGGATTGATCGATTTCTTCGGCGCCTGCTCGGTCGCCGAGCTGGAGTGGCTCAATGCAGATAC
>JAOADM010000216.1 GCA_026417315.1 Limisphaera sp.
TGGGGGCAGTGCCGCGTAACGGTGCAGGCCAATGTCCACGGCCGCGATGTGGCCGGCTTCGTGGCGGAGGCACAACGCCGGGTGGCCGAACAGGTGCGGCTTCCCGCGGGCTACCGCCTCGAATGGGGCGGACAGTTCGAACACTACCAACGGGCGGTGCGACGTTTGCAGTTCATCGTGCCCGTGGCATTGGGGCTGGTGTTTTTCCTGCTCTATCTCAGCCTGCGTTCCTGGCGGGACGTGGCCATCGTGGCCACGGGGATTCCGTTGGGAGCCGTCGGCGGCGTGGTGGCCCTGTGGCTCCGGGACATGCCGTTCACCGTCAGTGCCGCCATCGGATTCATCGCGCTCAGCGGTGTGGCGATTCTCAACGGGCTGGTGCTGGTCACGTTCATGCGTCAGCGACTGGCCGCCGGAGTGCCGCTGGAAACCGCGGTGCGAGAAGGTTGCCGTGTGCGATTGCGACCCGTGCTGATGACGGCGCTGGTGGCCGCGGCCGGGTTCCTGCCCATGGCCTTGAACACCGGGGTTGGCGCCGAAGTGCAACGGCCGCTGGCCACCGTGGTGATCGGTGGCATACTGACCAACACCCTGCTGACGCTGCTGGTGCTGCCGGTGCTTTACCTGAGCTGGCGCCGCCCGGACGGCGCTCGCTGAGAGAGTGTGGGCCCGGGGCGCGAAACGGGGTCGGGCAAAAGGTCCCCGCATCGGCGGCCGGTCGAAAACCGGTCGCTCATCCACGAGGCCCCGAGCACGGCGGCCTTCGATATTGCCGCGCCCACAGCCGGGCAGGAGATCCGGCCTCTAGAAGTTGAATTCGATCTGGGCCCAGACCTTGTGCACCTGGAAGGCATAGGGCGCGTCCTGGCCGTCGTAGTAGGCGTATTTGGCCAGGAGCGTCCAGTGCCTGCCGAAGCGACGCGAGGCCAAAAGATCGAATTCCTGCCCGAAATCGGCACTGCCGGCGTCCGAATCGAACTTGTGGTACACGAAGCGGACCGGGATTTGCCCGGGCAGCGTGACCTGGAAGAAGCCGTAGAGATCGCGCAATCCGGCGTTGGGGGTGGCGAGAAACACGTCCGCCCATCCGTTGAAGGCGTGCAGGGTGGCCAGGGGCGTGCGAAACCCGGCTCCGTTGTCACTGCCCAGCAATTCCCAGCCGGCTCCCGCGAGCACGGGCGACCAATGCGCCGCCAGTTCCAGGGCGTAATACGGGGCCTCGTAATCGAGGGTACTGCGGTGGTAATCCGTCTGGCGCGCTGCTTCGGCCCGATACTCCAGCTTGATGTCTTCCGTCAGCGGGACGGACCCGGTCAGGGCCAGACCGTAAGTGGCACAGGACTGGTTGAACCCGGCAGGGTTCTCCAGGTCGAGCAGGTACGCGTACCCCACGAGCTGCGCCGCGGCATGCGCGTTCCAGGCCAGGTGAATCAAGTGGGAATCCGACTCGAAGTCGCGGTTGGCAGGAGGCAATCCGCTGACATTGCCAAAAACCCGACGCACGTCCCACACGTAGGCGTAGTCCAGCGTCAGGCGCGGCACCGGTGCCCATCGGGCGCTGGCAGCGTCGTAGGTCTGCATGTTTTGGCGCCAACCCACGTCCCCGATAAACCGGTGGTTGTCGAAGACGATGCGTTGACGGCCCACCTTCAGGCCCAGGAGGTTGGTCCAGCTCCACGCCACCCAGGCCTGGTTGATCTCGGTGGTTTCGGGATCGGCGACCACGGGCCGGCCCGGCTGTTGATTGGCGCCCGCGGCGTTGTAGGCGTCCTCGTCCAGCGCCAGGATGTTCTCCGCCTCCAGCATGCCTTGAACGCCGTACAAGGGTGCAGTGGTAAAGCCGAAGCGCGTTCGGATCGTCCCGGCGTGCGCATCCAGGGGCAGGTTGTTCTGGTGGACGAACTCGTACCGGGCGCGCACGTTGGCGGAGAAGGTCCCGCCGGTGAACGCGCCCGGCAGGGTTTGGGTGAAAAACGCTGCGGGGGTACCGGCCGCCGACCCGGAGCCGGCCCGCGGGCCGTCTTGTCCGATCGACCCCGCGATTCCGCCTGTCAAGACCAGTCCGGTCAACGCGGTCCATGTGCGCAGACGTGCACTCAATGTTCGCTTCATATGCAATGCCTTTCCATTAGCATCGTTGTTTGTCCGGCATCGTACCCAGAATCGACAACCCGGCCTTGATGCAAATCAAGTTCCGGCACCGGCTCCGGTTGCCGGGCCGGCGGCTCTCGACACGCCGTTCGCGCGGGGTTGGATTCTCTCAAGGGCGCGCAGCGGCGCCAAGCCGCGAAGGCGCTTCCTATCGGGTTGTTCTGCGTGGTACGCGGGATGGGATGCTCAAGACCCGGGGCGACATTCCCAACCCGCAAATGGAGCCAAGGGATTCCCTCGTCGGCTTTTAGGACCCGTGGACATGGGGCGTTGCTTGCAGCATTCCGCGCAGCGCCGGCGCAAGAGCCCATGAATGCGGGCGGAGGCGCGCATGGTTCGTCCGCTGGACCGGGTTTGCAGGGGTGGCAGGCGCGCTCGGATGCATCCAGCGGATGCCTGAGGGATCCCGCTGAGCGCTCCGCGCCCGCAGTGTGCGACCAGGGTGCGTACTGCACATCCCGCACTGCACATCCTCAGCGGGTCTGCCGCTCCGGCATGGGGCAGCCCTGTCTGGAGTCGCTTCGCGCTTCTAAAACTCTTTCGGTGGGGATCGCGGGCTTTTTGTTCGGCGCGTGGACCGGGTTGGTGCGAACGCCAGGCCCTTCAAGACCCGGGACTCATTGGGAAATGCTTTGGACCGCGGGCAGGTCGGGAGCGGCCGGAGGCACGCGAGGTTTCTCGGCTTGCCTGGCAACGGTGCGGTCCCGAAAGCCGATGATCGCTGCAACCGATCGCCCCCGTGTGCTTCCGCAAACCGCCGCTTCGACCCACCTTCGCAGGAGGCGCATGGGACAGGAACTCGTTGCGCGATCCCACCGGTCCGGCCGGGCAGACAAAGGGAATCGGCCGCCCAAAGGGGCAAGCCAGGCCGGCGGCCGGCGCCGATCCGCCGGGTGCTCACGCCGGCCCCCGGCTCCGAGGGGTTGGATGGGACGAAGCCAAAGGCCTTTACCTTTCCCGAGGGCTTGCCCGACGCAATCGGCCGTCACAATCTTGGTGCAGCGAAAGCCAAAAAATGCTGAGCCGCGGCCGGTGCCTCCCGCCATATTGGGACCGGCCGTTGATGGAACGGTCGGGAAGCGACCGGGCCATGCCGGGCAACCAAAGCAATGCCATGATTGCGACCCTTGCCACGCCGAGGCGCAAGCGAATCCAGGAGGTCCTGACCCGGGCCGGCAGCGACAAGCGCTTCAAGATCCTCGAAGCGCACATGAAGAAGCACCAGCACCGGCAGGACGCCCTCATCGAGATCCTCCACAAGGCCCAAGAGTTGTTTGGGTATTTGGACGACGACCAGTTGTTGTTCGTTGCCCACGGACTCAAGCTGCCGCCCAGCCGGGTCTATGGCGTGGCCACCTTCTATCATTTCTTCCGCCTCAAACCCAAGGGCGAGCACACCTGCGTGGTGTGCATGGGCACGGCCTGTTACGTGAAGGGGGCGGACAAGATCCTGGCCGCCATCGAACAATTCGCGGGGGTCCGGGCCGGGGAGACCACCCCCGACGGCCGGGTTTCGATACTGACGGCCCGGTGTATTGGTGCCTGCGGGATTGCCCCGGCGGTGGTGTACGACGGCAACGTGGCGCCGCGTCAAACGCCGGACAGTGCCCTGGCCACGATTCAATCCTGGATGAGCCATGGATCTTAACCAACTGCTGGCCATCAAAGAGAAGGAGCTGGGCTCGCGCAAGCCATACACGCTTCGCGTCTGTACGGCCGCGGGGTGTTTGTCGGCGGGCAGCGACAAGGTCAAAGAGCAGCTGGAGCGGGCCGTGGCCGATGCGGGGTTGCGCGACCAGGTGGAGGTGCGCTGTGTGGGTTGTCTGCGTCTGTGTTGCCAAGGGCCCCTGGTGCACGTGGACCCGGTCAACGAGCTGTACCAGAAGGTGAACGCCGAGAACGCGGCGGCCCTGCTGGAGCGCGTGCGCGGGGGCAAACCGGCGCTGGAGCAGGCCGACTTGCAGCATCCGTTTTTCACGAAGCAACTGTCCATCGTGCTGGCCAACAGCGGCGTGGTGGATCCGGAACGCATCGAGTCCTACATCGCCGCCGACGGGTATCGTGCCTTGCACGACGCGGTCATCGAGATGGAGCCGCGCGAGGTGATCCAGGCGATCACCACCAGCGGGCTGCGCGGTCGTGGGGGCGCGGGATTCCCCACCGGCCTCAAATGGAGCACGGTCGCCAAGTCCACCGGCCCCCGCAAATACGTCGTGTGCAATGCCGACGAGGGGGATCCGGGGGCGTTCATGGACCGCAGTGTGTTGGAGAGCGATCCGCACAGCGTTCTGGAGGGCATGGCGATTGCGGCCTACGCGGTCGGGGCCGAGCAGGGATTCATCTATGTCCGGGCCGAGTATCCGCTGGCCATTCGGCGCCTGCGCCTGGCCATCGATCAGGCCCGGCGACTGGGGATCCTCGGCAGCGGGATCTTCGGGTCGCCGCTGAACTTCAACGTCGAACTGCGAATCGGTGCCGGCGCCTTCGTGTGTGGCGAGGAGACGGCGTTGATGGCCTCCATCGAGGGTCGACGCGGCACGCCGCGTCCGCGCCCGCCTTTTCCGGCCGAGAGCGGTCTGTGGGGCTGTCCCACGCTGATCAACAACGTGGAAACGTTTGCCAACGTGCCGGCGATCATCCGCAACGGGGCCGAGTGGTTTGCCAGCATCGGCACCGAGAAGAGCAAGGGCACCAAGGTCTTCGCCCTGGCGGGCCGGGTGAAAAACACCGGACTGATCGAGGTACCGATGGGCACCACGCTGCGGACGATCGTAGAGGAGATGGGCGGCGGGGCCCCGGGCGGGGCCCGGATCAAAGCCGTGCAAACCGGCGGCCCTTCCGGCGGCTGCGTGCCGGCCGAGTTGATGGACGTGGAAGTGGACTACGAATCGCTCACGCGCCTCGGTTCCATCATGGGGTCCGGAGGGATGATCGTCATGGACGAGACGACCGACATGGTGGACGTGGCCCGCTTCTTCATGGAGTTCTGCAAGGACGAGTCCTGCGGCAAGTGCATTCCGTGCCGCGCCGGCACGGTGCAGATGCATGGACTGCTGACCAAAATCCTCGAGGGACGAGCCACGGCCCGCGACCTGGCCATCCTCGAGGAGCTCTGCGACATGGTCAAACACACGAGCCTTTGCGGGCTGGGCCAGACGGCCCCCAATCCCGTGTTGAGCACGTTGCGTTTCTTCCGGCACGAATACGAACGGCGGCTGCGGCCGGAACGCGTCCCGACGGGTGCGCCCCGGCCCGCCACCCTTTGATGGAGGATCTGTCCCATGGCCGCGTTAACCCTCACGATCGACGGCAAACCGGTCAGCGCCCCCGCCGGAACCACCGTGCTGGAGGCGGCACAGGATGCCGGCATCCGCATTCCGACCCTCTGCCACCTGGAGGGCGTCTACGATGTGGGCGCCTGCCGGCTCTGCCTGGTGGAAGTGGCCGGGTCCAACAAACTGCTCCCGGCCTGCACCACCAGGATCGCCGAAGGCATGGAGGTGTGGACCGACACCGACCGGCTCCGCAAGTACCGGCGCATGACCCTCGAGCTGTTGTTTGCCGAACGCAATCATGTCTGCGCGGTCTGCGTGGCCAACGGAAACTGCGAATTGCAGACCCTGGCCTGGGAGGCCGGCATGGACCACGTGCGGTATCCCTACCAGCATCCGCACCTGGAAGTGGACCAGACGCATCCCCTCTTCGGCATGGACCACAACCGGTGCATTCTCTGCACGCGCTGCGTGCGGGTTTGCTGGCACATCGAAGGGGCCGGGACCAAAAACGTGGCCGGCCGCGGAGCCGACTGTCGGATCATTACCGACCTGAATCAGCCGTGGGG
>JAOADM010000217.1 GCA_026417315.1 Limisphaera sp.
GTGCTCTGGATCGGCCCCTTCTACCAGGGCCACATGGCCACCAACGCCCTGGAGCGCGGCTGGAACCTCCCCGGACAACCCCCCTGGCCCAACAACTGGCCGCTGGTGGATTTTACCCATCCGGCGGCCCGCGCCTACTGGCAGGAGGGCGTGGCGAAGCTCCTCCGACTCGGTGTGGCCGGATTCAAGCTCGACCGCGCCGAAGAGGACATCCCGGAACACGGTCCCTGGCGCGTGCACGACGGTCGGTCCCTCCGGCAAAACCGAAACATCTATCCCGTGCTCTACCTGCAGGCCGCGTATGAAGTCGCCCGCAAATATCGTGGCGATGACTTCGTCCTCATGCCCCGCGCCGCCTACACCGGCAGCAGCCGGTATGGTGTGTTCTGGGGCGGCGACATCGGCGGCACCCAGGAGGGCCTGCGCGCGTCCATCATCGCGGCGCAGCGCTCCGCCGTCATGGGCTATCCCTTCTGGGGGTCCGACACCTGCGGGTACAACCAACAATTGCTCGAACAAGAGGTCTGCGCCCGATGGTTGGCCTTCAGTTGTTTCACCCCGATCTTCGAAGTGGGCCCCACGCGCAACGTCGGGTTCTGGAACCTCCCGCGGCCGCCGGAATATGACGAACTGCTGATCGCGGCCTGGCGCCTCTACGCCCGACTGCACGACCGCCTGGCAGACTACGGATGGGCCCTGGCGCTGGAAGCCCACCGCACCGGAATGCCGCTGGTCCGTCCGCTGTTCCTGTTGGATCCAAAAGCGCCCGAGGCCTGGGCCAACTGGTGGACCTTTGCCTACGGACCCGACCTGATTGTTTCGCCGGTCTGGCAAAAAGGCCAACGCGAACAGCAGGTTTACCTGCCCGCCGGCCAACGGTGGCGCGAGGCCTGGCGGCCCGACCGCGTCCACGAGGGCGGGCAAACGGTCACCGTGCCGGCCGAAGTTCATCAAATCCCCATCTTTGTGCGAGAGGGTTCCGGCCTGGAACTCGGGGATCTGAATCGCGAATGGGAAGATGCGCGCCGGATCGCTGCGCGTCGGCCCGATCTGAAAGTACTCGACGCCGAGGTCCGGCACTGGTTTGAATCGCGGCGGCGTTCAACCACCGCTCGGACACCATGAGGCCGCCACGTCTCCTGCTTTGTGCCCTCCTTGCCCTGTGGGCAGCGTCGGAGGGAACCGCACACGCAGCGGAAACACCGGACTCGTTGCCGGCGTTGGCCGCTGCGCGGTCCCCCGCTCCCAAGCCCCTGTACCGGGATCCGGTCCACGATGGCGCCGCCGATCCCGTCGTCCTCTGGAATCCCCATCGCCAGCGGTGGTGGATGTTCTATACGAACCGCCGCGCCAATGCGACCAACGCACCCGGCGTGGCCTGGGTCCACGGCACCCGCATCGGCATTGCCGAGTCTCCGGACCGCGGCGTTTCCTGGCACTACCTCGGCACTGCCGATATTTCATTGCCCCCGGAATATGGCGGTGACCAGGCCACGCACTGGGCCCCCGAAGTCATCACCGACCCGGACGGGCTCCATCACATGTTCCTGACGGTCGTGCCCGGCATCTTCACCGACTGGAATCACCCGCGCGACATCGTCCATCTGACCAGTACGAACCTCCGTTCCTGGCAGTTCGTACAGCGTCTGGCCCTCGCCTCCGACCGGGTCATCGACGCCTGCGTCCTGCGGCTGCCCGATGGCACCTGGCGGCTCTGGTACAACAACGAACGCGACCGTAAATCGATCTACTACGCCGACAGCCCGGATCTCCGGCACTGGACGGATCGCGGCAAAGCCGTGGGCGATCAGCCGGGCGAGGGTCCGAAGGTCTTTGCCTGGCATGGCTGGTACTGGATGATCACCGACGTCTGGCAGGGGCTGGCCGTGTACCGTTCTTCCAATGCCCTGCACTGGATCCGGCAGCCCGAAAACCTCCTCAGCCGACCCGGCCAGGGTCCGGACGACGGTGTGAACGGCCAGCACGCGGACGTGGTCGTGTCAGGCCACCGCGCGTTCCTCTTCTACTTCACTCACCCCGGCCGCCGGGGACCCGACGCCCGGAAGGACGGATTCGAACAACGCCGCAGTTCCATCCAGGTCGTGGAACTCCAGTTTACCAACGGCTGGCTCACCTGCGACCGCGACGCCCCGACCTACATCGAGTTGCTGCCTCCGGCCACCCCGGCGGGCCAGTTCTTCCCGGTCACCATCCAGGTGGACACCGTCCGAACCCTCGGTCCCTGGCCGCCCGTGTGGCGTTTCTTCGGTTGCGACGAGCCCAACTACGCCTACATGCCGCACGGCCGCAAACTCATGCAGCAACTCGGCCAGTTGCGGCCCGACCAGGTGTACTTCCGCACCCACAATCTCCTGAACAGTGGCGACGGCACCCCGGCACTCAAATGGGGTTCCACCGGCGTGTACCGGGAAGACGCCCAGGGCCGGCCCATCTACGACTGGACCATCCTGGACCGCATCTTCGATACCTACCGCGACTGCCGCGTGCGGCCGTATGTCGAGATCGGATTCATGCCCCGGGATCTTTCCGTCCGGCCCGACCCCTACCAGCACTCTTGGAAGCCGGGGGCTCCCTACGAGGCCATTTATACGGGATGGGCCTGGCCGCCCAAGGATTACCAGAAATGGGCCGAACTGGTGTATCAGTGGGCCCGCCATTGCGTGGAACGATACGGCCCGGCCGAGGTCGAACAGTGGTACTGGCAGGTTTGGAACGAGCCGAACATCGGTTACTGGCAGGGTAGTCGCGAGGAGTTCTTCAAACTCCACGACTTCGCCATTGCCGCCGTGCGAAGGGCCCTTCCCACGGCCCGCGTCGGCGGACCCGATGTGGCCGGCAGCGGCGGCCGGTTCATGGAAGCGTTTCTGGAACATTGCCTGCGCGGCACCAACTACGCCACCGGCCAGCGCGGCACACCCCTTGACTTTGTTTCCTTCCATGCCAAGGGTGCACCGATCTTCACCAACGGGCATGTTCGCATGGGGCTCCACGTGCACCTGCGCACCATCCGCGACGGGTTCCGCCTCCTGAACCGGTTTCCCGAACTGCAAAACACCCCGGTGATCCTCGGGGAATCCGATCCCGAGGGCTGCGCCGCCTGCCAGGGACCTCAGCTCGGCTACCGCAACGGCACGCTTTACGCCAGTTACACCGCGGCCAGCTTCCCCCGCATCCTGGACCTGGCGCGGATCCATCGAATCCGGCTCGAGGGCGTGTTGACCTGGGCCTTTACCTTCGAAGACCAACCTCCCTTCGCCGGGTTTCGTCAACTCGCCAGCGATGGCATCGACCTGCCGGTGCTCAACGTCTTCCGCATGTTCAGTCGGATGGACGGCGACGAACTCCGCACGACCAGCTCCGGCCAGCTCCCGCTGGACACCGTCCTGGACCGCGGCGTGCGCGAAACGCCGGACGTGGGCGCCGTGGCCACCCGCGCCGAATCCCACATCCATGTGCTCGTGTGGCATTACCACGACGACGACCGGCCGGGCCCAACCGCACAGGTGGAGGTCCTCCTGCAAGATCTGCCGGGCGATTGGCATCAGCTCGAGTTTCGCCATTTCCGCATCGACGACAGCCACAGCAACGCCTATGCGGAATGGCTGCGCCTGGGCAGGCCTGTTCCGCTCAGCGCCGCGGACCGAGCCCGGTTGGAAGCCGCCGCGGCCCTGGCCGAATACGAGCCGGCCCGCGCCCTGCCCGTTCACCAGGGCCGCGCTTCCGTGCATTTCGCACTCCCGCGCCAGGGCGTCTCCTTGCTGGTCTTCACCGGTCGTACATCCTCGGGAGTGTCTTCCCGCTAGGCTTCTTCGATCCCAGTCCGACGCAGCCAGGCGGAACCGTGGAATCCGGTTTTGAGCCATTGGTTCCTCAGCAGCCTTCCCGGTTGGCGCGGGCCGGCTTCCCCGGACTTCTGGTGGCCGGCCTCTGCTTCGTCGTGCCGGCCGCCTCCTTGGTCACCCTCCCGGCCCGGGCCCATCTTTGCTCTGGTAAGTCGCCCTGCGTGGAAGCCCTGCTGCGAGGAGTGCGACCGGGCATGGTGGCCGTCGTGGCTCGTGCCCTGGGAGGGCTGGCGCGGCATGCCTCGAAGTCGCCCCCGCTGAGCGCGGGTGGCTGCCCTGCCTGCGGCGCCGGCCCCGGCCGGCGTGCAGGAGCTCATCGTCCTCTTCGGCACGGGCGCGCTGCTGCCGTTGCTTTCGCGAACGGGACGTTCCGACGGCCGACGGCGGTGAAGATTCCTGCCTTTTCGGGCCGCGGCCGCACCCGCAGTTCCCGGGCCGCCCACGCCCGCGCTGGGTACCAATGTTCCTTTCTTTCCTCAAGGTGGACGCAATGCTGTTTGGTCGTGATTACCTGTTGCTCGCGTTCCTCCGGGCAGACCTGGCGGGCCGATGGCACTGGCCCATGGAAGCGCCGCTGGTAGCACGACTGCGAAGCTGGCCGCTGTTGGGCAAGTTCCCGGACGGTTTGAACACAGCCGCGCTCGCACTGCTGGGCGTGGTGACCTGGCAATTGGGTCACGCCGCCCTGCTGGACCCGCTCTCTGCCGCCATCGCCGGCAGTCGGGACTGTCTTGTTGATCAATCCCGCTCTATGATCGGCGGGGCGCTGGTCGGAGCGTGCAGTCCCTTTTTGATGTCGGTCCCATGAATGCGAAGGACATCGAGTTTTGGAACGGGCGATATCGGCAGGGTCGCATCCCCTGGGACGCCGGGCGGACGCCGCAACAACTCGTGCAATGGCTCCAACGGAATCCGCAACCCGCCCGAGTCCTTATCCCCGGCTGCGGTTCCGGCTATGAGGTTCGCACATTCCATGAGTACGGTTGGGATGTCCTGGCGGTGGACTTCGCACCAGCCTCCGTGGAACGGGCCCGCGCCGTCCTGGGTGAGCTGGGTTCGCGCGTGGTGCTCGCCGATTTTTTCACCTGCCCGTTCGAGAGAGCGTTCGACGTGATCTATGAGCGGGCGTTCTTGTGCTCACTGCCGCCGCATCGGTGGCCCGAGTGCATCCGGCGCGTCTGGGAATGTCTGAGGCCCGGCGGACTGTGGCTTGGGTTCTTTCTGTACGGCCACGAGGACGAGCCCCCGCCCTGGCCGATGACGGAGGCCGATGCCCGACAGCTGGTGGAACCTCGCTTCGAGCGGATCGAAGAGGAACCGGCACTCGATTCCGTGCCGGTCTTTGCCGGGCGCGAACGCTGGCAGGTGTGGCGCAAACGAGCCGTTCCCTTGGGCCCCTCCGAGGAACCCTCCTGAGCTCCGGTTGCACGGCGACCCGTTTGTGCGGTCCATTTGCGAGAACCGCCACCTCGGGAATCTGCAAGGTGCAGAACCAGCGCCCTACCATGGGCGCCCGCGAGCCCTCCCCCGCAACTCGGTCACACCAAGGTGCACCCCACCCGCGGGCTGTTCCCGGCGTCTCAACGCCACACGTGCCCGTCCGAGGCGGCAGAGCCATCGGGCAGGTCCAAACGGGACATTGCCCCCGCTTTCGCCGCCGGCAGCCCGGCCACCCCTGCGTTCGCGGGCAGCTGCAAGCGCCGCCGAAACTCGCTGGGGGTCATGCCCGTGTGCTTGCGAAAGAAGTGGCTGAAGTAAAACTCACTGGAGAAATTCAGTTGAGCCGCCACGTCCTTGATCGACAGCCGCGGATCGGCCAGCAACAATCGCGCCTGATCCAGGCGCACCCGCTGAATATTTTGATGGATGGTCCCCTGGCCGCTCTTGCGAAACAGGGCCCGCAACCCGGAATAACTCACCCGCGCCACCGCGGCCAGTTCGCGGGCCTTCCAGTCCTTGAGGGGGTTCGCGGCCAGGGCATTGAGCACCCGGGTCACCGGCGCCGGCAGCTCGCTCTGCGGCGAGACCAGGAGCCCGCGCGACAGCTGCTCGCCTATGGCGCCACGCCCTCCGCGCACCCGAACGACGCCACCACCGCCCTTCACGTCGCTGCCAGAAG
>JAOADM010000218.1 GCA_026417315.1 Limisphaera sp.
CATGAACTCACAGCCTCACAATCCGGTCTCGCGTCGTGTCTTCCTGCGCACGGGCCTCGGCATGGTGGGAATTGCGGCGTTGAGCCGCGGGACAGAACTATGGGCGGCCGCGGAGCGGCGAAAGATCCCGGTGGGCGTGCAGTTGTACTCGGTCCGGGAACTGTGTGCCAGGGATCTGCCGGGCACGTTGGCCGCAGTGGCCAAAATCGGTTACAAGGGAGTCGAGTGGGCCGGCTATTACAATCGCAGTGCCCGGGAGTTGCGACGCATGCTGGACGACGTGGGGCTCGTCACGTGTGGTACCCACACGCCGTACGAAAGCATCCTGCCGCAGAACCTGGAAGCGACGATCGAGTTCAACCAGATCCTGGGCAACAAATTCCTGATCGTTCCGTGGATGCAGGGGAAAACCCGGCAGGAATGGCTCGACCGGGCGCGGCTGTTCAACGAGGTGGCGGAGAAGGTTCGGGCGCATGGCATGTACGTGGGCTATCACGCCCACGCGCACGACTTCGAGAAGTTCGACGGCCAAACGGCATGGGACCTCTTTTTCGGGAACACGCGTCCGGAGGTGGTGATGCAACTGGATACCAGCAATTGCATGGCGGGAGGCGCCGACCCCGTGGAGGTCCTGCGACGATATCCGGGCCGGGCCATCACCATCCACCTCAAGGCGCACGGCGGAGGTCCGGAGGCGGTCTTTGGCGAGGACAAGGTGGACTGGAAGGCGGTGTTCGAGTGGTGCGAGACGCAGGGGGGCACCCAGTGGTATGTCGTCGAGCACGAGTCCAGCAAGGATCCGATGGATGCCATCCGGCGTTGTTACGCGGCGCTGCAGAAAATGGGGAAAGTGTGAACACGGGCCGGTCCGGGGGCCGGCTCTGTGCGTGGCTTGAGACGATGCCGGCGCGCCGTGGGCGGTGCGGCGGCGTGCCTCGTGCACTTCCTGGCCGGCAGGGCCTTGTCCGCCGCTTCGCTTGGGCAGAGTTTTGCAGGACGCGGCGGAGAGGGTGAAAAAGGCAGAAGCTCCTTACTTTTCCTTCAGCGCAGCTTCGATTGCCTGCACGAGTTCCTCTGACTCGGGCGTCACCCGCGAGTCGAACCGTTTCAGGATTCGGCCATCCCGGCTGACTAGAAACTTGGTGAAGTTCCAGCGGATGTCGCCGGGGTAGGGGGAGTCCGGACCGGCCAGCCACTGATAGAGGGGATGTCGGCCGGGGCCGTTGACCTCGATCTTGCTGAACAGCGGGAAACTGACCTGGTAGCGAGTGGTGCAAAACTCCTTGATCTCCTGGGGTGTCCCGGGCTCCTGATTGCCGAACTGGTTGCAGGGAAATCCCAGCACCACCAGTCCGCGGTCGCGGTATTTGCGATACAGCTGTTCCAGTCCGGCGTATTGCGGGGTGAAGCCGCATTTGGATGCCACGTTGACGATCAACAGGACTTTCCCGCGATACTGGCCCAGGGTGGTCTCTTTGCCATCGATGTCCACCAGCTTCAGGTCGTACGGGGCCGAGGGACTGGGGCTGCCGACCACACCCGCCACGGCAGCAGACAGGACCGCGATCACGATCAGCGAGAGTTTCATGCGCGCGAATATTGGGCCGGCCGGACAGCCTGTCAAATCGGGCGCAGGGCGGACGCCGGCGTCGAGGGCGGATACGGCTCCGGGATCTGGATCCGCGGCATGGGTTTGGGGCGCTTCAAAAAGGCTCGCTTCCGGCCGGAACTCTGGCATTTAAGCCCCCATGACCGAACCACGAATCGGGATCATCGGCGGGACGGGCCTGTACGAGATGGCGGAGGTGACCGACCGGCGTTGGGTTCGGGTGCGCACGCCGTTCGGGGCGCCGTCGGATGCCCTGTTGACCGGGCGCCTGGGCGGTCGGCCGGTGGTGTTTCTGCCGCGCCATGGCCGGGGCCACCGGTGGTTGCCCAGCGAACTGAATCATCGGGCCAACATCTGGGCGATGAAAAAACTCGGAGTGGCCTGGATCCTCAGCGTAAGTGCCGTGGGCTCGCTGCAGCGGCGCTATCGACCCTGCGATCTGGTGCTGGTGGACCAGTTCGTGGACCGCACCAAGAAAAGCGCCGAGCACACCTTTTTCGGGCGAGGGATTGTGGCGCACGTGGCCTTTGCGCACCCGATTTGTGAGGAGCTGCGGCGTCTGGTGCTCGAAGAGGCGCGGGCGGCGCGGATCCGGGTGCACGACGGCGGAACCTACGTTTGCATGGAGGGTCCGGCCTTCAGTACCCGGGCCGAATCGCTCACCCACCATCGACTGGGATATGATGTGATCGGCATGACCAACCTGGGGGAGGCCCGATGCGCCCGGGAGGCCGAAATCGCTTACGTCACGCTGGCGCTGGTCACGGATTACGACGCGTGGAGCGATGAACACGAACACGTCACGGTCGATCAGGTGGTGTCGTATCTGCGCCGCAACGCGGCCACGGCTCAGGAACTGATCCGACGCGTGGTCCCGCGGATCCCGACCGCGCCGGGTTGCTCCTGCCATCGCGCGTTGGACCACGCGATTCTCACCGATCGCGCCCATTGGCCGGCGGCCACGGTCCGGGCGCTCAAACCGATCCTGGCTCGGCACCTCGACCGGGAGTAGGCAGAGGTGCTTCCTCGCCGGCGGCGGCCGGCTCTTCTCCACGCGAAACGTCAGGGTGGAGACCCGGTTGCGTGTCATGCCGCCCGGGCCAGGGTCGCCGCAGGGAGGACGCGAGCGCTTGTCGTCGGCACGGGCAAGCCGGTCGGCTTGCGGCGCAGGCACTCCACGATCGCCTCGGCGGCACGCGCGCAGGCACCGGGTGGGCCGAGGCGGGCGCGCACCTGTTGGAGGGCTTCGCGGATGCGCAGGCGGCGGGCATCGTCCAGCCACAATTCCTCGATCAGGGCCGCAAGTCGCTCCGGCGTGGCCTGATCCTGCACCAACTCGGGATAAACGGGTTCCGGCGCCAACAGGTTCGGCATGGCGAGGTGACGCACGTGGACCAGGTGACGCCCGACCCGGTACGTCAGGGCCGCGGTTTTGTAGAAAACGATGGCCGGTAATCCGGCCAGGGCACACTCCAGCGTGATGGTACCGGACTTCGTCAGGGCCAGGTCGGCCCGGCACAAGGCAGGCGCGGCCGGTCCGGCCTCGACGGGCACCTCTGCCGGCCACTCGGTTTGCCGGAGCATCGGCACCAGGGAGGGATCGGGCACCACGCAGCGGCCCTCGAGGTTGGGCCAACGCTGTCGCAACCGTCGCCAGGTCGCGGCCAACAAGGGGCCGTGGCGACGCAACTCGTCCGGCCGGCTGCCGGGCAGCAAGACCAGCCGGGGTGCTCCGGCGGTGCTGGGACGGTGCACGCTGGAGGCACCGACCGGCCAGCGGTCCACGAGCGGGTGCCCCACGAACCGCACTGGTAGTCGGGGCGCACGGTGCGCGAACCATTCCGGCTCGAACGGCAGGATGCTCAGCAACAGGTCCAGCGTGCGCTCCATCTGGGCGGCGCGCCCCGGCCGGGACGCCCACACCTGGGGCGACACGAACTGGACCAGCACGGGTTGCCATGGATGAAACCAGTCCTGTCGTCGTCGGAGATATCGGCGGATGGCCGCGGCGAAGCGCAGGTTGAACGCGCCGTAGTCCACGCCGAGAATTACGTCCGGCTGTCGCTCCACTGCCGCCTGATAGAGCTGCCGGAACGCTCGGTAGTAGTGTTTCAGACGGGGCAGGACATCGAACAGGCCGATGCTGGCCCAGCGGGTGAGGTCGCAAAGCAGTTCCGCGCCGGCCTCCCGAAGGGCTCGGCCGCCGGCCCCGAAGAACTCGGGCGGCAACGCGGTGCGCAGGGGCAGGGTTTCCGGCGTGGGTTGGGCGCCCAACTCGATCAGCCGGGGCCGAAGCTGCTCAACCAGCTCGGCCGCCAGACGATCGCCGCTGGGTTCACCGGCAATCAACAGGATACGGAACGGGCGCATATCGAAACGCAGCGATTCGCTCAAGGCTTGGTTGACTGGATCTGACGGGTGATCTCCAGGGCAAGATCCAGGGCCGCTTTGGCGGCCTGACCGTCCACGCGCGGACTCCGCCGGGCACGGACGCATTCCAGGAAATGCCGCAGTTCGAGCTTGAGAGGCTCGTCTTTGTTGAGGGGGACGGGTTGGCGAACGATCTTGCGGCCGGCATAAGCGGTGACCACGGTGGCCTCTCGTCCGGCCAGGGCCAGCAGCCGACTGAGCGCAGAACTTTCGGGCTCGTCCGCACCCGCCAGGCGATAAATGAAGCCCTCCTGCGCCCGGTAATCGAGTGAGATGTAACAAGGGTCCGGCCCGGCGCTGAACACCCGGATCTTTCGCAACCGCTCGGGACTGACGCGGCTGGCGGTCAGGTTGGCCACACACCCGTTGGCGAAGCGAAGCCGTGCATTCGCAATGTCCTCCGAACCGCTCAACACCGCCACTCCCACCGCCTCCACGCTCACCACGGGCGCCGCTACGAACGCCAGCACGACGTCCAGATCGTGAATCATCAAATCCAGCACCACCCCCACGTCGGTCGAACGGGCCGGGTAGGGGGACAGCCGGTGGACTTCGATGAACCGGGGTTGGCGCGCCCCCGACTGCAGGTAGTCGAACACCGGATTGAACCGCTCCACATGCCCCACCTGCAGCACACAACCGTGTTGGCGGGCCAGTTCCACCAGTTCGGCCGCCTGCTCGGATCGCTCGGTCATGGGCTTTTCAACCAGCACATGCCGGCCGCGGCTGAGACAGTGGCGGGCCAGCTCGTAGTGGGTCACCGTGGGCGTCACAATGCTGAGTGCCTCGCAGGCCTCCACCAGCGACTCAAACGTGGGGAAGGCACGAACCCCGTGCCGGCGGGCGACTTCAGCGGCTGTCTCGGGCACCAGATCGTGGACCCCGACAAACTCCGCCTCGCCGGCGGCTGCCAGCTCGGAGTAAATCCGGGCGTGGTGCCGCCCCAACGCCCCGGTGCCGATGACCCCCACACGCAACGTGCGGTTCATGAACCCCAGTGTGCGTCGAAGCCCATCGTTAAGGCAACCGACCATTGGATGGAGGCCGTGGAGTCGGTAACCGCATCCGCGCCGCCAGTTGTGGCTTCGGCGGCAGGAAACCATGCAGCCGATTCCACCTCCGCCCAAATTCGCGCGGGACCGAACTTTCCGGCAGCCTGAACCTTCGCAGGCGCCCGGGCTTTTGCCTCTCGCGCTCTTGCGACCGCCAGAGCCGGGGCGAGCCGGAGGGATTGCACTGACTCCGGGAGTTCCGAGCCCGTCGTTTGGCATGGCCTGCAGGCAACCGAGGCACAAGGCGAGCCGCCCTCATCATGATTGCAGCGCCGGGGTTGGTGAGCTGCGTCGTCCCCGGAACCGCATTCCCGAAGGACGTTGAGTTTCAGATGCCGGGTTTGCCTCCTGACGGCGGCGGCTACCGGTTTCCCAAGCGTACCCGCGAAGGTAGGCGGCAGAAGGTGTAGCGACGCGCTCTCCCGCCGGGCACCCGCGGGGTTACCGACCAATTACTGAGGACCGGGGGTCACCGACCGTAAACATCCCCGGGGCCGCAGACAAACGTGCCGTGTTGAAGGTGCAGGACCCGGCAGAGAACCGGCCGCCGCGGATCCCGGGCGGGAAGAAATCACCAGAATCCTGGCAGACGGGAAACGGTGCCATTTTCAATGGTCGGCCGGCGGGGTGTTGACAAAGTGGCCTGGCCCACGAAGAACATGCGGATTTCCTGGATCAATCGAGGCTCATTGTCGCAGAACACCCCTTTGTCATCACCCTGCCAAGGCACTTTCAGCTTGGCAGGGTGGGACCCACACGAAAGCCCGAAGGTCGAAACCCCTGCCGCCGGCTGTCAAGCGCGGCTGCCGGATGGTCCGTTTGGAGCTTGCCGAGCGAACAGGGGCACTTTAGACGGTGATGTGT